>PWJA01000158.1 GCA_003560975.1 Gammaproteobacteria bacterium
CTACAGCTACCGCGACTGGCTGCTCTGAGCGCGTCCTCGGTGCGTTCGCTCCCGCTTCTACCCGAGACCCGGCCGGCGTGGCCGGGTCGGCGTTTTCTGCTGGCTGAACCGCGCTCTACGTAGTTCTACCGACCCGTAGAATTCCGTATGGTGCCCAGACCCTGTCGGACGAAATACTGTCGGCCACGATCAACGACCGACAGGAGACAGGACATGCCCGCAAACACCCAGACCCAGCGTTTCGAAACCCTTGTGGCGTCCCACGCCGACGATCTGTTCCGCTTCGGCTGCTGGCTGACCGGCGATCGGGAAGTCGCCCAGGACCTCGTCCAGGAAACCATGATCCGGGCCTGGCGCAAGATTGATCAGCTGCGCGACGTCCAGGCGGTCAAGCCCTGGCTGTTGACGACGCTGCGACGGGAAAACGCGCGCCGCTTCGAGCGCAAGCAACTCGATACGGTGGACATCGAGGATCGCCAGCTCACCGATGGCGAGGGGATGGATGCCGAGACCCTGATTCTCAACGGGCAGATCCGGGTCGAACTCGACCGGCTGCCGCGCAAGTACGCCGAACCGCTGCGCATGCAGGCCTTCCTGGGTTGCTCGATTTGCGAGATTACCCGCGCCATGGGCATCAGCCGCAGCGCGGCGATGACTCGTGTCCACCGGGCTCGTCAGCAACTCAGGGAACGACTTTCAGCCGATTGCCGGCTGATCGCCGGGGCCTGAGGGATTGCCGGCGTGGAGTTCGCAACCGCTGGGCACGCGGAAACGAAAACACGAGCCCCGGTCCGAGGTATCGGCCAGCCAGAGGGTCCCGCCGTGCGCCTCGACCAGCGATCGGCACAGCGACAGACCGATCCCCAGCCCGCCCTGGCGACTGCTGGCGAACGGCTCGAACAGGCGGGACCGCATGTCGGGCGAAATCCCGGTGCCGGTGTCCTCGACTTCGAATTCGATCATGCCGTGATCGGACGGGCTGACGCGCAGGCCGATGCGGCGATCCGGCCGCTCGCTGTGATTGATCGCGTCGGCAGCGTTTCGAACCAGGTTGAGCAGCACCTGCTGGATCAGCACGCTATCGACCCGGATGCGCAAGACCTCGACCGGCAGGTCGAGATCCAGCTCGATCTGATGATGCCGGGTCTCGGTCTGGAGCAGGACCAGACAATCATCGAGCAGGCGCTGAACCGGGATGAGCCGGGTCTTGAGCTCGCCGCGCGCCACGTAGGCGCGCAGGCGCTTGATGACCTGCTGAGCCCGGTGAGCACCTTCCAGCGAAAGCTTCAAGGCCTCTCTGAGCTTGTCCAGATCCGGGTCCGGCCGGTCGAGCACGTGCAGGCAGGTGTGGGCGTAGGTGGTCACCGTGGTCAGCGGCTGGTTGATCTCGTGGGCCAATGCCGAGGCCATCTCGCCGAGTGCCCCGAGACGGGAGACGTGGGCGAGCTGGCTTAAATGCTGACGAGCCCGCGCCTCGCTGTCGCGCAGGGCCTGCTCGGACTGCATGCGCTCGATCTCGGCGCCGACCCGCGCGGCGATGATGCGGAACATGGACTCGACGATCTGGTCCTCGTCCATTCGGTGGTGGTCGTAGACGGCAATGTGGCCGACCACGCGACCATCGCTGGGGGCAAAGACCGGGATGCCGATGAAGCTCTCCACGCCGCCTTCCTCGATCGCCCACTCCGGAAAGCGTTCGTTCATCCGGTCCGGGTAGAAACAGAACTCGCCGCCGTGGATCACGTCCTCGCACGGCGTTCCGACCAGATCGAAAGTGATGTCCTCGGAAAAGCTCGATCCGTGCCAGAGGGCCAGGGTGCGAACGTGGTTTTCCGGGTAGTCCAGGCATTCGGTGACCAGCGCGACTTCGACATCCAGCAGATTGGCCAGCCGGGCGACCAGGGTTCGGAAGTAGTCGCCGCCGGTCAGCGGCGCGGTCGCCTCGGCGATCATTTCGACGAACGGATTGACCGAGCCCGTGTCGGCAGAAAGCGGGGTGATGGAGTGCGCGGAGCCGGTGGTTTCACTCATCGGACAGGGCCTTGGTTCTGAGGATCATTGGCCGGTAGACCGGCCGTTCGTCCATTCGCTTACGGCAGGGTATTCAACGGAATCGTGATGATCGGCAAGCCCAGCGCGTCGGTGCGCTGGCGCGACTGCAGGATGTCGCTGCGCTGATCCTGATCGATGTAATAGTACATTTCGGCGACGCCGTGGAACTGCTCCAGCGTGATCAGGTTGATTTGCATCGTCTCGGCCACGCCGGGTACGAAGCCCAGGGGCAGGAAAAAACCGCGGCTGTCCTGGTCGGTGCCCAGCGAGGTATAAAACACCGCCAGCACATGGTCGGCCGGAATGAGCCCGTCGACCACCTCGATGCCGAACCGGCTGCTCAGTTCCATCGCCAGCCGCTGATCGGCGTAGGCGCGCAGGTCGCCGTTTTCGAGGAAATGCGATTCGATCCGAAGACGCTGGCCGGAAAGCGGAGCGAAATCGGACTCCGGCAGCGAGCGGGCCAGGTCGTCGATGGCATAGCTGACCAGTCGTTGCGCGGTGGAGCCGACCAGCGAATCCTGGACCTGGCGAGATCCGCAGGCCGTCAGGACGATGACCAGAAACAGCACTACAGCGAGACGAACAAGAGGCATACACGAAGGTCCGCAGGGATTCCAGCGCCATGCTACCAGAGCAACGGGCGCCAAGGCCGTTTACACTTGCGACTTTGTAGACGAATACCCTCATGACGGAGATGACCTCGGAAACCTACCATCCGGCCGTGCTGGAGCCTGCCATCCGGGAATTCTGGGAAACCGAAAGGCTGCATCGGGCCGATCGCGGCGACGGCGAAACCTACTACTGCCTGAGCATGTTTCCCTATCCATCGGGCAAGCTGCACATGGGCCACATGCGCAACTACACCATCTGCGACGTCATGTCGCGCTACCAGATCATGCGCGGCCGGAGAGTGCTCCAGCCCATGGGATGGGATGCGTTCGGTCTGCCGGCCGAGAATGCCGCAATGGCCAACGGGGTGCCGCCGGCCGAATGGACCCGAGCCAACATCCGGCACATGCGCGGCCAGCTGCAAAGCCTGGGCTTTGCCATCGACTGGGAGCGCGAAATCGCGACCTGCAACCCGGACTACTACCGCTGGAACCAGTGGTTCTTTCTCCAGCTGCTCGAGCGCGGCATCGCCTACCAGAAGACCGGCACGGTCAACTGGGATCCGGTCGACCAGACCGTGCTGGCCAACGAACAGGTCCTCGACGGGCGCGGCTGGCGCACCGGTGCGCTGGTCGAGAAGCGCGAAATTCCCATGTATTACCTGCGCATCACCGACTACGCGCAGGAACTGCTCGACAGCCTGGACCAGCTGGACGGCTGGCCGGATCGGGTTCGGGCCATGCAGGCCAACTGGATCGGACGCAGCGAGGGTGCCGAAATTGCCTTTGCCTGCACCGATCAGGTCATCAAGGTCTTCACCACCCGCCCCGATACCCTGATGGGCGCGACCTTCATGGCGGTGGCCGCCGAGCATCCGCTGGCCTGTCGGGCCGCGGAATCGAACCCGGAGCTTGCCGCGTTCATTCGGGAGTGCCAGAAGGGCGGGGTCTCGGAGGCCGATATCGCCACCCAGGAAAAACTGGGGATGGATACGGGACTGACGGCGACCCATCCGCTGACCGGCGAGCAAATCCCGGTCTGGATTGCCAACTACGTGCTGATGGGCTACGGCGAAGGCGCGATCATGGCCGTTCCGGCGCACGACGAGCGCGACTTCGAGTTCGCCCGGAAATACGATCTGCCGATCCGTCAGGTCATCGCGCTGCCCGAAGGTCAGGCCTACGACGATCGGCGATGGCACGAGTCGTATGCCGCCAAGGACGGCACGCTGGTCGATTCCGGTCCCTACACCGGCCTGTCCTGTGCCGACGGTTTTGCCGCCATCGTCGCCGATCTGGAGAAAAAGGGCGCCGGCAAGGCGAGGGTCCAGTTCCGCCTGCGCGACTGGGGAATCTCGCGCCAGCGCTACTGGGGCTGCCCCATCCCCATCATCCACTGCCAGGACTGCGGCGCGGTGCCGGTGCCGGAGGAAGACTTGCCGGTGGTGCTGCCCGAAGACCTGGTCCCGGACGGTGCCGGCAATCCGCTCAAGCGCTGCGAGGCCTTCCTGAACGTGCCCTGCCCGAAATGCGGCAAGCCGGCCCGGCGCGAGACCGACACGATGGATACCTTCGTTGACTCGTCGTGGTACTTCCTGCGCTACACCTGTCCGGACAACGACCGGGCCATGGTCGATGAGCGCACCGCCGAGTGGATGCCCGTAGACCAGTACATCGGCGGCATCGAGCATGCGATTCTGCACCTGCTCTACGCCCGATTCTGGACCAGGCTGATGCGCGACCAGGGCCTGGTGAGCGTGGACGAGCCGTTTGCCCGCCTGCTCACCCAGGGCATGGTGCTGGCCGAGACCTTCTACCGTGAGGACGAGAACGGTCGCCGCACCTGGTTCAATCCGGCCGAGGTCGAGGTCCAGCGCGATGCAAAAGGCGGCGTGGTCTCGGCGGTGCGGGTCGAAGACGGTCAGCCGGTGATTCCGGGCGGGGTCGAAAAAATGGCCAAGTCCAAGAACAACGGCGTCGATCCCCAGGCGCTGGTCGATCAGTACGGGGCCGATACGGTTCGGCTGTTTTCGATGTTCGCCGCCCCGCCCGAGCAGTCGCTGGAGTGGTCGGAGGCCGGGGTCGAGGGTTCATGGCGTTTCCTGCGGCGATTGTGGAACGGCGTCCAGCGCCACGCAGCGCAAGGCGTTGTGACGGATGTTCTCGAAGTGCGGAAACTGGACGATAACGGTCTGGCATTGAGACGGCTGCTGCATGAAACCATCGCCAAGGTCACGGACGACTTCGGGCGCCGCCTGACCTTCAACACCGCGATCGCCGCGGTCATGGAATGCTGCAACGGTCTGGCCCGGTTCGAGCCGTCTGCTACCAACGATCGGGCGCTCGTCCAGGAGTGCTGGACCGCTCTGGTTCGCCTGATTGCACCGGTCACGCCGCATCTGTCGGAAGCGTTGTGGCGAAAACTGGGCGCGGATGGGTCGGTCTTCGACGCCGGCTGGCCGGCGGTCGATGAATCCGCGCTGGCCCGCCAGACGGTGACCCTGGTGGTTCAGGTCAACGGCAAGGTGCGCGGTCGGATCGAGGCCGCGCCGGGCAGCGAACAAGAGCTGGTCGAGGGTCTGGCCCGGGCCGAGCCCAACGTCGCGCGCTTCATCGCCGACAAGACGATACGCAAGGTCATCGTCGTGCCGGACAAGCTGGTCAACATCGTCGCTGCCTGATGAACCAGATGCGTTTCCTGCTCCTGGCGCTGCTTTTGCTGCTGAGCGCCTGCGGTTTTCAGTTGCGCGGCGAGGCGCGCCTGCCGCCGGCCATGGCCGAAACCTGGCTGGCCGTGCCGGATCGCAGCAGCCCGTTCGCCCGCGATCTGTCGCTGCGCTTGCGGGCGAACGAAATCGACGTGGTTGATGAGCGCGGCGAGCGCAGCGCCGTTTTGCGCATTCACTCCGAGCGGATGCGCAGCGAACCCCTGACGATCTCCGGACAGGCACGGGTTCGCGAATTCGTTCTGATTTTCGACCTGGAGTTCGAGCTGCTCGACGCGGCCGGTGAGGTACTGATTGCTCGCGAAAGCCTGCGCCTGACGCGCGAGTACAGCTTCGATGAGCAGGCCATTCTTGCCGCTTCGCGCGAAGAGGAGTTCCTCCGTGCCGATTTGCGTGAAGCCATGGTCTCGACCCTGATCAGACGACTGGAGGCGATGCCGGCCCGATGAAGGTGTTTCCGGACAGGCTGGAAGGCCAGCTCGCCCGGGGCCTGGCGCGGGCCTACCTGATCGCCGGGCCGGAGCATTTGCTGGTCGAGGAATCTTGCGACGCCGTGCGCCGGGCAGCTCGGTCCAACGGGGTCGCCGAGCGGCTGGTGCTCGAGGCGGATGCGCGCTTTGACTGGCAGCAGCTGAGCGGGGCCACCGAGACCCTGTCCCTGTTTGCCAGTCGCCGTCTGGTCGAAGTTCGATTGCCCAGCGGCAAGCCCGGGCGCGACGGCGGGGCGGCCCTGCGCGCGTGGCTGGAGACCGACAGCGACGATGTGCTGCTGCTCAAGTGCGGCGCCTGGGACCTGCAGCAGGAGAAAAGCGCCTGGGCGAAGGCGCTGGATCGTGCCGGCGTCTACGTGCCCTGCTGGACGGTCAAGGCGCCGCAGTTGCCCGACTGGATCGCCCGTCGCCTGGCCGCCAGGGGCCTTCAGGCCGACCGTGCGGCGGGGCGCTTTCTGGCCGAGCGCCTGGAGGGCAACCTGCTGGCGGCCGCCCAGGAAATCGAGCGGCTGGCCTTGCTGTGCGGATCCGACGCGCGGATCGGTGTCGATGAACTGCGAACCGCGGTGGCCGATAGTGCCCGCTTCGACAGCTTCCGCCTGGTCGAACTGGTCCTGACGGCGCGGGCGGCGGCCGCCGTTCGCTGCATCCGCGGCTTGCGCGATACCGATACGCCCATGCCCATGATCATTGCCGCCCTGGCGCGCGAGCTGCAGCTGGTGGCCGCCTTTCAGCTGCGAGCGCCGCGGATGAGCGAAACTCAGGCGTTCGAGGAACTCAAGGTCTGGCCTTCTCGTCGGCCGCCGATCGCCGCAGCCGCCCGCAGGCTGTCCCCGGCTGCCGTCCGCCTTGCGGTGGCGCGGCTCTCGGATCTGGACCGCATCGCCAAGTCCAACGACCGTCTCGAGTTCTGGGTGGCGCTGGAGCGGCTGTGCGTCGACCTGGCGGGCACGGAGGCGACTGGCCATGTCGCCTAGAGCCGGCCGCGGCATCCGCAACCGAGCCGTCGCCATTTTTGGCGGCACCTTCGATCCCGTGCACTACGGGCATCTGCGCGCCGCCGCGGAGATTTCCGAGCGATTGAAGGTCAGCGATTTTCGTCTGGTTCCAGCCGGTCGCCCGCCGCATCGCGACGGCGCCTGGGCGGACCCGTTTCACCGCCTGGCCATGCTCGAACTGGCCGTGGCGTCCTACTCGGACCTGCACGTCGACGAGCGCGAGGTCAGACGAGACGGTCCGTCGTACATGGTCGATACCCTGGAAAGCGTTCGGGCCGAAGTCGGCGCAGTCCCGATGCTGCTGTGTCTGGGACAGGATGCCGCCAATCAGCTCGATCGCTGGCATCGCTGGCAGGATCTGCTGGGTTTGGCTCACCTGGTGGTCATGACCCGGCCGCGCAGCGAGCCGCAGTACCCGCAACGCCTTGGCCGGGTGCTGGAAGCAAGCCGCGTCAAACGGGCCCGCGATCTGATGCGCTCTCCGGCCGGCCTGGTCTGCCATGTGGAAGTCACCCAGCTGGCGATTTCGTCCACCGACATCCGCAACCAGCTCGGGCGTGGCTGGGATCCGAGGTTCCTGCTGCCGGATACGGTGCTGACCTACATTCGCAAGCACGGCCTGTACGGGACGGATGAAACCGATCCGGCAAAAGGGTAAACTTGGCGCTCCGATCCTTCCGAGCCCAAGCGAGTCGAATTGAATCCACAGTCTGTTATCGAATCCCGCCCCCTTTGCGACCTGGCCGTTGGCGTCCTCGAGGACGCCAAGGGTGACAACATCCAGGTCATCGACCTGACCGACCGATCCACTTTCGCCGATTTCATGATTGTCGCCAGCGGCAGTTCCACCCGTCAGGTCAAGGCCATGGCCGACCGCCTGGTCCAGCGCGCCAAGTCGGCCGGGTATCGGCCCCTCGGCGTGGAGGGCGACCGGGAGGCCGAGTGGGTCCTCGTCGATCTGGCCGACGTCGTGGTTCATCTCATGCTGCCGCAGACCCGCGCCCTCTACAACCTGGAAAAACTGTGGCTGGCGCCGCCGGCCACGCGTCCGTCGTCGGCCCAGGCCTGACTGCGGCTGCGACGGAGTAGGGCGTGAAGCTGGTCGTGGCCGCCGTCGGCAATCGCATGCCGAGCTGGATTGCGGCCGGGTGGACCGAATACGCGCGTCGCTTTCCGCCGCACCTGGGGCTGGAGCTGAGGGAAGTGAGCCCGGCCGGCCGGGGCGGGGGCGACCGCTCGCGCGAGGTCGAGGCCGAGCGCCTGCGCGCACGCCGGCCCGATCGGGCCCGCTGCGTCGCCCTGCATGGCGATCGCCACGCCTGGTCGACCGAGCGCCTGGCCGAATCGCTGGAAGGCTGGCAGGCGGATGGTGATCCGGTCTGTTTTTTCATCGGTGGGGCCGACGGGCTGGCGCCCGGGTTGCTGGACGAGTGCGCGATCCGCTGGTCGCTGGGCCCGGCCGTCTATCCGCACATGCTGGTGCGGATCCTGGTTGCCGAGCAGCTCTACCGCGCCTTCACCCTGTTGAGCGGGCATCCCTATCACCGTGGCTGAGCCGCCGCTGATCCTGGCATCGGCCTCGCCGCGGCGCCGCGAGCTGCTCGCGCAGTGCGGTCTTGCGTTTACCGTGGTGCCGGCCGGCGTCGATGAAGGGCAGCGCGACGAGGAGTCGGCCAGCGCGTACGTCCGGCGGGTTGCCGCGGACAAGGCCGTGGCCGTCTGGAGCGATCACCCGGATGCCTTCGTGCTCGGTTCGGACACGGCGGTGGTGCTCGACGGAAAGGTGCTCGGCAAGCCCGCCGACGCGGCCCAGGCCCGAGTCATGCTCGCCGCCTTGTCCGGTCGCGCGCACGAAGTGCTCTCGGCGGTTGTCCTGGCCTGCCCGGACGGCCGTCGCCTCGAACGGATGAGCGTGACCCGGGTCGAGTTTGTCTGTCTGCCGCAGGCCTGGATCGAGAACTACGCGGCATCCGGCGAAGGCGACGACAAGGCCGGAGCGTACGGAATCCAGAACCAGGCCGGGTTGTGGATCCGGCGCATCGACGGCAGTTATACCGGCGTGGTCGGATTGCCGCTGTTCGAGACCGCCGAACTGCTCCGCGAAGCCGGGCTGCTGTCGTCGTAAAAGCCCGCTGGCCTGCCGGCCGGCAGGCAGGAGACGAACGGCCTGGCGAGCGCAGAATGCTATTCTTTGCCCTCGACGCCACACTGACGCCGCTGATCGCCAGCGGCCCTGGACACTGCATTGACTGACGAAATCCTGATCAACGTCACGCCGACCGAAAGCCGGGTCGCGGTGGTCGAGAACGGTCTGCTCCAGGAGCTGTACCTGGAGCGCTGGGACGACGGCAGCTACGTTGGCAATATCTACATGGGGCGGGTCGAACGGGTTCTGCCCGGCATGCAGGCCGCGTTCGTCAACATTGGCCTGGACCGAACCGCGTTCCTGCATGCCAACGACATCATGCCGCGCCAGCCGGAACTGACCGAAGAGGGCGAGCCGGTCGCGGCTCCGCCGATCAGCGATCTGCTGAGCCAGGGCCAGAACGTGCTGGTCCAGGTCATCAAGGATCCGCTCGGAACCAAGGGTGCGCGCCTGACCACCCAGCTCAGCATTCCCTCGCGCTATCTCGTCCTGCTCCCCGAGGTCGACAACATCGGCGTGTCGGTGCGGATCGAGTCCGAGGAAGAACGCCAACGCCTGCGCGATCTGGTGCGTCGGCTGGTCGGCGAGGAGAGCAAGGCCGGCTTCATTCTTCGGACCAACGCCGAAGACGTCGGCGAGGAGGCGCTGGCCCGTGATCTGGACTACCTGCGGCGCCTGTGGCAGCGGATCGCCGGGGCCATGGAGAGTGCCGAAGCCGGGCAATGCATTTACGAAGACCTGTCGCTGCCGTTTCGGTCCCTGCGCGACCTGATGCACGGTGAGGTCGAGAAGGTCCGGATCGACGACGCCAGGACCGTCGCCGAGGCGCGCCTGTTCGCGCGCGAGTTTTTTCCGGATTGGGTCGATCGAATCGAGCCCTACGGCGGCGACGGCCCCTTGTTCGACCTGTACGGCGTCGAAGACGAAATCGAGCGCGCCCTGAGCCGCACGGTGGCGCTGAAGTCGGGCGGCCACCTGACCATCGATCAGACCGAGGCCATGACCACGGTGGACGTGAACACCGGGGCCTACGTTGGTTTTCGCAACCTCGAGGACACGATTTACAAGACCAATCTCGAGTCGGCCCAGGCCATTGCCCGCCAGCTGCGCCTGCGCAATCTCGGCGGCATCATCATCATCGATTTCATCGACATGACCGAGCCGGAGCATCGCCGCCAGGTGCTGCGAACGCTGCTGCGGGCCCTGTCCCGCGATCATGCCCGTACGTCCGTGTCCGACATTTCGCCTCTGGGCCTGGTCGAGATGACCCGCAAGCGCACGACCGAAAGTCTGGAGCATCGCCTGTGCGAGCCGTGCCCGGCCTGCGGCGGTCTGGGCCGGGTCAAGAGCGTGGATACGGTCTGCTCGGAGATCTTCCGCGAGATCCTGCGCGCCGTGCGCCAGTTCGAAACCGGACAACTCCGGATCATGGCCAGTCCCCGGGTCGTTGATCGCATCCTCGAGGATCACCACCGCACCATTGCCGAGTTGACCGAGCAGCTTGGCACGACGATCTGTTTTCAGCCCGAAGAGCAATACGGTCAGGAACAGTTCGACGTCGTCCTGCTTTGACCCGACAGAAATCATCAACGCGCCTGGCCTGGTTCTGGCGACAGCTGCGTGGCCTGCTGCTGACCACGCTGGCCGTGCTGGTCATCGGCACCGCGGTGCTGGTCGGGGTCGGGCGCGCCCTGGCCCCGTTTGCCGACGAGATCAGGCCCTGGCTGCAGCAGGCCATGAGCGATCGAATCGGCCAGACCGTGGAAATCGACAGGCTGGAAGCGCACTGGCCGCGATTGACGCCCAGGCTGCATCTGATCGGCGTGCACCTGGACGACGGCCAGGGCAATCGCCTGGAAATCGACCAGGCGCGCCTGGAGCTGAGCCTGCTCAATATCGCGAATCCGCGCGCGAATCCGGTGCGCCTGGTCCTGTTGGGCCTGGAACTGATCCTGGAGCCGGACGCAGAGGGTCGCTGGGGGGCCGAGCTGGCCGCCGGCGCGGCCATGACCGGCGATACTGCGCGCGACCAGCTGCCGGTAGGCGACCTGCTGATTCGCGATGCCCGCGTCACGATCCGGCCTCGGCAGTGGCCGGAACTGGTGCTGGTGCTGGACGAAGGCGGCATCGAGCGGCACGGATCGCAGACCCAGTTTCACGGCATCCTCAGCCGCAAGGAAATGCCCGAAGAGCAGATCGACCTGCGGGTGCTGATTGACCATCCCGAGGGTCGCTGGGAATCGGCCCGGGGCTGGCTCGGAGCCGACGGTCTTGGCCTGGAAATGTTTCAGCAGCGGCCCTCGGAATCGGAACTTGACCGGGAAACTGCGCGCCTGGATCTGGAGCTTTGGCTGGAATGGTCGGCGGCCGAGGATCGCCTGCGCCTGGACCTGGACTATGCCTTGCGGGCTGGTTCGGAGACGGTGCCGCTGCGCGGCCAGGCCCTGCTGACGCGCAGCCGGCGTGCCGTCCAGATCGAGATTCCCGAACTGTTTTCCGGGGCGAGCCGGGTTGCCGCCGGCCTGGCAATTGCGCGGCGCGGAGATCACTGGGCTCTGGCCGCGGATTTTCTCGATCTTCAAGGCCTGCATGCTGCCCTGGATTCCCGGGTGCCGGGGCTGGCCGGGTGGCCAGCCGCTGCCGCGGGTCGGGTCGAGGAGCTGCAGCTGGGGCTGGATCGCAACCTGTCCGTGCACCGTGCTTCCGGGCGCGTGGAGGGTCTGTCGTTCGAGCTGGATGATCCCTGGCCGTCGGTTTCGGGGCTGGATCTGACCCTGGGCCTGGCCGGCGACCGACTGGTGCTGAAGCCCGGCGGCCAGCCGGACATCCGCTGGCCGCACCTGATTCGGGCCGACATCGCCCTGGATGCCCTTTCCGGCGCCGTCCTGGTTTCTCCGGACAGCCTGGAACTGCGCGGGCTGCAGATCGAACATCCGGTGGCCGCGGCCCGGGCCGACGGATGGATTTACCTGCAGCGCCCGCGACCGTTTCTGGATTTCGTCATCGACGTCGATCGGGTCGGGCCGGCCGACCCGCGGCCGTACCTGAGTTACCGAACCATTCCGGACCCGGCCATGGAATGGCTGGATCAGTCGCTGACCTGGATCGAGCGGGCCAGCGGATTCGTCAATTTCCACATGCGGGCCGGAACCCGAGCCCGGGATCTGCGGCCGGGCTCGTATCAGGCCGGGGTCGAATTCGAGGGCGCGAGACTGGACTACCGGCCCGGCTGGCCGCAAGCGCAGGAGCTGAGCGGTCGAGCGGAATTCGTCGGCAAGCGTCTCGCCGGCCGGCTGGACCGGGGTCGACTGGATGCGGTCGAACTCGCGGCGCCGGAACTGGAAATCGCCGATCTGACGGCCCCGGAGCTGCGCATGTCGCTGTACGCAGAAAGGCTGGATTCCGGCGCGCTGGCGGACATGCTCGCGGCGATCCCGATACCCGGCTGGCAGGCCACGCTTGCGCCCATGCGCTGGTCGGGTCCAGTCGACGTCGCAACCCAGGTGGTCCTGCCGTTTCGATCCATGGAGGATTGGTGGCTGGAGGGGGAAATGGAGCTCGGTCAGGCCGAGCTGTACCTGCCGATCGCCAACCTGAGGCTGGGCGCATTGAGCGGTCGATTGGCCTTCGATCGCGACCAGCTGAAGCCGGCCACCATTCAGGCGCAGCTGGACGAACGCCTGCGGACACTGGATGTGGCCGCCGATTTCAGCCAGCCGGCAAGCCTGGACCTGGCCGGGCGTCTTGATCCGGCCGAGCTGTTGCCGAAGTCCGGGCTGTTCGCTGCGCTGGGCGCGCGCATGATCGGTGACAGTCACTGGTCCTACCGCCTGGCGGGAACCGAGGAGGGGCTGGTCATGCGGGCCGAGAGCGATCTGGACGGTCTCGGCCTGGCCTGGCCTGCGCCGCTGGACAAGATGCCCGACCAGGTCTGGCCGACTTCCATCGAGCTGCATCTGGGCGAGGAGCGGGGCCATTCGGTGCGCTTTGCGGTCGGCGACCGGCTCCGCGGAGAGTGGGCCGGGCTGCCGGACGACTGGTCGCTGAACCTGAGTCTGGGTGATCGGGACCTGGCTTTGCCGCCGGCGGAGGGCATCTCGGTCTCCGGCCACGTCGAGCGCTTTGCCGGGCCCGACTGGATGGATCTGTTCGACTACCTGCCCGGCGGCGATCCGGCCATGCACTGGCCCGATCCGGTTCGTGTTCGCCTTCAGGTCGATGCCCTCGAACTGCCGGCGGTGACGGCGAGCAACGCGACCCTGAACCTCGAGCGGGGGGATGAATCCTGGCTGGCGGAGGTCGACAGTCGGGAACTGGCCGGAGTGCTGACCGTGCCGATTGCCCCGGAAGCGGGGCGCGCCGTGGTCGGCGATTTCGCGCGGCTGCATCTGAACCGGATGGGACGCGAAACCCTCCCGGAGACCCTGGAAGGCCCGGTGGCCGACGACCAGTTCAGCCGCTTCAGCCCGGCGGGCCTGCCGCCGATGTCGCTGGTGATCGAGGATCTGCGGTGGGGTGCGCTCGGTCTGGGGCGCCTGCGAATGGAGGCGCACCCGGCTGCCCGGGGGCTGGAAGTCGAGCTGCTGGACCTGGCGGGCGACGACCTGCGTGTGCAGGGGCGGGGACGCTGGGTCGATACCGACCAGGCGCCACGGTCGGAATTCCAGGGCCGTCTGGCCACGCCCAGCCTGAGCGCACTGCTTGGGATGCTGGGCTACGAAGCCGGCATCGAGGCGGCCCGGGCCCAGGTCGATCTGGACGTGCAGTGGCCTGGCGCGCCGTCCGATTTCGCCCTGCGTCGACTGCTCGGCACCATGGATTTGAGCATGAGCGACGGCCAGATACCGGAAGCCCGGCCGGGGGCCGGCCGCCTGCTGGGTCTGGTCAGCTTCAATGCGATTCCGCGCCGCCTGATGCTGGATTTCCGCGACGTGTTCGGGCCCGGCATGCGCTTCGACGACATCGAAGGAAGCTTCGCCCTGAGCGGCGGTCTGGCAAACACCGACGGTCTGGTCCTGCGCTCGCCGGCGGCGGTGATCACGATCCGGGGTGAAACCGATATGGCGGCCCGCATGTATGATCAGGAGGTCGTGGTCGAGCCAGGCCTGGGCGCCACGTTGCCCGTGATCGGGGTCCTGGCCGGCGGTCCGGTTGGCGCGGCGGCCGGACTGGTTCTGCGCCAGCTGCTCGACCGGCCGCTGCGCGGCGTGGCCGAGGTCCGCTACCGCGTGACCGGACCCTGGGACGCGCCCGATATCGAGCTGTACGCAGCCCGTCTGCCCGAAGAGACCGAGCCGGTCGAGCTCGAGGACGCTCAGCCCATGCCGCCCGAATAGCGATTGAATCCGGGCGCTCCCGGCCGGATATGTCACTTACACCATCGAATGGATCAATGCATGTACCAACAAGTTAGCGATCAGCTCCTCGCCCCGGCCGGTCTGGGCCGATCCGAAATCGATCTGGCGCTCAATCGTCTGCTCACCCGCGGCATCGATTTCGGGGAGCTGTATTTTCAGCGCCGGGTCCGCGAGGGCTGGATGCTGGAGGACGGCAGCGTGAAAAACGGCAGCTGGGACGTCGATCAGGGCGTTGGCGTGCGCGCCGTGGCCGGCGCCGGTACCGGTTTCGCCTATGCCGACAGCCTGGCCCTGCCGGCCTTGCTGGACGCCGCCGACAGCGCTCGCGCGATCAGCCGCCAGGCCGGGGCGGGCCAGGTGCTGACGGTCAAAGCGCCCCGCTATCCCCTGCGCTACAGCGACGTGGATCCGACCGCCGAGGGCGAGTCGGCGACCCGGGTCGACCTTCTGCGGACCATCGACGCTTATGTGCGTTCGCTGGATGCACGGGTCAACCAGGTGACCGTTTCGCTCAGCGCAAGTCACGACCAGGTGGTGATTGCCGCGACCGACGGCACCCTGGCCGGTGATCAGCGCCCGCTGGTGCGGCTCGACATCCGGGTGCTCATGGAAGAGGGCGAGCGCCGTGAACAGGGTTTCAGCGGCGGCGGCGGCCGCTTCGCCCTGAGCGAACTGGCCGATAGCGATACCTGGCAGAAGCATGCGCGCGAAGCCGTCCGCCAGGCCGCGATCAACCTCGGGGCCGAGCCGGCCCCGGCCGGCTTCATGACCGTGGTGCTCGGCGCCGGCTGGCCCGGCGTGCTGCTGCACGAGGCGGTCGGCCATGGCCTGGAGGGAGATTTCAACCGCAAGGGCATCTCCGCTTTCAGCGGCCGGGTCGGCGAGCAGGTGGCGACCGAAGAGTGCACCGTGGTCGACGACGGCACCCTGGATCACCGGCGTGGTTCGCTGAGCATCGACGACGAGGGAACGCCGTCGGGCTGCACGACGCTGATCGAAAACGGTCGCCTGGTCGGATTCATGCAGGACAAGCTCAATGCACGCCTGATGGGCGTGGCGCCGACCGGCAATGGTCGTCGCGAGTCGTTCGCACACCTGCCGATGCCGCGCATGACCAACACCTACATGCTGCCCGGCCAGCATGATCCGGGCGAGATCATCGCCTCGGTCGACGACGGGGTGTACGCCGTCAACTTCAACGGCGGTCAGGTCGACATCACCTCGGGCAAGTTCGTGTTCGCTGCCTCGGAGGCCTACCGCATCAAGAACGGCAAGCTCGGGCCGGCCATCAAGGGCGCGACCCTGATCGGCAACGGTCCGGACGTGCTGACCCGGGTCGGCATGGTCGGAAACGATCTGGAGCTCGATACCGGCGTGGGCGTGTGCGGCAAGGAAGGCCAGAGTGTGCCGGTGGGCGTAGGTCAGCCGACCCTGAGAATCGACGGTCTTACCGTCGGGGGAACCTCGTGAGCGCGGTCGAAGCGCTGGCCCGCAGCGGCATCGGCGAGCTGCTGGAAAACCCCGAACGCGAGACCGACTTGCTCTCCGGCATCGCCGGGCGCGCCCTGGACCGGGCCAGGCAGCGTGGCGCCGAGGAGGCCGAAATCAGCGTCAGCTCGGGCCTCAACCGCGAGGCCGGCGTGCGCCTGGGCGAGGTCGAGGTGCTGGAAGAGGCGCGCGACCGGGGCGTACGCATCACCGTGTACTGTGGCGGCTGTTCCGGTTCGGCCAGCACCGGCGATCTTCGACCCGAAGTCATCGACGAAACCGTGGACCGGGCCCTGGCCATCGCCCGCCACACCCAGCGTGACCCGGCCGCCGGGCTGGCCGAGGCCGAGCTGATGGCCACCGTGGTGCCCGACCTGGATCTCTGGCATCCACTCGACGTCGGCATGGACGAATTGGTCAGCCGGGCCCGGGCCATCGAACGGGCCGGCCGGGATGCCGATCTCCACATCACCAACTCGGAAGGGGCGAGCGTGTCGGCCGAGGCTGCGATCAGCGTGTATGCCAACAGCCACGGATTTGTGGGCAGCAACCGCGGGACGCGCTACTCGCAAAGCTGCATCTTGATTGCCGGCGAGAAGAGCGGAATGCAGCGCGACTACGACTGGGATTCCCGCCGGCGCTACGATCAGCTGGCCGACCCGGCCGTGACCGGGACCGAAGCCGCACGCCGAACCGTGCGGCGGCTCGGCGCACGCCGGGTGCCGACAGGCAAGTTTCCGGTTCTGTTCGTTCCCGAGGTGGCGCGCGGCTTGATCGGCCACCTGGTCGGCGCCGTTTCCGGCGGCCAGCTCTATCGCCGGGCCAGCTATCTGCTGGATTCGGTCGGGACCCGGGTGTTGCCCGACTGGGCCTCGCTGATCGAGTCCCCGCGCCAGCCCGGCGGACCCGCTTCGTCGGCGTTCGACAGCGACGGGGTGGCAACGCGCGAGTCGGCCCTGGTGGCCGACGGCCAACTGCTGCGCTACGTGCTCGGCAGCTACTCGGCCCGTCGTCTCGGGCTCACGACCACGGCCAACGCCGGCGGCGTGCGGAACCTGCGTTTCAGCGGCGGCGGTCATGACCACGAGGAGTTGATTGGTCTGATGAACCGGGGTCTGGTCGTGACCGAGGTGATGGGCCAGGGGGTCAACCTGGTCACCGGCGACTACTCGCGCGGAGCCGCCGGTTTCTGGGTCGAGGAGGGCCGGATCGCCTGGCCGGTCGAGGAGATCACCATCGCCGGTCAGCTGCGCGACATGCTCATGAACCTGGGCGCTGCGGGAACCGACCACGACGACCGGCGCAGCATACAGGTGCCCTCGCTGCTGGTCGAGGAAATGACGGTGGCCGGTCAGTCCGACTAGCGCGGCACGGGTCATGTGTCTGATCGCTTTCGCTTTTTCTCCTGGCCATCCGAACCATTTGCTGCTCGTGGCCAACCGGGATGAATTCCATGCCCGGCCGGCCCGGCCCATGGCCTGGCATTCCTGGCCGAACGGGTGGCTTGGCGGTCGTGACGAACAGGCCGGCGGCACCTGGCTGGCGGCGGCCCGGGACGGTCGCTGGGCGGCGCTGACCAACATTCGCCAGGCGCCCGCGGCCGAATCCTTCCGGCGATCGCGCGGTGAGCTTCCGCTGCGCTTCCTCCAGGATCGCGCCAGCCCCGAGTCGTTCGCCCGCGCGCTGCGCCAATGCCGGAATGACTTCGCCCCGTTCAACTTGCTGGTCGGCGATCGGGTCAGCCTGTGGCATGTCTCCAGCCGGGTCGGGCCGGTTGCCGTGCGGCCGGGTGTGCACGCCTTGTCGAACGGTTGCCTGGACGAAGCCTGGCCCAAATCAAGGCGCGCGGCGACGGCCCTGCGCGGGCTGCTTGGCAACGGTGGCCGCGTCGATCCGGAACGCCTGCTGGCGCTGATGGACGATCGCAGCCCGGCCCCGGACCGCGAACTGCCCGATACCGGCGTTGGCCTGGAGGCGGAACGCTTTCTGTCGCCGCCGTTCATCGTCGACGAACGCTACGGCACTCGCTGTACCAGTCTGCTCAGCCTGGGTGCCGAATCGCTGGCGGTAGAGCGGAGTTTCGATGCCCGCGGCCGTCCCGCCGGCCAGCTGGAATACCGTTTCGCCGGGTGCTGAGACTTTCTCTAGAGCGCCTCGGACGCGAAATCGGCCAGCCGGGATCGTTCGCCGCGCTTCAAGGTCACGTGTCCGGCGTGCGGCCAGTGCTTGAACCGGTCGACGGCGAAGGTCAGGCCCGAAGTGGTTTCGGTCAGGTACGGCGTGTCGATCTGCTCGACATTGCCCAGGCAGACGATCTTGGTTCCCGGTCCGGCTCGGGTGATCAGCGTCTTCATCTGCTTCGGGGTGATGTTCTGGGCTTCATCGATGATCAGATAGCGGTTCAGGAAGGTGCGGCCGCGCATGAAGTTCAATGACCGGATCTTGATTCTCGAGGCCAGCAGATCGTTGGTGGCGGCTCGGCCCCATTCCCCGCCGAGTCCGTCCGATTCGGTCAGGACCTCCAGGTTATCGGTCAGCGCGCCCATCCAGGGCGTCATTTTTTCTTCCTCGGTGCCGGGCAGGTAACCGATCTCGTCGCCAACCGAGACGGTGGCGCGGGTCATGATGATTTCCCGGTAGATCTTGTCGTCCAGGGTCTGGGCAAGTCCGGCCGCCAGAGCCAGCAAGGTCTTGCCGGTCCCGGCAGTGCCGAGCAGGGTAACGAAATCGATCTGCGGATCCATCAGCAGGTTGAGCGCGAAATTCTGCTCGGGGTTGCGTGCCCGAATGCCCCAGACATCGTGCTGGCTGCGGCGATGGTCACGGGCCACCTCGAGAACGGCCTGGGTCGGCTCCACCCGACGCACGATCGCCTCGAGTCCGTTGTCACCGATCAGCTGCAGACATTGGTTGGGATACCAGTCTTCGTCCTCGCCGCAACCGATGCGGTAGAACGTGCGGCCCTCTTCGGTCCAGGAGTGCTCCGGTTCGTGTTGCTCCCAGAAACGGTTGTCGAGCTGGCGGATCCCGGTGTAGAGCAGGCTCAGGTCGTCCAGGGCCCGATCGTTGTGATAGTCCTCGGCGATCAGGCCGTGGATGGCCGCCTTGATCCGCAGGTTGATGTCCTTGGAGACCAGGACCACGTCCTTGTCCGGAAAACGTCGGACCAGCCCCAGCGCGGCCAGCAGGATCTTGTTGTCGGCCAGGGAGCGGTCGCCGACGAGCTGGTCATCGTGGTCGAGCGGATCGGTCTGGAAATACAGCCGGCCCGAGCCGACTTTCAGATTCAGGCCCTCCGGCTCGCTCAGCGCCAGGCCTTGTTCCAGATCCGCGCCTTCGCCCATGAGGTGGCCGATGAAGCGGCTGGCCTGGCGCACGTTGCGGGCCACTTCGGTCACGCCTTTCTTGGATCGGTCCAGTTCCTCGAGGACGATCATCGGCAGAAAAATGTCGTGCTCGGCGAAGCGGAACAATGCGGTGGGGTCGTGCATGAGCACGTTGGTGTCGAGCAGGTAAAGCCGCCGGCGCTCAGTCATGAACCGGGATTCTCCTTGGGTAAAAGGCTCTGGATCAAGGGTTGCGGGTCGCGATCAGGGGAAATCAGTTCGCCTCCGCCACTGCGGCCAGGACTTCTTCGACGTGGCCGGGCACTTTCACCTTGCGCCACTCGCCCACGAGCCGTCCCCCGGCGTCGAACAGGAACGTGCTGCGCTCGATGCCCATGACCTTCTTGCCGTACATGTTCTTTTCCTTGATGACGTCGAACTGACGGCACAGAACCTCGTCCCGATCGGCGATCAGGGGGAAGGGGAAGTCATGCTTGGTGCTGAACTTCTCGTGACTGGCCAGGCTGTCGCGGGAAACACCGACGATCTGGCAGCCGTGCTCGCGGAAGGATTCGTAGTGATCACGAAAGCCCTCGCCCTGGCGAGTGCAGCCCGGCGTGTTGTCGCGCGGATAGAAATAGACCACCACGGGCTGACCGCGCAGATCGGAAAGGCTCAGTTCGCCGCCCTGGGTGGCCGGCAGCGGGGGGGATTGCAGTTCGGAGTAGGCGTCTGTCATGGGTGGGCATTCACAGCTCGGGATGGAATCCAAAGAGTAACAGGCAGGCGTGGGAAAGTGATCGGTTAAACTGTCGGCCTGGTTTGCTGTCCACATGGTCGCAACGCCAGTTACGGTCCCATCCGTATGAAATCGACCATCGACCCGGGAGTTCGAGGCTTGAATCGCTCATTTGCAAAATTGTTGGCTCTGTTTGTATTGGTTGTCGCGCTGTCGGCCTGTGGCGGGCGCGACCGTCAGCCCGTGTACCTGGAGGGCGAAGAAATCGAGCCGATCCGATCGCCTGAAACGCTGGACGCCCCGGCGGTTCGAACGACGTTTCAGGTCGACGGCTACTTTTTGCCGGAACTGGCCGGTCAGCATGATGCGCGGCCGCCGCGGGTGTTGCCCAGCGCCGAAGCGGAGCGTTCGCGCTCGCACATTCGCTTCGGTCCGCGCGGCCTGTTTCTGGAGGTAGAGGACGATGCCGAGAGCGTGTGGAGGCGGCTGGGTTTCAGCCTCAATCGCGGAGGCATGCAGGTCCGGGAAGTTCGCCAGGAGCGCCGTCAGTACGATTTCCATTTCGACGATGATCCGACCGTCATCGACCGCCGCGGGCTGTCGCGTCTGGTGTTCTGGCGCAGCCCCGAAGGAATCGACCATAGCGGGACCTACGTCGCGGAGGTGGAGCCGGTTGGAGAAGAGACCAGTCGAGTCCTGCTGATGGACAGCGGGGGCAATCTGCTCGACATGGATCGGGCGGAACACGTCTTGTCGGTTCTCAGAGAACGCCTGGGCTGATCCCTCGGACGCCGCGCGCTGGCTGGAGCGTTACTTCTCGAGCAGCTTGCGCTTGTCGGGAACGTCCTCCCACTCCTTGGCATCGTCCGGGGCGGGCTTCATTTCGGTGATGACCGGCCACTGCAGCGACAGTTCGGCGTTGATTTCGAGAAATTCCTGCTGGTCGGCCGGCAGATCGTCTTCCGGATAGATTGCTTCGACCGGGCATTCCGGCTCGCACAAGGTGCAATCAATGCATTCTTCCGGATCGATGACGAGGAAATTGGGCCCTTCGTGGAAGCAGTCGACCGGACAGACTTCCACGCAGTCGGTGTACTTGCACTTGATGCAATTCTCGGTAACGACGAAGGTCATGGGCTGATGATTCCGCGTAAGCGATGACCACTGCGCGGCCTGGAGCCGGGGCGCGATGGTCAGTCAGGTCTGGATAATGGTAAACTTGAGCGCTTGAGAGTTTACCAAATCGGGTCGACCCCGTTGTCATTACGGATTTTTTCTTTGTCTTGAATCCCAGCCCCGCGCCCAGGCCAGAGACCGGCTCAGGTCTCCTCGTGATCGAACGCTCCGAGCATGGCATCCAGCCGCGCCAGATCAGCGCCAACGCCCTGAAGGTCGTCGAGCGTCTTCAGCAGGCGGGGTTTCCGGCCTATCTGGTCGGCGGCTGCATTCGTGACCTTCTTCTCGACGCCCAACCGAAAGACTTCGATGTGGCCACCAGCGCCACGCCGGATCAGGTCCGCGAACTGTTCCGGAACGCCCGCCTGATCGGACGGCGGTTTCGCCTGGCGCACGTTCGCTTCGGCCGTGAAATCATCGAGGTGGCTACCTTTCGCGGGCCGGGCGACAAGGCCGACGACGAGGACATCGATCGAGTGGTGGAGGATGGTCGGGTCACCCGCGACAACGTCTTCGGCAGCGAAGCCGAGGATGCCTTCCGGCGCGATTTCACCATGAACGCGCTGATGTATGACCCGACCTCAGAAACGATTCGCGATCATGTCGGAGGCTATGCGGATGCGCGTCAGCGCCGCCTTCGCCTGATCGGTGATCCGGTGACGCGCTACCGCGAGGATCCCGTTCGGCTGCTGCGCGCGGTTCGCTTCATGGTCAAGCTCGATCTGAACATCGAGCCCGAGACGGCCGGGCCGATCGTGTCGATGGCGCCCCTGCTGGACGGCATCCCGCCGGCGCGTTTGTTCGACGAGATTCTGAAGCTGTTCATGGTCGGCCGCGCATGGCCCACCTACAACGCCCTGGTTCGCCAGGCGCTGTGGCCGCAGCTGTTTCCGGATCTGTTTGCGGACCCTGCCTGCCCGCCCAAACTGGTTGAAAATGCGATGAAAAACACCGATCAGCGCATTGCCGAAGGCTTGCCGGTCACGCCCGGCTTCCTGTTCGCCGCCTTTTTATGGCAGCGGGTCCGCGCGCGCGCCGACGGTCTGGTGGAGGAGGGCATGGCACCCGTCGAAGCGCTCGCCCAGGCGGGCGAGGAAGCCATCGTTGCCCAGGGGCGCAAAGTGGCCCTGCATCGGCGTTTTTCGACCATCGCCAAGGAAATCTGGTGCATGCAGCCGCGCTTTCACAAGCGCCGCGGCAAGCGGGCCCTCAACCTGATCAACGAGCGCCGGTTCCGGGCGGCGTACGACTTTTTGTTGCTGCGGGTGGACGAGGAGCCGGAGTTGGCGGAGATGGCCCAGTGGTGGACCGATATCCAGGCCGTCGATCACGAGGAGCGGATGAAGATGATCCAGGCCGCCCCGGGCGGCGGGGGCGGCGGCAAGAAGCGCCGCCGGCGACCGCGCAAGCGCAAGGCACCGAGCGCGTCGTGAGCCAGGCCTGGGTGGGCCTGGGCGCCAACCTGGGACGCCCGCAACAGACCCTGGAACAGGCCCTGCTCGCGCTTCAGTCCTTGCCGCAAACCCGGCTGGTTGCGGCCTCGCCGGCCTACTGGACGCCGCCCTGGGGCGACCCGGATCAGCCGGAATTCCTGAACGCGGTGGCCTGCCTGGAGACCGCACAAGCGCCGCTGGACTTGCTCCGCCTGCTGCTGGCCGTGGAAACCGGCCTGGGCCGCCGGCGTGACGGCGCGCGCTGGGGACCGCGCGAGCTGGACCTGGATCTGTTGCTGTTCGATGCCGAAACACGCGCCGAACCCGAGCTGACCCTGCCACATCCGCGCCTGCACGAGCGCGCCTTCGTGCTGGTGCCGCTGGCCGACCTGGCGCCGGATCTCGATATTCCGGGTCACGGTCGGGTCGCCGAGTTGCTGGACGCCTTGCACGATGAAGCGCTGGACGGGATTCGACCGGCCGGCCACCTCACGTCAGGGCCACGCCCTTGACCGACGCCCAGACCGTGTCGCCGGCTTCCAGCGCCAGTTGCTGACGCGAACGGCGCGTGATCCTGGACAGCAGGTGCTGTTCGCCAAGCTTCAGCTTGAGCAGGCAGTGACCGGGGTGCGGATCGTCCACGATTTCGACAATCTCGCATTCTAGGCAGTTGAGAATACTGCTGGGCAAGGGTGCCTGGCGCGCGACGGACACGTCCCGGGCCAGCACGCGCACGCGCAGCTGGCCGCGGTTGGGGTCGCTAACGCGCGGCACGTAGAGCGTCCCGCCGGACAGGTGGATGCAGCTCAAGTGCTCGTCTTCCAGATGGCTGAGCGAGTCGCCGATCAGAACGGCCGAGGCCTGTTCGCCGTGCACCAGCGGCAGGTCGGCACGGGTGATCAGGTCGCGTAGCGGCCCCTGGGCGCGAATCTTTCCCTCTTCCATCAGCAGCATGTGATCGGCCAGGCGCGAGACCTCGTCGATGGCATGACTGACATACAGCACGGGGATCGACAGCTCCTCGTGCAGGCGCTCCAGATAGGGCAGGATCTCGGCCTTGCTGATCTGATCCAGGGCCGCGAGGGGCTCGTCCATCAGCAGCACCTGCGGGCTGGTCAGCAGCGCCCGGCCCATGGCGACGCGCTGGCGCTGTCCGCCGGAAATCTGGTGGATCCGCCGCTCCAGCAGACCCTCCAGCCCCAGCAGACGGGTCACATCGTCGGGCTGCACGATGCGTCGCTCCGGCCGGATGCGCCGATAGCCGTACAGCAGGTTGCCGAGCACCGAGAGATGCGGAAACAGCTGGCCTTCCTGGAACACGTAGCCCACCGGGCGCTGGTGGGCGGGAACGAAGTGCGCCTGGTCCTGCCAGGATTCGCCGTGCACCCGCAGGCGGCCCTGGACCGATGGTTCCAGTCCGGCGACACAGCGCAGCAAGGTGGTCTTGCCGCAGCCCGAGCGTCCGAACAGGGCCGTGACCCCCTGGCCGGGCACCACGACGTCGACCGTCAGCCGGAACTCGGCGCGCCGGAGATCGAAGCGCATGGCAATGCTCATCGCGCGCGCCGGCTCACGGCAGGACCATCTTGATGCGCCCATTGATGGTGTAGAGGGCGAACAGCATCAGGAACGAGAGCGCCAGCAGCAGGCCCGACAGCACGTGAGCCGAGGCATAGTCCACGGCCTCGACGTGGTCGTAGATGGCGATCGACACGACCTGGGTTTCTCCGGGAATGTTGCCGCCAATCATCAGCACGACTCCGAACTCGCCCAGCGTATGGGCGAAACCGAGGGTGATCGCGGTCAGAAATCCGCGCTGGGACAGCGGCAGCATGACGCTGCAAAAGCGATCCCAGGGGCCGGCGCGCAGGCAGGCGGCCGCCTCGAGGGTGCCGCGCTCGATGCCGGCAAAGGCGTTCTGCAGCGGCTGGACCACGAAGGGCAGCGAATAGAACACCGAGCCGATCACCAGGCCGGTGAAGGTGAAGGCCAGCGCCGGCCCGCCCAGGGCCTGGATCGGCCCCTGCGAGCCCAGCAGCATCAGCAGGTAGAAGCCGAGCACGGTGGGCGGCAGGACCAGCGGCAGGGCCACGACCGATTCGATGGCCAGCTTGAACCGCGACTTCGTCCGGGCCAGCCACAGCGCCAGCGGTGTGCCAAGGATCAGCAGAACCACCGTGGTCACCGCCGCCAGCTTCAGGGTCAGCCAGAGTGCTGCCAGGTCGTGCGGACTGATCCATTCGGACGGCATGTCGGTTCAACCCTTTGGAATGCGAGCCGGGATCGCCATCACAGGAGGTAGCCGTCGGCTTCGATGAGCGTCCGCGCCGTCTCGCTGTTCCGGACCCAGTCCAGAAAGACGCTGGCGGCCTCGGGCTCACGGGCGCTGCCCAGCAGCACGGCCTCCTGGATGATGGCGGGATAGCTGTCCGGGTCCGGCGTCCAGCGCGAGCCGGCCCCGTGCTGGCGTTCATGGTGGATGACCTGCGACAGTGCCACGAAGCCGAAGTCCGCGTTGCCCGTGGTGACAAAGTTGAAGGTCTGGCCAATGCTCTGGCCGGTCACGAGTCGACCCGAGCCAGGTTCGATGCCGTGGGCCAGCATGACCGCTTCGGCTGCCGTGCCGTAGGGCGCGACGCGCGGATTGGCGATGGCCAGGCGTCGATACTCGCTGCCTTGCAGCAGGGCGATCGCGTCGTCCGGAATTCTTTCCGAGTCCGGGCTCCACAGCACCAGCAGGCCCTGGGCATAGGCAAAGCGACTGTCTGCGACCGCATGCCCGCCGGCGACCAGGTCGGCGGTGCGCTGATCGTCAGCGGAAAAGAACAGATCGAACGGTGCGCCCTGGCGGATCTGGGCGAAGTGCTTGCCCGAAGAGCCGCTGCTGATGGCGAACTGCACGCCGTTTTCCGCGCCGTAGACCTCGGCCAGGCGTTCCAGCGTGGCGGTGAAATTGGCCGCCACGGCGATCCGGATTTCAGTGGCAAGTGCCGGCATCGCGGCCATCAAGAGCAGGTAGAACAAGAACAGGCGTTTCATTCAGGAATCTCTCCGGGATCGTCGATCGGGAACAGGGCTCAGTCGGTCACGGCAAGAACGACATGCGGCGCCTTGACCAGGGCGCAGACCCGAGCGCCCTCGTGCAGCCAGCCCTCGTCCAGGGCGTCCATGGTCACGATGGCGGTCAGCGTGCGCCCGGCGGCCAGCGCCAGCGTGACTTCCGCGTTCACGGCGCCGGGCTGGACGCGACGGACCGTGCCACACAGACGGTTGCGTGCGCTGTAGCGCACGTCTTCTGCGGCTTCGCACAGAATGACGAACGAGGCCTTGATCAACACCTGGACCTCGCGGCCACGGCGCAGCAGGTCCATTTGCTCGGCGGTTTCATGGGTCAGCACGGTCGAGACTTCGATACCGTCGCCGATATCGACCGTCACCACATCGTTGACCGCGCCCTCGCGGTAGCCGATGACCTTGCCCTGAAACTGGTTTCGTGCCGATGTGCGCATGGCCAACCTCCGCATCAGATTCCAACTGTCCGGAGCATCGTCCAGGCCCCGTTTTTCCAGGTTCTCGCGCATCAGGCGCATGAACATGCGGTGTTCGTGCTCCGCCGCCCGGTAGTGGCGGATGACCTGCAGGCCGTATTCGGTCAGGGCCGTGCCGCCGCCGTGCGGACCGCCGGCCTGGCGAATCACCAGCGGTTGCTCGGCCAGGTTGTTCATCGCATCGACCGCATCCCAGGCCGCCTTGTAGCTCATGCGCATGGCGCGCGCGGCGGCCGAGATCGATCCGGTTGCCTGGATCTGCTCGAGCAGCTGAATGCGGCCATTGCCGGCAAAACTGCTGCCGTCGATGCGGAGCCAGAAGCGGCCGTCGATTTCGGCTTGGGTCATACGCGGTAGTCGAATGGGGACCGTTATGTTCAAAATAATATAACGCGTAACCACCCGGATTCTTGATCCGGGTCAACCCGCAGGCCACGCGGCAGGTGCAGGAGCCGTTTGTGCAGTGAGAGTGACGCGGGAATGACGTCCGCTGTCACCCAAACGTCAAACCCTTGCCACAGGACTGACAGCTGACAGGTCTAGCCTGCAGTTCCAGGTCACCCGGACACTGGCTTCATGGAAACCATCCACGCTTTCCCCTTCAAACGCCACGTGCGATCGATCTGGATCTCGGATGTGCACCTGGGCTATTCCGGCTGCAGCGCCGGGCATCTGCTCAAGTTCCTGCGCCAGATGCGCTGTGAAAAGCTGTACCTGGTCGGCGACATCGTCGACTTCTGGTCGCTCAGGAAACGCCGCTTCTGGCCGCAGGACCACAACAACGTGGTGCGCTCCATCCTCGGCAAGGCCAAGCACGGTACCGAGGTGTATTTCATTCCCGGCAATCACGACGAGGCCATGCGCGGCTATGAGGGCATGACGCTGGGCAATGTCGAGGTCCGAAACCAGGTCGTTCACGAAACGGCCGATTGCCGGCGCTTCCTGGTCATGCACGGGGA
>PWJA01000174.1 GCA_003560975.1 Gammaproteobacteria bacterium
CTAGTGGGCCACGCGGTAAGGTAGGTAACACTCAGAGCCACTGTGCTGGCGCAAATCAAGACGCGTTCCGCAGGGAATGGCAAGCCCTTTCCAAGGAACGCAACGCCGAGTTGCGCCAGCACAGTGGCTCCCGAAGGGCCGTTGCACAGGCGCCGTGGGCTGCGTTCCGCTCGCTTGAATTGGCGACGGCCAGTCCTGCGCTCGCGCGCCTTGCCCACAACGCCTGTGCAGCGGCTGAGTGTTACCTACCTTACCGCGTGGCCCACTAGGCCCGTATCGAATTCGCCGGCAAGGAACCATCGGGCGACTTGCGACGTCTGAGTTTCTTCATTCCTATCGCTTACCCGGCATGCGCATGATCTTCCCGCTCGCCCTGATCGGTGCGCTCCTGCTGGTCGCCGAGGCCTGGTCAGCGCCCGAAACCGGGCCGGTTCAGCGCGACCACATCGAGGTCGAGCTGATCGCCGAAACGATGTCGGTCCAGCCCGGCGCCGAGTTCCGCGTGGGCCTGCGCATGCAGCCCGACCCAGGCTGGCACACCTACTGGATCAACCCGGGCGACTCCGGCCTTCCGATCCATCTGGAGTGGACGGCGCCGGACGGCGCCCGGGTTTCGGAAATCGCCTGGCCCTACCCCGAGGCCTTGCCGATTGGTCATCTGGTCAACTACGGCTACGAAGGCGAGCACCTGCTGCCGGCAACCGTGTTCGTGCCCGCCGACCTCCCGATCGGCTCGACCTTTACCCTGGACCTCTACGCCGACTGGCTGGTCTGCGAAGTCGAGTGCATCCCGGGCGAGGCCGATCTGCGCCTGGAACTGCCGATCGAGGCGACAGCACCGTCGCTGGATCCGAACCGGGCGGACCTGTTCGCCTGGGCCGATTCGCGACGCCCGCAGCCAGTCGACTGGCCCGCCCGATTCCGCGCCGAGAGCCGCCAGCTCAGCGTCAGCATCGACAGCGGCGACGCGCTCAACACCGAAAGCCTCGCGTTCTTTCCGGCCGCGGAAAACCTGGTCGATCACGCCGCCGAGGCCTTTGTAGCGGTCGCCGACGGACGGGTTCAGATCAGCCAGCGCCTGTCGACGTTCTTTGCCGGCGCTCCGGAGCAGCTGTCTTTCCTGCTCGTCGATACGGCAAACGAGCAGGCCTGGTCGCTGCGGGCCGAACCCGGTGATCTGGCCACGCCCGGCGATCCCGGCGCCGGCGCGGATTCTCGTCCCCACCTCGCCCTGGTGCTCCTCCTGGCCCTGGCCGGCGGGGTCCTGCTCAACCTGATGCCGTGCGTGTTTCCGGTGCTGTCGATCAAGGCCATGAGCGTGCTCGGCGGCGCCGGGCAAGACCAGCGCGCCCACGGCCTGGCCTATACCGCCGGCGTGGTCTCGAGCTTTGCGGTCCTGGCGGCCATCCTGCTGATCCTGCGCGCCGGCGGCGAGGCGCTGGGCTGGGGCTTCCAGCTTCAGTCGCCGTGGTTCATCGGCATTCTGATCTACGTCTTCTTCGCCATGGGGTTGGCGCTGTCGGGCGTGTTCGAATTCGGCAGCCGGATGATGGGCCTGGGCCAGCACCTGACCGAACGCGCCGGTCTGCGTGGCTCCTTTTTCACCGGCATCCTGGCCTGCGTCGTCGCCAGTCCCTGCACGGCGCCGTTCATGGGCACCGCGCTGGGCGTGGCCGTCCTGCTGCCGTGGCCGCTGGCGATGAGCGTTTTCCTGGCTCTCGGCCTGGGCCTGGCGCTGCCCATGCTGGCCCTGAGTTACTGGCCGGGACTGGCTCGGCGTCTGCCCAGGCCGGGGCCGTGGATGGATACCTTCAAGCAGGCCATGGCCTTTCCGCTGTACCTGGCGGCGGTCTGGCTGCTGTGGGTCCTGGCCCGCCAGACCGACCCCAACGGACTGGCCCTGGTCCTGACCGGCATGGTCGCGCTGGCCTTCGCGCTCTGGTTGTCGGGCAAGCGCGATGCGGGTCCCACGCTGGCCAGCCTCCGCCATGTCGGCGTGGCCTTGAGCCTGCTGTTCGCCCTGGCCGCGCTGGCTTCGGCGGCGCGCTTCGAAACGCAAGCCCCGGCCGAAGGCAGCGCCTGGTGGGATCCCTACTCGCCCGAGCGACTGGAGCAGTTGAACGGCGATCCCGAGCGCGCGGTCCTGGTCAACATGACCGCCGACTGGTGCGTGACCTGCCTGGTCAACGAACGGGTCGCCCTGAATACCGACGCCGTGCGCCGCGCCCTGACCGACCACGACGTCGTCTACCTCAAGGGCGACTGGACCCGCCGTGACCCGGTCATCACCGACTACCTGGCCCGCTTCGATCGAAACGGCGTACCGCTGTACGTGCTCTACCCGCGCGACGGCAGCGAGCCGCTCGTGCTGCCGCAGATTCTCACTCCGGGGCTGGTCGTACAGGCCCTGGAAAACCTCTAGACTCATTACCCCCAAGGAGAACACCATGAAATCCCGCGTCCTGCCTTCCCTGATCCTCGCCCTGCTGCTGAGCCTGTCCGGTATCGTTGCCGCGGCACCGGAAATCGGCCAGCCCGCTCCCGGTTTCAACGTCATCGACACCCAGGGCCAGATGCACTCGCTGTCTGATTTTGCCGGTCAGACCGTGGTGCTGGAATGGACCAATCACGAGTGTCCGTTCGTGGTCAAACACTACGAGCCCGGCAACATGCAGATGCAGCAGCGCGTCGCCCGCGAAGAGCACGACGCGGTCTGGCTGACGGTGATTTCCTCGCGCAGCGGAGAGCAGGGCCACGTCAGCCCGGAACGGGCCGACGAGCTGACCGCCAGCCGCAACGCCGTCCCGACCGCCGTGCTGCTGGACGAATCCGGCGACATGGGGCGAGCCTATGACGCGCGCGTGACCCCGCACATGTACATCATCGACGGCGACGGCATCCTGCGCTACATGGGCGGCATCGACTCCAACCCCAGCCGCCATGCCGCGGATATCCCGGAAGCCACCCAGTACGTGATGGTCGCGCTGGAAGAGCTGGCGGCCGGGCAGGAAATCAGCCAGACCGTGACCCGTCCGTACGGTTGCACGGTGAAATACTGACGGTCGCGCGGGGTTTATAGTCGGGGTTCGTGATCTCCGGAACCCCGACATGACCGCCAAGCGCGAGGACTCGCCCGAAACGAAATGCATCCACGCCGGTGCCGGGGACTTCCCGGCGCCGTTCGGGCTCAATACGCCCATCGTGACCAGCTCGGCGTTCGACTACCGCGCCGATCCGGTTCGCTATCCGCGCTACCACAACACCCTCAACCACGACCTCGTCGCTGCCCGCCTGGCCGCGCTGGAAGGAGGCGAGTCCGGGCTGGTCACGGCCAGTGGCCTGGGTGCCCTTAGCGCGATCTTTCTCGGCCTGATGCAGCCCGGCGACCATGCCATTCTGCTCGACGGTCTCTACGGCGGCACCACGGACCTGGTCGAGGGTCTGCTCAAACCCCTGGGGCTGTGTTTTTCGGTGTGGAACGGCGACCCGGAGCTGCTGGAAGCCCTGATCACCGAGCACACCCGCCTCGTTCACGTCGAATCACCGACCAATCCGCTGCTCGGCATCGTCGACCTGAGCCGGGTCGCCGACATCGCCCGCCGGCACGGCTTGATCAGCGTCATCGACAACACCTTCGCTTCACCCGTCCTGCAGCGGCCGATCGAATTCGGCTTCGACCTGGTCATGCACTCAGCAACCAAATATCTGGGCGGCCATTCCGATCTGCTGAGCGGGGCCGTGATCGGGTCCACCGCGCTGATCGATCGCGTTCGGCCCACCGCCATCCGCCTGGGTTCCAGCCTCAACGGCCAGGATCTCGCTCTGCTCGAGCGCTCGCTCAAGACCGTGGCCGTGCGCGTGCGCCAGCAATCGCTCAACGCCGGCGAACTGGCCACGCGCCTCGACCGGCAGGAGCGCATTGTCCAGGTGTTCTACCCCGGCTTGGCTCATCATCCCGGCCACGAACGGGCGCGAATCCAGATGGACGGGTTCGGCGGCATGCTGAGTTTTCGCCTGGCGCCCGAACTCGACCCGAACGCTTTCCTCGACCGTCTCGGCCTGATCCAGCCCGCGGTCAGCCTGGGTGGCGTGGAATCGACCATTTGCCAGCCCTCCCAGACCAGCCACTCCAGGCTGGCTCCGGCCGAGCGCGTGCGCCTGGGCATCGACGACCGGCTCATGCGCCTGTCGGTCGGCCTCGAGGCCATCGACGATGTGTGGGATGATCTGAGGCACGCCCTGCAAGCTTGCTGACTCGGAACTGGCCGTGGCTCGTCGTCTCCCGCTTATCGTTGTCCTGATCCTTCTGGGCTGGATGTTCTGGTCCAGTCCGACCCTGGCCGGCATCGCCTCGGGCGTGGCGGTGTTCCTGTTTGGCATGATGGCCCTGGAGCAGGGCCTGCGCGGGCTGACCGGCGGCACCCTGGAAGCGCTGCTGCGGCGCTCCACCGACCGCCTCTGGAAAGGGCTGGCGTTCGGCGCCGGAACCACGGCACTGACCCAGTCGAGCACGCTGGTCTCGCTGCTGACCATCTCGTTCCTCAGCTCCGGCCTGCTGGGTCTCAAGCAGGGCCTGGGCGTGATTTTCGGCGCCAACCTGGGCACGACCACGGGGGCCTGGCTGCTGGCCGGGCCGGCGCTGCACTTCAACATCGGCGCTGGAGCGCTGCCGCTGCTGACCTTTGGCGTAGTGTTCATCCTCGCCCGAACCCGGGTGCTGCGCGCCCTGGGCTGGGTCCTGGTCGGGGTCGGGTTCCTGTTTCTCGGCATCCAGTGGATGAAGGAAGGCTTCGAGACCTTCCAGCAGGCGTTTGATCTGACCGAGTTCGCCATGACCGGGCTGAGCGGGCTGCTGCTGTACACGCTGGTCGGCATCGCCGCCACGGTGATCATGCAGTCCAGCCATGCCACGCTGATCATCGTGATCACCGCGCTGGCGGCCGGGCAGATCAGCTACGACAACGCCCTGGCCGTTTCGATTGGTGCCAACGTCGGAACCGCCGTATCGACTGGTCTGGCGGCGATCACCACCAACACGGCCGGCCGGCGCCTGGCCGCTGCCCACCTGATCTTCAATCTGGTCACCGGCCTGATCGCCCTGGTGTTCATCCAGGTCTTTCTGAGCGCGGTCGACTTCGGCAGCCGGTGGCTCGGCATCGCCGACGACAACCACGCCCTGAAGCTCGCGTTGTTCCATACCCTGTTCAACCTCACCGGCATCGTCGTCATGGTGCCGTTGATGGGCCGTCTGGTGAGCCTGCTCGAAAAGCGCATGCCCTCGAAGCCGCTCCATCTGGACCAGCCCAAGTACATCAGCAGCAACATGCTCGAAACGCCGGGTGCGGCGCTCGAAGCCCTGCGCCGGGAGTTGCTGCGCCTGTTTCGGCGCGCGTTCAGCCTGATCGCCCAGGTCCTGAACTACGAGGCCGGCCAGCTCCGCAAAGCCGAGTCTCGCGCCCAGCTCGCGGCACTGCCGAACCGCATCCGGTTCGTCGACATCGACGCGCTGTATCTGCGCTCGATCAAACCGCTGCACGGCCTGATCGTGAACTTCATGGCCCGGCTGTCGGTGGAAGGCGATCGTGCCCGTCAGCTTGTGCTTTTGCGGGTTGCCAGCCAGGATCTGATCGAGGCGGTCAAGGACGCCAAGCACCTGCAGAAGAACATGGTGCGCTACCTCAAGGAGGCGGACTCGCCCATGGGCAAGGAATACCGGTCGATGCGTCGGCACCTCGGTCACCTGCTTCGGCAGCTGGACCAACTCGCGGCCGAAGAAGAGGGAAACAGCGAAGACATCGAACTCGAGCTGGCGGCCCTGTCGACTCGCATCGAGGAAAACGACATCGTCAATAATGGTCGTCTCGACGAACTGATTCGCACCAACCGCATCAACGCCGAGCAGGCCACCTCGCTGATGAACGACAATGCCTACACCAACCGCATCGCCCGCAATCTCCTCAACATGGCCCGGGCCGCGTTTCAGCCCTTCGCCGAACTGGATCCGGACTTGCGCGATGCCATAGTCCTGAATCCCGGCGAAGTGCGGGCCCTGCTGGCCGACCTCAACACGCCCGATTCCCACGAAGAGAAGACCGATCCATGAGCGGAACCCTGCAGGACAAGCTGCGCAAGTTTCTGTCGAAAGACAGCCGCAGGCAGATCGAGAAACAGGACAAGCTGCGCAAGCTGCTGAACAAGATGCGCAAGAAGCAGAAAAAGCTGGAGCAGGAACTGGCCGAGGAGGCCGATGCCGAGCTCCAGGCCGAGCTGCGCAAGGACATCCGCATTCTCAAGGAGCAGCGACGCAAGGGGCTGGAACACCTGCAGTCGCTGCGCGAGCGCGCGCCGGAATGAATTGGCATCGGGGGAAGCGCAGAATCAGGTTTGAGCGAACCCCATTCGCCGACCGGATCGTTTCGATTCCTTGGTCGCCTTGAGACTCAAGCAACTCCCGTTGATGCTCGCGCTGCTGCTGCTGGCGTGGGCATTCTGGGCCAGCCCTACCCTGACCCAGATCGCGGCCGGGGTGGCCGTGTTCCTGTTCGGCATGATGGCGCTGGAACAAGGCTTCAAGGCCTTTACCGGGGGCGCGCTCGAAGCGCTCCTCAAACGCTCGACCGACCGGTTGTGGAAAAGTCTGGCCTTTGGCGCGATTGCCACGACGATCACCCAGTCCAGCTCGCTGATCTCGGTCATCACCATCAGCTTCCTGAGCGCCGGACTGCTCGGGCTGGCCCAGGGCATCGGCGTCATCTTCGGGGCCAATCTCGGCACGACATCGGGCGCCTGGCTGATGGCCGGCTTCGGCATTCGGGTCAACATTTCGGCCTACGCCATGCCGCTTCTGACGTTCGGCGTCATCCTGATCTTCAACCGCGCGAAAACCGTCAAGGGCCTGGGCTACGTTCTGGCCGGGATCGGATTCCTGTTTCTCGGCATCCACTTCATGAAAGAAGGCTTCGAAGCCTACCAGCAGACCATCGATTTGAGCCAGTATGCCGTGGCCGGGCTGAAGGGCCTGCTGCTGTACACCCTGCTCGGCATGCTCGCAACGGTGGTCATGCAGTCCAGCCATGCGACCCTGATTCTGACCATCACCGCGCTGTCGGTCGGGCACATCACCTACGACAATGCCCTGGCTCTGTCCATCGGCGCCAACGTCGGCACCACGATCACCGCGCTGATCGGCGCCGTGGGCGCCAATATCGCCGGTCGCCGTCTGGCCGCCGCCCACCTGGTCTTCAATGTCACCACCGGCCTGATCGCCCTGGTCTTCATCCAGGTGTTCCTGCTCGCCGTGGATACCGCCAGCGGCTGGCTCGGCATCGCGCCGGACAACCACACCCTGAAACTGGCCCTGTTCCACACGCTGTTCAATCTCACCGGCATCGTGGTCATGGTGCCGTTCATCTCCCGGCTGGTCGAACTGCTCGAACGGCGCATGCAGCCGCGCCGGGTCAAGCTCGATGAGCCCAAATTCATCAACGAAAGCATGCTGGAAACGCCCGGGGCGGCGCTGGAGGCCACTCGACGCGAGCTGCTCAGGCTGTTCCGACGCACCTTCGGCCTGATCGCCCAGGTGCTCAATTACGAAACCGGCGAACTCCGACAGGCCGAGCGCAGAACCGACCTGGCCGCATCACCGCAGCGCATCCAGGTCACCGATGTCGACGAGGTGTATACGCGCCGGATCAAACCGCTGCACGGTCTGATCCTGGACTACCTGGCGCGCGTGCCGGTAAGCGGCAAACGTGCTCAGCAACTGGTTCTGCTGCGCATCGCCAGCCAGGATCTGGTCGAGGCGGTCAAGGATGCCAAGCACCTGCAGAAAAACATGGTCCGTTACCTGGCCTCCAGCAACCTGTACCTGCGCGACGAGTACCTGGCGCTGCGGCAGAATCTCGGCTATTTGCTCAACCGGCTGGACAGCCTGGCCGACGAAGGCGGTCGCGACGTCGAAGACATCGAACTGGCCTTGTCGGAACTGTCGGCCGACGTCGAGGAACACGACATCGTCAACAACGGTCGTCTCGACGAGCTGATTCGGGAACGGCGAATCACGCCCGAACAGGCCACCTCGCTGATGAACGACAACACCTACTGCTACCGGA
>PWJA01000274.1 GCA_003560975.1 Gammaproteobacteria bacterium
CTGATTGCCCGGTTCTCGCCCTCGGCCAGCGGGTCCACGTCCTGGGCCGCTTTCAGTTCGGCCAGCGGGTCGTCCTGGATGCCGGGCAGGGCCGACAGATCGATCTCGTGGCGCTCGCGCTCGACCAGGTCCAGCAGCCACAGGGACTGGGCGGCCGGCATGTTGCGTCCGACCAGGGTGCGCACGTCCTCGATCTCGATGTAGCCGTCGACGGTCACGTAGTGCGGCATCTGGCCGCTTCTGCCGCCGTCGTGACGTGCCGGCCGCACCGCCAGCAACAGCCAGCGTCCGTCGGGCGACAAGCTGGAGTTCAGCGGCACGACTTCCGAGCCGAGAAACCAGGGTGCCGCCGAACGGGTCGGGTCTTCGGCCGCGGCTCGCCGGCCCTCGGCGCGCCGTGCGATTTCCCGCTCCCGATCCTCGCGCAGGCTGGAGAACAGGCGCAGCTGGTGCTGGCTCAGGCTGTCCTCCGGGTCGGCGTCCGGGTCGGCCTCGAAGCGCAGGTCAGCGACCGGCCAGGCCAGGCCGGACTCGATGTCCTGGCGCCACCACTGGTTGCCGCGCCGGTAATTGACGAAGCGGCCGTCCGGGCTGAAGCCGGCCTGCTGATCGTTCTCCACGGCGCGCGTCAGCTGCCGTGGCGGGCTGCCGTCCATGGTGTCGACAAAGACGTTGCCGTCGCGAATGAACAGAGCCTGACCCGATTGCGGATGAAACAGCGGGTTGGCCCCGGACAGCCCGGCCTGGTCGGCAAAGTCGACGACCTGGTCGCTGCCGTCGGCCAGGTCGATGCGGCGAAGATCCTGCAGATCCGTGTCGCCGCGGCGGATGCGGTAAACCACCGACTCTCCGTCCAGCTGCCACCAGGCCTGCTCGACCGGATGGCCGATCCAGGCCGGGTCGGCCATGATCTGGCGCAGATCCAGCGGCTCGGCGCTGACCGGCGCCAACAGCAGGGTCAGGCCGAGGAGTAGCCAGGCGGCTCGGTTTCGACAGCCAGGGAGTCTGGGGATGCGCATGGACTGGTCCATCCTTGATCGATTCAGAGGGGGGTGCTACGGAGCCTGGAGAATAGCGCATGAGGGTTCCGGTGCGGGCGCCCGGCTCTCGCATGGGCATCGGGTTTTCCACCAGGACCAGGAAGTGCAGCGACATGAAACGCGCTTCAAATCCGGGCTGCCGGCTCGGAATTCGCCGAATGAGTTGATTCGTTTTTTATTCGGCGCTATAATTCTCTGCTCGATTGCGGGGTGGAGCAGTCTGGCAGCTCGTCGGGCTCATAACCCGAAGGTCGCAGGTTCGAATCCTGCCCCCGCTACCAGGTTTTTTGAGAAACTCGGAAAAAGCCCCTGGTTCAAGGGGCTTTTTTCGTATTGCGGGCCGAAGCCAGCGGTCCGCGCAGGAAGGTAGGAGTCAGTCACGGCCCATGGCAGCATCGGATCGTTTGCAGCAGATGCTCGAACCCCTGATCGAGGATCTCGGCTACGAGCTGGTCGGAGTGGAGTATCACCCCAACCCGAAAAACCGGGTGGTGCGGGTGTACATCGATCAGGCACCGGACGGCATCGGGGTCGAGGACTGCGAGCGGGTCAGCCGGGAAGTTTCGGCACTGTTCGACGTCGAAGAGCCGGTACCCGGGCAATACACCCTGGAAGTCTCCTCCCCGGGAGTCGAGCGGCCCCTGTTCACGGCGGCTCACTTTGAGCGTTTTGCCGGCGAGACGGCGGTCGTGGAACTGGCGGTTCCGGTCCAGGGTCGGCGCCGATTCAAGGGCACGATTCTGGCGGTGGATCCAACCAGGGTCGTTTTGGGGGTGGACGGCGAAGAGCACGAACTGGCCATTGCCGATATCGCTCGAGCGCATCTGGCGCCCGATCTGGAAGCACTGTTTGCCGCAAGGCGCGAGGACTAATCAAGCGAACATGTCATGAACAAGGGCAAGGAAATTCTGCAGGTGGTGGACGTGGTCTCCAACGAAAAGGGCCTGTCCAAGGAAATCATCTTCGAGGCAATCGAGGCCGCGTTGGCCTCGGCGGCAAAGCGTCGGCACCCCGAAGACATCGAGGTGCGGGTCGAAATCGACCGTCAGACCGGAGACTACGAAGCGTTCCGGCGCTGGGAAGTCCTTTCCGATGACGAAGAAGAAGCGGAGCTGGAATCCGAGGATCGTCAGATTCGTCTGACCGAAGCGCGCGAGCACGACCCCGAGCTGGAAGTAGGCGACCACATCGAAGAGCCGATGGAGCCGCCGGAGTTCGGGCGCATCGCCGCCCAGGCCGCCAAGCAGGTGATCGTTCAGCGGGTCCGCCAGGCTGAGCGAGAGCAGGTCGTCGAGGCCTACTCCGACCGCGTCGGGGAACTGGTTCACGGCCAGATCGAGCGGATGGAGCGCGGCGGCATCGTTCTCGACCTCGGCGAAAACGCCAAGGCGTTCATCCCGTCGCGGCACACCATCCCCGGCGAGACCGCCCGGCCGAAAGACCGGATGCGCGGTTACCTCTACGAGGTCCGCCCCGATCAGCGCGGTCCGCAGCTGTTCGTCAGCCGGACCATGAGCGAGTTTCTGATCGAGCTGTTCAAGCTCGAAGTGCCGGAAATCAACCAGGGCCTGATCGAAATCAAGGGTGCCGCACGCGATCCGGCGCGGCGCGCCAAGATTGCCGTGAATGCCCTGGACGACCGCACGGATCCGATCGGCGCGTGCGTGGGCATGCGCGGCTCGCGCGTCCAGGCCGTGTCCAACGAGCTGGCCGGCGAGCGGATCGACATCATTCTGTGGAACGAAAATCCGGCTCAGTTCGTGATCAACGCCATGGCCCCGGCCGAAGTCCACTCCATCGTCGTCGACGAGGACTCCAGGAGCATGGACATCGCGGTCGAGGAAGAAAACCTGTCTCAGGCCATCGGCCGCGGCGGCCAGAACGTACGGCTTGCTTCGGAGCTGACCGGCTGGCAGCTCAACGTGATGACCATTGACGAGGCCGAGCAGAAAAGCGAAAGCGAGTCGCGCACGGTCCTGGAAATGTTCATGGGCAAGCTCGATGTCGACGAAGAGCTGGCCTCGATCCTGGTCGCCGAAGGGTTTACCAACGTCGAGGAGGTGGCCTACGTGCCCGAGTCCGAGCTGCTGGCCATCGACGAGTTCGACGAAACCATCGTCGCCGAGCTTCGCCAGCGCGCCCGCGACGCCTTGCTGACCCAGATGATTGTCTCCGAAGAGCACCTCGAAGAGCACCGCCCGGCGCAGGATCTGCTGGACCTGGAGGGCATGACCGAAGCGATTGCGTTCCGGCTTGCCGAGCAGGGTATCCAGACCCGCGACGATCTGGCCGAGTGCGCGGTCGATGAACTCGAGGAGGTCAAGGGTCTGGAACCGGACCTGGCCGCCGAGCTGATCATGAAGGCACGCGCGCACTGGTTCACCGAAGAATAAGCTGTCACGTAATCGAGGAACACTGAATGTCTCAGGTCACTGTCACGCAACTTGCTGAAGTATTGGGCGTCGCCGTCGATCGCCTGATCACCCAGCTCAACGAAGCGGGGATCCAGGTGGACGATCCTGCCGCGGAGGTGACCAACGAAGACAAGAAGAAGCTGCTGAGTTTTCTGCGCACCTCGCACGGCAAGGTCGAGGCCGACGATGTCGCCGGTCCGCGCAAGGTCACGCTCAAGCGCAAGACGGTCAGCGAGCTGAAAGTTCCGACCGCCGGCGCCGGGCGCACCCGCGGTCGGGGCGCGGCCCCTTCGCGAACGGTCAACGTCGAGGTCCGCAAGCGCCGCACCTACGTCAAGCGCGGCGCCATCGCCGAACAGGAATCGGGAGACCCGGAGCGCGAGGCCGCGGCCAAGGCGCTGGAAGAAGCCCGTCGCGAGCGCGAGGAAGCCGAGCGGATCGAGCGCGAAGAAGCCGAGCGCCGGGAGCGCGAGCAGGAAGAGCAGGCGCGGCAAGAGGAAGAGACCCGCAAGCAGCGCGAAGTCGAGGAAGAAGAGCGCCGCGTAGCGGCCGAGAAGGAGCGCGCCCTGGCCGAAGCCCAGGCCCGGGTCGAGGCCAAGGTCGCGCGCCAGGCCGCCGAACGCGAGGCCGAGCGCAAGCGTCGAACCGGCAAGGCTCCGGAAGACAGCCGCACCCGCTATGGTCGGGAAGAACTGCACGTCACACCCAAGTCCAAGCGGCGCAAGCCCAAGCGCAAGGGGCGCGCAGCCTCCAGTTCGGCGAGCACCGAGCACGGTTTCCAGAAACCCGTTGCCCCGGTCAAGCGCGAAGTCGCCATCCCCGAGACCATTACGGTGGGAGAACTGGCCAAGCTCATGGCGGTCAAGTCCGGCGAGGTCATCAAGACCCTGATGGGCATGGGCACCATGGTGACCATCAACCAGACGCTCGATCAGGACACGGCCATCCTGGTGGCCGAGGAAATGGGGCACGAAGCGCGGGTCGCCGAGGATCGTGACATCGAGCAGGAACTGGTCTCCCAGGAAGAAGAATCCGCCGTTCCCGAAAGTGGTCGCCCACCGGTCGTGACCGTCATGGGCCACGTCGACCACGGCAAGACCTCCCTGCTCGACTACATTCGTCGGGCCAAGGTGGCTGCCGGCGAGCAGGGCGGCATCACTCAGCATATCGGCGCCTACCACGTCAAGACGGACAACGGCGTGGTCACGTTCCTGGATACGCCGGGCCATGCGGCGTTCACCGCCATGCGGGCCCGGGGTGCGCAGGCGACCGACATCGTCGTTCTGGTCGTGGCCGCCGATGACGGGGTCATGCCGCAAACCAAGGAAGCGATTCAGCATGCCCGTGCTGCCGGCGTGCCGCTGATCGTGGCGGTCAACAAGATGGACAAGCCCGAAGCGGACCCCGATCGGGTCAAGTCGGAGCTGTCGGCCGAGGAAGTCGTTCCGGAGGAATGGGGCGGCGAAGCGATCTTCGTGCCGGTCTCGGCCATCACCGGCGACGGCATCGACGCCCTGCTCGAGGCCATCCTGGTCCAGTCCGAGGTGCTGGAACTGAAGGCCGCACCCGAGCGCCGCTGTCGCGGGGTCGTGGTCGAGTCGGCGCTGGACAAGGGACGCGGCCCCGTGGCGACGATCCTGGTTCAGGACGGCACCTTGCACCGCGGAGACATGATTCTGGCCGGAGAAGAGTACGGTCGTGTGCGCGCCATGTTCGACGAAACCGGCCAGCCGATCGAACAGGCCGGCCCGTCGATTCCGGCCGAAGTGCTGGGCTTGTCGGGCGTGCCCAACGCCGGTGACGAAGTGCTTGCCGTCGCCGACGAGCGCAAGGCCCGCGAAGCGGCCGAACAGCGCAAGCAGTCGGCCCGTGAGGGCCGGCTGGCCGAGAAACAGGCGGCCAAGCTGCAAAACCTGTTCGACCAGATGGGCGAGGGAGGCAGCGGTGAAGTGCAGAACGTGAACCTGGTCATCAAGGCCGATGTTCAGGGTTCCACCGAGGCCCTGCGCGATGCCCTGACTCGACTGTCCACCGACGAGATCAAGGTCAACGTGGTCTCTTCCGGGGTCGGCGGGATTACCGAATCCGATGCCAGCCTGGCCCAGGCTTCCAGCGCCGTGATCATCGGTTTCAACGTCCGCGCCGATGCCTCGGCCCGGAAGATCATCCAGGAAGCCGATCTCGACCTGAACTACTACAGCGTCATCTACGACGCCATCGACGACGTCAAGAAGGCGATCACCGGTTTGCTCGGAACCGAGACCAAGGAGCAGATCCTCGGCCTGGCCGAAGTCAAGGACGTGTTCCGCTCCTCCAAGCTCGGCGCCATTGCCGGGTGCCTGGTGGTCGAAGGCGTGGTCAAGCGCGCCAACCCGATTCGCGTGCTGCGCGACAACGTGGTGGTGTTCGAGGGCGAACTGGAATCCCTGCGCCGTTTCAAGGACGATGTGGCCGAAGTGCAGGCCGGGACCGAGTGCGGGATCGGGGTCAAGCAGTACAACGACGTCAAGGTCGGCGACCAGATCGAGTGCTTCGAACGGGTCGAAGTCCAGCGGACGCTCGAGTAATGTCCGGGCCGCGTTCAGAACGGGTCGCCGGTCTGCTCCGGCGCGAACTGGCCGACATCCTGCATCGATCGTTCGAATACGAACTGCCGACGGGACTGATCAGCCTGACCGACGTGGAGGTCGCGCGCGACCTTTCGCACGCGAAGGTGTACGTTTCGGTGCTGGAAATCGAGCAGGCTCCGGAGATCATTCGTTTTCTCAACGAGCATGCCGGCAAGGTCCGGCATGAGCTGGGCGGACGCATCCGGCTGCGCCTGACGCCCTCGCTGAAATTCATCCACGACACCTCTTCGGAGTCCGGTCAGCGCATCGAGCAACTGCTGGCGGCAGCACGCAAGCCGCGGGACTGAGGTTTTCAGGGCAGAGTCAAAATTTTCCTCGATGCTGTTTGGGGACGTGTCGGTAATGTCTGAATCCGGAATCCTGCTGCTCGACAAGCCGGTCGGCTTGAGCTCCAACGCCGCGCTGGGCCGGGCCAAGCGGGTGCTTGGCCTCCGCAAGGCCGGTCATACCGGTACCCTCGATCCGCTGGCCTCGGGACTACTGGTGCTGTGCTTTGGCGAGGCGACCAAGGTGGCCGGTTTTCTGCTCGACAGCGACAAGACCTACCTGGCCGAGGTCTTCCTGGGCGCCACGACCGAGACCGACGACGCCGAGGGTGAGATCGTCCGGCGCCGGCCCGTGCCCGTGTTGGATGATGATCGGATCGAATCGGCCCTGGCGCGGTTTCGTGGCCCGATCGAGCAGGTTCCACCGATGTATTCGGCCCTGAAGCAGGGCGGTGAGCGCCTGTACCGGCTGGCCCGCCGTGGTGAAGTCGTGGAGCGCCCGCCGCGGCCGGTGGTGATCCATGAACTGCAGCTGCAGAGTCGGCAGGGGGAGCGCCTGCGGCTGGCGGTGCGCTGCTCCAAGGGCACCTACATTCGTTCCCTGGCCCGGGACCTTGGTGAGGCGCTCGGCTGCGGGGCGCACCTGAGCGCCCTTCGGCGCACCCGCAGCGCCCCGTTCGACGTCGCCGATGCCGTGACGCTGGAGGCACTGCCCGCGCTGGAACGGGACGCGGCCCGTTCGCTGCTCCAGCCGGCCGACCGGGCCCTGGTCCATCTGCCGGCCGTTCGGTTGTCGGAAGAATCGGCGGCGCGCCTGCTGATGGGCCAGCGCCTGGCCCATCTGGCCGAACAAGCCAGCGGCCTGGTCCGCGTGTACGGTCCGGACAAGTTCCTGGGGATTGGTGAGGCCGACGGCGCCGGGGGCCTGAAACCGAAGCGACTGATCCGTACCGCCGCTACCTGATCCTTACCCCGTTTGCCCCAGCTTGGCCCGAATCCCGTCGCTCAGGTGCGGTTCGATGGCGTGGCGCATCGGCGTGATCAGTTTGAAGGGTGCGGCGACGATGTGCCCGCTCTCCAGCCAGCGCTCGCCGCCGGCAATGTCCATCACGACCCCGCCGGCTTCCTGGACCAGCAGCGCCCCGGCGGCGATGTCCCAGGGTTTGAGGTTGAGTTCCCAGTAGCCGTCCAGTCGTCCGCAGGCGACGTAGGCCAGGTCCAGCGATGCGGTACCGGCCCGCCGGATGTCCTCGATTTTGTCGAACAGCGCTTCGAACATGCCCTGATAGGCCGGCATCAGGCGGCGGCTGCGAAACGGGAAGGCCGTGCCGAGCACGGCGCCGGACAGGTCACGGCGACCGGACACGCGGATACGCTGGTCGTTGAGGAACGCACCCTCGCCGCGGCTGGCGACGAACATTTCGTCGCGCATGGGATCGTAGACCACCCCGTGCTCGATCCGGCCCTTGATCTTGAGCGCGATCGAGACGGCGAAATGCGGAATGCCGCGCAGGTAGTTGCTGGTGCCGTCGAGTGGATCGATGATCCAGAGATGATCGCCGTCGCCGGTCTGGCCCGTTTCCTCGCCGAGGATGGCGTGGTCGCGATGCAGGCGCAGAATGTGCTCGCGTACGATCTGTTCGCAGGCTCGGTCAACGTCGCTGACGTAATCATGGCGAGCCTTGCGCTCGACCGGGATGCTGTCCAGCCGATCGCGATACTTGCGCATCAGGCCGCCGGCCTTGCGTGCGGCTTC
>PWJA01000094.1 GCA_003560975.1 Gammaproteobacteria bacterium
CGTACCGGACGGCTCGGCCTCGATGGCGTCCCACTCGAACATGACGACCGCCTCGGCGGACACGTTCGGCGTCAGATCCATGCTCGCCCACAGCATGTTCAGCGGCAGGAAGGCGTCGCGCAGTTCGGCCCCCGCCGTGCGCAGGGCGGTGATATCGACCGGGTTGATGGTGTTGATGCCGCCGGGAATGAAGGTGCTCTCGCCCCAGCTGACCACCTGGCGGCCGAGACGCAGCGACAGCAACCGCCCGCCGGGCGCGTCGAAATCGCCGTAGACGAAGGCATCGAGCAGCCGCGCCCGGTTGCCGACCTGGTCCTTGGCGTCGTCGGACAGGAAGTCCTTGTTGTTCAGGGTGAAATCATGAAAGAAGTTGCCGCGTACGAAGGCGCCATAGTTCTGGTAGTTGATGGACAGCTCCGAGGTCACGCGGGCGGAGTTGAAGATCGGATCCCAGCGATCGAAGTTCAGGTTGCCGTCGTCGGAGTTGGCCGAAAAGCGTCCGGTGGCCGCGATCTGCTGCTCGAGTGGCGCCTGCGAGATCAGCGGATTGAAAAAAGCCTTGGCGACGAGGTCGTCATCGCGACTGGCCACGCGCATACCGATGCCGTAGCTGAGCGTGGTGTCGAGCTGGATGCTCACGTCACCGGTACTCAGGTCGATGGCGCTGGCCGGGTTGGCCGCAAGCGCCAGAGCCACGGCGCTGGCCAGCAGGCAGGGACGCAGGACCCTGGCCTGCCGACGGTTGTTCTTGAAATGGCGATTCATGGTTCGTCTCCCTGTCAGTCGGTCTCGATGAGCGAGGTGTTGCCAATGATCACGGCGGCTCCACCGGACGACACCATGCTGGCCGCCTGGCCCTGCATTTCCGCCGTCACGGCCGGGCTGGCCGAAGGATCAAGCAGGGAACCGTGGCCACCCTGCAGGAGGCGAACGGCGCCGCGGATGCCCATCGGATCCTGCGTTGTTGCGGTGATGGGCGCCAGGCCCATCACCCGGATCAGCGGCTCGGTGCCTGCCAGCGGAGCACCCGGCACCGCGTTCGGAACCACGGTATCGCCGGCGATCTGCTGCAGCAGTACGCTGTTGGTTTCTACCGTCAGCCCGCCCCAGTTGATCGGATCGGCGGAATCCACGACGGTTTGTGCGGCGAGGAGGAACTGGGCGAAGTCCGGAGAATCCGGTTCGACTCCAGCCGCGGCCAGACCGGCGCGAATCACCGGGCCGAAGGTGTCGGACCCGGCCAGCAGGTTGGCGATCCCGCCGCCGGGGGCGGACAGGACGCCGTTGCTGACGGTCGGCTCGACGGCCAGGAAGGCGGTGCCGGCCATCGCGCCAAGCGAAAGACCGACGAAGTTGATATTGGACCCGTCGAAATCTCCCAGGCCATCGCCGTTCAGATCCATGAACGGAATGTTCAACGCCAGGGACGACAGGTCGACCTGGGCCTGGCGCAGGTTATCGCGCGAGGTCAGCAGACTCTGGAGGTTGATGAACCAGGCCCCGGAGCCGTCGATGTTTCCGTCCGGTCCCGGCGCGCCGGTGTCGTTGTTCTGAAGATCCAGATCGAAGGTGCGCTCGGAGGCGACCGCGCCGAACGGCGTGTTGCCGACGTAGAGCGGGTTGGTTACGTCGGTGATGCCGTGCAGCGGCTTGTCGATGGCAACGACAGCGAAACCGATCGAGGCCATAGTGTCGGCCAGGGCCAGCATCTGGCTGCGATTGCCGGTAATGCCGTGCTGAAAGATGACGACCGGCCAGCCCGCTGCCGGGCGGACCTGGCCGGAGTTGGCGTTCGGCACGGTGACCAGCAGCGGTGCGACCTGGCGGGCACGCTCGACCGGAATCGGGTTGGCAACGGTGACGTTGGTCGAAGTCGGGTCCAGCCCGAGACCATCGAACGGCGGCACGTAGGCGCCCGGCTCGGCCTGCCAGAAGCCGGTCAGCGGAGCGGTCGGATTCTCGGCGCTCGGGACCGGCAGGAAGTACGGCAGTTCGACGACGCCGAGATAGATGTCGGCGATTCCCGGGGAGGCGCCCGGCGGCAACACGTCGGCCGTGGTCAGGCACACGCTCGGGGCCGGGCAAGCCTGGGCGAGCTGGGTCGAGGTCGGGCTCAGCGTGGACCGGATCACGCCCAGCACCGGCGTGATCGCCTGGGTGGTGGCGGTGAACGAGAGCACGATGTCATCGCGGTTGATGCCCACCGCGGTGGCCGCGGTTTCCTGGGCGCTGATCAGCTGGCGCAGCGGCTCGAGCGCCTGCGCGCTCGCGTTGTCCAGCAGAGGCTCGGTGCTGATCCCGGTCGAAGTCACCAGGGGCTCGGTGCGCTTGCCCAGGAAGTAGGTCTGCGAAGGACTGGCCGGATTGCCATCGGTATCGGTAATGGCGTTGGTCACGACCGCCATGTAGCCGGTGTTCTCGGCCAGCGGCTGCAGCGGAAGGATCACCACACCGTTCGGATTGCCGGGATTGACCAGAGCAACGAATTCCGCACCGGGCGTCAGTTCGCGATTGACCTGCTCGACGGCGATGGTGCCGAACACGAACTGCACTTCGAACAGGCGCACGGTGCTGCCGGGAATCACCGTATCCGGGTTGATCGGCCGATCAAAGGAAAAGCTCCACGGCGCGATGGTGCTGAAGCCGTCGAGCGCGTTCAGGGCGACCTGCGGATTGCCGAAGTCTTCGGGGTCCGGGACCGGGATGTTCAGGGTCAGGTCGGTGGACCCGGAGCGCAGCAGGTTGTTCGGGAACGGCAGCACCCCGGCCGCTGGATCGAACTGCGCGGTAAAGGTCGCGGTGGCCGGATCACCGCCAGGCTGTTCGGCAGGATTGACCGGCACGGCACGATCCACATCCGAACTGCCACCGCAGCCGGCCAGCCAGAACAACACCAGCACGAAAGCCGGCAACAGGCGTAACTTCATCAGATTTTCTCCCCGAAGCAAAGATCAAGGTTGTCGAAATATTGGCAGACTGCAATGCGATGCGACTGCCTGTTTGGTCGGTATGATATGAATAAAAACTTCAGATTTGCAAGCAAGTATGCAATGTTTATCGGCTTCATCTGACCGACGGTACGCAAGGAGAGACGCGGTATGGATCATTCCACGCTGCTTGTGCAATGCACCATTCCCCATGGCTTCCGACACCGCCCCGAGCCTATGCATCTAAAACGGAAAAACAAGCGATGACCCAGCCGTCGAACACGTCGCGCCGATCGGTGTCGAAGCTCAGGGCGGCACTCGGGCCCGGACTGCTGATGGCGGGTGCGGCGATCGGTGTTTCGCACCTGGTCCAGTCCACCCGGGCCGGCGCGGACTACGGCCTGAGCCTGCTCGCGCTGGTTGTGCTGGCCTGCGTTCTGAAATTCCCGTTCATCGAGTTCGGTCCGCGCTATGCCGCCGCCACCGGCGAATCGCTCATCAGCGGCTATCGGCGCCTGGGAGACTGGGCCCTGGGCCTGTTTGCGCTGATCACGCTGGCGACCATGCTGATCATCCAGGCCAGCGTGACCCTGGTCACGGCCGGTCTGGCGGGCGTGGTTTTCGGGATCGAGGCAACCCCCTCGCAGCTCTCGTTCGGCGTGCTGATCGCCTGCATTACGGTTCTTGCCATCGGACGGTTCGCCGCCCTGGACCTGGCCATGAAAGCGATCATGACGGCCCTGGCCGTCTCCACCGTCGCAGCCGTACTGTTTGCGTTCGGTGCCGGGCCGGACTGGACCGCGCTCAACCCCATCCATGAAATCGACCGCCTTTGGACGGCTGCCGGGATCGCCTTCGTTCTTGCCCTGCTGGGCTGGATGCCGATCCCGCTGGACGTGGCGGCGTGGCACTCCCTGTGGACGCTGGAACGAGCGCAGCAAACCGGCCAGCACCCCAGCGTGCGCCATGCCCTGATCGACTTTCGCCTCGGCTACCTGGCGGCAACCATCATGGCCGTACTGTTCGTTCTGCTCGGGGCGCTGGTCCTGCACGGCAGCGGCGAAGCCCTGCCGGACCAGGCGGTTGCCTTTTCCGCCCGGCTGGTCGATCTGTATGCCGCCAGCCTGGGCGAATGGGCGCGACCGCTGATCGCAATTGCGGCACTGACCGCGATGTTCTCGACCACGCTGGCCGTTACCGACGCCTATCCGCGCGTCATCCGCGCGCTCATCGAAGTCAGCGGAGTGGCCAGCGACGACGAGCGCGGGCTTGACCTGCACCGCGGCCGCTACGTCACGGCGCTGCTGCTGGTCACGATCGGGGCGCTGATCATCATCCTCTACTTCGGCCAGCGCTTCACCCTGCTGATCGACATCGCCACCACCGTTTCCTTTCTCGCCGCGCCGATCCTGGCGTGGCTGAACATCCGGGTCGTCACGGCTGAATTCATGCCCGAACAAGACCGACCCGGCCCGTGGCTGATGCGCCTGGCCTGGACCGGCCTTGGTTTCCTCGTGCTGTTCTGCCTGATCTGGTTAGGTTGGCGAATCTTCTGAATCGGCAATCCAGGCGTCGACCCGCTGGTCGAGCAGTTCCAGCGGCATGGCCCCGCTGTCGAGGATGAGACGGTGGAAGTCGCGAATGTCGAACTGCTCTCCCAGCGAGCGCTCGGCCCGCTCGCGCATGGCCTGCATGCGCATCATGCCGACCTTGAACGAGCAAGCCTGGCCGGGGATGACGAGATAACGCTCGATTTCGGCCTCGACGTCGGACAGGGGCATACCGGTGATGGCGCGCATGTACTCGATGCCCTTCTCGCGCGACCAGCGATGCTGATGCATGCCGGTGTCGACCACCAGGCGGACGGCCCGGAAAAGCTCGGCCTGAAGACGGCCGAGATTGTCGAAGGGGTCCTCATGAAAACCCATTTCCCAGGCCAGCCGTTCGGCGTACAGCGCCCAGCCCTCGGCATGGGCATGGAGGCGCACCGAGCGGCGGAAATCCGGCACGTCTTCCATGACCTGCATGCGGCTGATCTGCAGGTGATGACCGGGAATGGCTTCGTGGTAGGCCAGCGTTCTCAGACCAAAGCGCGGATGCTCTTCGACCGAGCGCAGATTGGCGAAAAACACGCCCGGACGCGAGCCATCCGGCGCGCCGCGCATGTAGTAGGCGCCGAACGAGGTCGCCTCGCGGTAGACCGGGACCCGCCGAACCTCGAGTTCGTAGGCCGGGCCTTCGTGGAACCACCCGTCCAGGCCCTGCTCGACTTCAGCGACGATGGCGCGATAGGCGTCCAGGATGGCGGCGCGCCCGGAATCGCTGTCTTCGAACAGAAAGCGGGGTTCGGCATTGAGTGCGGCCATGCGTTCGCCGACGCTGCCGTCGCAGTACCCTTGCGCGCACAGGATCTCCGCCATCTCGGCCTCGATGCGCGCCACCTCGTCAAGCCCGAGCCGATGGATCTCATCCGGCTGCAGGTCGGTGGTCGTGTGGCCGCGCAGAATCCACCGATAGTATTCCTCGCCCCGGGGCATGCGCCAGACGCCGTCGCTGGATTCCGCCTCGGGCAGAAGCGTGCCAAGGTAGTCGATCAGCGCCTGGTAGGCGGGCACCACGTAGCGCTCCACCGATTCCACCAGTTCGGCTTCCAGGCCGTGCCGGCGGGCTTCGCTCAACACGCTCAGGCGGTCGGCGCGCGCCAGCATTTCGGTCACCAGCGGATTGGCGGCAGCAGGTCCTTCGATGAACGCCCGACTGTCGCGAATGGTCTTTTCAATCGCAAACCGCGGCGGCAGCAGGCCCAACTCGGCCCGATGGGCCACGACCTCGATGGTGCCGCCGAAAGCGGCCGGAAACTGGGCCAGGCGCTGCCGGTAGAAATCGACGTCGGCGTCTCCGCGCAGCGGATGCTGGGACGTCATGAAACCGGGCAACAGATTATGAATGGCCATGAGCTGGTTGACCGGAAAGTCATGCCAGACAAACGCCTCGCCGGCGATTTTCTGATCCAGCTGCCATGCCAGAATGTCGTAGGACAGACGGTCCTGCGGCGAGACCCGGTCCCGGTCGAAGCCGGCCAACTCCCGACGATGGCGCCGCGCCATGGCCAGCTCGGTACGCGTCCCCTCGACCGACGGGATATCGAGACGACCCAGAAACTCCGCCTCCCGGTCGCTGCCGAGCATGGCGGCAGACATGGCCTGCGGACTCAGGGAACGCTGCTCGCGCGTAACGCGGTCGAAGAATTCGTGCAGCGACTCCGCGCGCGCCATTTGCTGCGCCTCGGCCGAGGATGCCGCTCCGGCAGACGCCGCGAACACCAGCGCAAGCATCAGCGCAAGGCGGATCATAATCACTGGATTTTGCATGGCCGGATCGACTATTTTTTGGGGAGGTAGAGGTCCGTGATTGTACCTTCGTACACCTCGGCGGCCATCATGACCGATTCCGACACGGTCGGATGCGGATGCATGGTCAGACTCAGGTCGGCCGCATCACAACCCATTTCCAGAGCCAGGCACAGCTCGGCGATCAGATCACCGGCGTGCAGTCCGACCACGCCGGCGCCGATCAGGCGGTCGGTCTTCTTGTCGAAGATCAGCTTGGTGAAACCCTCGGTCCGGTCCATGCCCAGGGCGCGCCCGGAGGCCGCCCACGGGAACTTGCCAACCCCGTACTCGATGCCCTGATCCTTCGCCTGGGCCTCGGTCAGGCCGACCCAGGCCACTTCAGGATCCGTGTAGGCAACCGACGGGATCACGCGCGCATCGGCGGCCCGCTTTTCACCGGCGACCACCTCGGCGGCCACTTTGCCTTCGTGCGACCCCTTGTGCGCAAGCATGGGCTGACCGACGATGTCGCCGATGGCGAAGATGTGGGCCACGTTGGTGCGCATCTGGCCATCGACGCGGATGAACCCCCGATCGTCGACCGCCACCCCGGCCGCCTCGGCGTCGAGCTGATCGCCGTTGGGCCGGCGCCCGACGCAGACCAGCACGCGGTCGAAGTCGGCCGGATCGGGGGCCGGGTCGCCGGCGAAGTGCACCGTCAATGCCTCGTCTCCAGGCTCGACCTGCTTGACCCGGGTGCTGAGCTGGAATCGCACGCCCTGCTTTTTCAGGCGCTGATGGAGCGGCTTGACCAGGTCGGGGTCCGCGCCGGCCATGAGCTGATCCATCATCTCCACGACCGTCACCTGCGCCCCCAGCGCGCGGTACACGCAGGCCATTTCCAGACCGATGATGCCGCCGCCGATGATCAGCAAACGCGCGGGCACCGCGGCCAGTTCCAGGGCACCGGTGGAGTCCATGACCCGGTCGTCGTCCCACGGAATTCCGGGAATCTGGATCACGCGCGAACCGGCGGCGATGATGCACTGGTGGAAGCTGAGCGTGCGCTCCTCACCCGCGTGCCTGACCTTCAGGGTGTGGGCGTCGCCGAAGCGTCCCGTGCCGCGAATCACCTCCACCTTGCGCTTCTTCGCCATGCCGGCCAGCCCGCCGGTGAGCTTGCCGACCACGTCGTCCTTGAACGCGCGTAATTTGTCGAGGTCGATCTGCGGCTCGCCGAAAGACACGCCGTGATCGTCCAGCTGCGCGGCCGCATCGATCACCTGGCCGACGTGCAGCAGCGCCTTGGAAGGGATGCAGCCGACGTTCAGACACACCCCGCCCAGGGTTGGATAGCGCTCGATCAGCGCCACCTTCAGCCCCAGGTCGGCAGCGCGGAATGCCGCGGTATAGCCGCCGGGGCCGGAGCCCAGGACGACGAGGTCGAAATCGGAGGAAGAGGGTTCAGGGGACTCGGTTTCCGGGTTCCGGTTTCCGGTTTCCGGTGTATCGTCGGCTTCGCTTTGGGCTTCTGACCGGCCGTCAGCACTCTCTCCCCCTGAACCCTGAACCCCGGACCCTGAACCCTTCTCCTCCCCTTCCAGCACCCCGATCACATCGCCCTCCGAGACCTTGTCGCCCTCGGCGACCCGCAGCTCGACGAGCGTGCCCGAGGCCGGCGCCGGCACGTCCATCGTCGCCTTGTCCGACTCCAGCGTGATCAGCGACTGTTCGGCCTCGACCGAGTCGCCCTCCGCTACCAGAATCTCGATCACCGGCACCTGCTCGAAGTCGCCGATGTCGGGTATGCGAATTTCCTGTTTC
>PWJA01000273.1 GCA_003560975.1 Gammaproteobacteria bacterium
AGCCCTTGGGTCCGAGGAAGAACCAGAGGATCAATCCTACCAACGGGAACAAGAGCAGGATCAGAATCCAGAGAATCTTCGGCACCGGTCCGACCCGAGCCTGGGCGGTCTTGATGATGGCCCAGATGACGATGATCAGCCAGATCAGAACCAGTAAACCGGCAACTTCGATACCCATGATCAGCCTTCCTTCGATGATGTCGACACCCGAACTGTAGCACTATCGAGGGTCGATACCGGGGCAATTGTCGGCCCCGAAGCCCGGAGCGTCTGATGTTCTGAACCTTCCAGGCGGACTTGCCTTGGCGGTGCCTGTATGGCAAATTGAGGAATTGGACGCCAGATTCCCGGGACGCCCCGCGGCTCAGGCGTCCGCGGAGCCCAGCCGGCGCGCTGGGTTTTTTATTTGTGCGACTGCCGGCTGATCCGCCGGGTGCACCCGCGCAAACCGGACAAGGAGCGTTGAGACAAGATGCGTCATTTCCTGACCACCGTGGACTGGTCGCGCGAGGAATTGCAGGAATTGCTCGACGATGCCGCCGAGCTCAGGCGGACCCCGGTCAACCGTCGTCTGGCCGGCAAGGCCGTCGCGCTGTTGTTTCTCAACCCGAGCCTGCGCACCCGCTCCTCGTTCGAGATCGGGGCGTTTCAGCTCGGTGCTCATGCGGTGGTGCTGGAGCCGGGCAAGGCCGCCTGGGGCATCGAGTTCGAGCCTGGTGTGGTCATGGACGGTGCTGCCGAAGAACACATCGCCGAGGTGGCCGGCGTGCTGTCGCGCTACTGCGACGCCATCGGCCTGCGCGCCTTTCCCCTGTTCAAGGACTGGTCGGTCGATCGCCAGGACCGGGTGATCAAGGCGCTGGCCGAGCACGCCTCGGTGCCGGTGATCAACATGGAGACCATCGTCCATCCCTGCCAGGAGCTGGCCCTGATGCGGGCCGTTCAGGACCATCTCGGCCAGCCCGATGGCAGAAAGTTCGTTTTGACCTGGACCTGGCATCCGCGCCCCCTCAATACCGCCGTGGCCAACTCCGCGCTGCTGATCGCGACCCGGTTCGGCATGGATGTGACGATGTTGATCCCGGAAGAGGCCTATCGGCTCGACGAGCAGTTCATGGACGTCGGCGCGCGCCAGGCCGAGGCTGCGGGCGGCGCGCTGCGCGTGACCACCGACATCGAGCAGGCCTACCGGGGAGCGGATTTCGTCTATGCCAAGAGCTGGGGCGCGCTGCCGTTCTACGGCCGGCCCGAGGAAGAGGCCGCGATTCGGGCGCCGTACCGGCATTTCATGGTCGATGGTGCGAAAATGGCGCTGACCAATGCGGCCCGCTTCAGTCACTGCCTGCCGCTGCGGCGCAATATCAAGGCGAGCGATGAAGTGATGGACGCCGACTACTGCGTCGCCCTGGACGAAGCCGAGAACCGGCTGCACGTGCAAAAGGCACTGATGCTGAAACTGATGGATGAGTCCTGAACACGATGAATGAGAAAGTGGTACTCGCCTTTTCCGGCGGCCTGGACACCAGTTACTGCGTGCTGGCGCTGAAAGCGCAAGGCTTCGAGGTCCACACCGCCTTCGTCGATACCGGCGGCATCGCCTCAGACCAGAAAGCCTGGATTGCCGACCGGGCCCGCGCGCTGGGGGCGGCCGAGCACCACGAGCTTGATGCCGCCCAGCCGCTTTGGGATCAGTTCGTGGTGCCCTTGCTGTGGTCGGGCGCGCGCATGCTCGAGCAGTACCCGATGCTGTGCTCGGACCGCTACGTCATCGTCCAGCAATGCCTGGAACTGGCCGGTCGTCTCGGTACCCGTCATTTCGCCCACGGCTGCACCGGCATGGGCAACGACCAGCTGCGCTTCGATCAGAGCGTGCGCTCGCTGGGCGACTTCACCATCCATGCGCCCATCCGCGAACTCCAGCGCGAAACCGCCAACGTCCGTGCCCACGAACTGAAGCTGATGGCCGATGCCGGCATCGAGGTGCCGGAGTCCAACAGCCGCTATTCGATCAACGAAAACCTGCTCGGGGTGACCCTCTCCGGCCAGGAAATCGACGAGTTCGGAGTACCCGGCGACGACACGCGGGTGCTGTGCCGGCCCCGGTCCGAGTGGCCCGACCGGGCCCTGGCCCTGACCATCGGTTTCGACAACGGCCGCGCGGTCAGCCTCGACGACGAACCGCTGCCGGGCCCGGAAATCCTCAAGCGCCTGAACGAACGCCTGGGCGCGTACGGGGTCGGCCGGCACATTTATACCGGCGACGTTTCGATCGGGCTCAAGGGCCGAATCGTGTTCGAGTGCCCGGGCGTGGACGGGCTGATGATCGCCCAGCGGGCGCTCAGAGAAGCGGTCAACACCCGTCTGCAGAACCAGTTTCAGCCGGCCATCGCCCAGCGCTGGGCGGAGCTCGTCTACACCGGCTTTTTCTTCGAGCCGCACAAGGCCGACCTCGAGGCCTACTTGGAAAGCGCGAATCGATACGTGACCGGCGTGGTCCGGCTGGCCAGCGACGGCGCTGCGGTCGAAGCCGTCGCGGTCGGCTCGCGCTACCTGCTCAAGGACCCGGACGCGGTCTACGCGCAGTCGGCCGGCTGGACGCCGGAAGAGGCCGAGGGCTTCGTCAAGCTGATCGGCCAGAGCTCGACTCTGGCGGCACGCGTGCGTCGGTGACATCGTGCATGGGACTGCAGGAAAAAGCATCGGGCACAGACGCGCAGACGCAGAGGAAACGCCTGGAGAGCAGCTTTGTTCACGACCTCCGCGTCCCAGCCCAGGCAACGGAAACCGCTCGGTGCGCGCGCTCGCTCAAAAAGCGCGGCGGCAGGGCCGAAAAGGGCGCGCCTCCGGGCGAAAAACGCCAACGCTGATTGGGCGAGGGCCGTGAGTCTTTCCCGCGTGCTGGAACACCTGGCGCCGCTGGTGGCCTGCGATAGCCAGAATCCGCCGCGGATCATCACGCCCGAGGCCGCCATGTTCGTCCACGCCGCCGCCGTCCTGGAACGGGCCGGTTTCGAGCTGACCTTCGAGGACTACGCGGACGGCCACGTCAATCTGTTCGCCCGGCGCGGCGCGGCGCGCACGCTGTTCAACTGCCACCTCGACACCGTCCCGGTCGGCGAAGGCTGGAGCAAGCCGCCGTTGCAGCTGAGCGTGGAGGATGGCAAGGCCTACGGGCGCGGCGTCTGCGACATCAAGGGCGCGGCCGCCGCGCTGCTGGCCGTGGCCGAAGAAACCGATCAGCCCATGGCGATCCTGCTGTCCAGCGACGAAGAGGGCGCGGGCAGCTGCTGCATCCGCCGCTTCCTCGAGCATCCCGAGCATCGCGACTTCGACCAGGTCGTGGTCAGTGAGCCGACGAACTGTCGGGCGGTGCTCGCCCATCGCGGTTTCCTGTCGGTCAAGGGTCACTTTCGCGGGGTGATGGGCCATTCCTCGGAGGCGCGTGCGCTGGCCGACAACGCCAACCATCGCGCGGCGCGCTGGATTTCGGCCGCGCTGGATCATTGCGCCGCGGAGGCCGCAGCCGATCGCCGAACCTGCTTCAACCTCGGGCTGGTCTCGGGCGGCACCAAGTCCAACGTGATCGCCGGTGATGCGCGCCTGCATTACTCGGCGCGGCTGGGGCCCGGGCAGTCCAACGATGCCCTGTTCGATGCGCTGAAGGACCTGGCCGGCGCCGCCGACTGGGTCAGCTGGGAGATTCCCTTTTCCGGTCCGCCATTGCCGGCCGGCGGACAAGATGATGCGGCAGCCCGCGGATTTTGTCAGCGTCACGGTCTGGCCATCGGCGATCCGGTCGGCTTCTGGACCGAGGCCTCGCTGTTTTCCGATGCCGGGCTGAGCGCCCTGGTGCTGGGTCCGGGCGACATCGCCCAGGCCCATGCGGTCGATGAGTGGGTTGAGCTTGATCAACTGGAGCGGGTGCACGCGCTGTACCGGCAGCTGGTCCGTGCGCATGGCTGAGATTCGTCGGACCGTTGTCGAACTCCTCGGCCAGCTGGGCTCCAGCCGCGAAGCGCGCCAGTATCTCAAACAGTTCTCGCGCATCGAGGAGTCCCGGTTCGCCGTGGTCAAGGTTGGCGGTGCGGTGCTGCAGGAAGATCTGGACGAACTGGCCGCAGCGCTGGCCTTTCTGCATCGCCTGGGGCTGACCCCGATCGTTCTGCACGGCGCCGGGCCGCAGCTCGACGAGGCCATGGCCGAAGCCGGGGTGCCGGTGGAAAAGCACGAGGGTCTGCGCGTGACCACCGAGGCGGTCATGGCGGTCGCCCGGCCGGTGATCTACCGGGCCAACGCGACCCTGGTCGATGCCCTGGAAGCGCGTGGGGTGCGCGCCCGCGGAATCCTTCATGGCGTGTTCAACGCCAGCCTGGCCGACCCGGAAAAGCTGGGCCTGGTCGGTCGCATCGACAGCATCGAGCTGGACCCGGTGCGCTCGGCGGTGCGCGCCGGCGCCCTGCCCGTCGTTGCCTGCCTGGGTGAGTCCGCGGGCGGACAGGTCATGAACATCAACGCCGACATCGCCACCCGTGAGCTGGTCTGGACGGTCAAGCCGTACAAGGTCATCTTCCTGACCGGCACCGGCGGCCTGCTCGACCAGAACGGGCGCATCATCTCGGCCATTTCCATCAGCGGCGATTACGAGCATCTCATCGCCCAGGACTGGGTCCATTCGGGCATGCAGCTCAAGCTGGCCCAGATCAAGGACATGCTCGAACGGCTGCCGCCGGAGACGTCGGTTTCGATCACCTCGGCGGCCAAGCTGACGCGGGAGTTGTTCACCCACACCGGGGCCGGCACCCTGATCCGCCGCGGCGAGCGTATCGACTGGATCGAAACCCTGCCGGCCGATCGTGCGGCCTCGCTGGCCGAAATGCTGCAGAGCAGTTTCGGGCGTCGGCTTCGGGATGACTGGCTGGCCGGGCGCGACATCGACGGCGTCTTGCTCGCCGAAACCGGGCGGGCCGCGGCCCTGATTGCCCGCGGAGTCGAAGGCATTCCCTATCTGGACAAGTTCGTCGTCACCCCGGAAGCACAGGGCGAGGGCCTCGGGGCGGCCTTGTGGCAAATCCTGCGCGGTCGCTGTCCTCGCCTGTACTGGCGCTCGCGCGCCTCCAACCCCATCGCCGGCTGGTACCTGCAGCAGGCCCACGCCAGCTTCCGGCGCGGCGAGTGGATCGTGCACATGATCGGGGTCGACGATTTCGCCTTGATGGAACGGCTGGTCGAGGATGCGCGCCGGCGCGATTCCGGCTGGGAGGAGGACGGTCTTGAACACTGAACGGGTTGCCCTGATCGGCGGCCGGGGCTATACCGGCGCGGCGTTCCTGCCGCTGCTCTCGCGCCATCCCGGGCTGGAACTGGCGCTGGCCTCGTCGAGCTCGCAGGCGGGAACGTCGCTGCGCGAAATCGATCCGGACTGGCCCGACGCAGAGGCCAGGCTGGTCGCGCTGAGCCCGGACGACGTGGCCGGCGTCGACGCCCGGGTCTGGGTGCTTGCCTTGCCCAACGGCGCCAGCGCGCCCTGGGTAGCGGCGATTGGCGCTGCGCATCCCGACGCGCTCATCGTTGATTTCGGCGCCGACTACCGCTTCGAGCCCGACTGGGTCTACGGTCTGAGCGAGTGGAACCGGGCGGCGCTTGCCGGGGCCCGGCGGATCGCCAACCCGGGCTGCTACGCCACCGGCGCCCAGTTTGCGCTGTTGCCGATCCGTGATTTCCTGACTCGCGCCCCCGTCGTATTCGGCGTATCCGGCTACAGCGGCGCCGGCAAGACGCCTTCCCCGCGCAACGACCCGGCCCGCCTGGCCGACAATCTCATTCCCTACGGCCTGGTCGGGCATGTCCACGAGCACGAGATCTCGGTTCATCTGGGTCGACCGGTGCGCTTTCATCCGCACGTGGCCTCGTTTTTCCGCGGCATCTCGCTGACCGTGTCGGTCAACCTGTCGGATGAGCTGGACAGCGCGGCCCTGCTGGATCTGTTCCGCACCGCCTATCGCGAAGCACCGTTGGTCGAGGTTGCCGCCGAAATCCCCGAGATCCGCGACATCCGCGGCCGGCCGGGGCTGAAAATCGGCGGGTTCAGCGTCGACCAGCGCCAGCCGTTCCGCGCGACCTTCGTGGTGGTCCTGGACAATCTGCTCAAGGGAGCGGCCAGCCAGGCCCTGCAGAACATCAACCTGGCGCTGGAGCTGGAGGAGCTGGCTGGGGTGGAGCATGGCTGACTACATCTGGAAAAAGGGATCGAGCACGGACGTCGACGAGCGCGTGATGCGCTTCCTGGCCGGCGATGATGTGATTCTTGATCGCCAGCTGCTGCCCTTCGACATTCGCGCCAGCCAGGCCCATGCCCGTGGCCTGGCCCGGATCGGTGTGCTCACCGACGAGCAGGCGGCCGCCATGGTCGAAAGCCTTGATGAGCTGGCCGCAGCTTTTGAGCGCGGGGACTTTGTCCTGGACAACCGCTATGAAGACGGTCACTCGGCCATCGAGTCCTGGCTGATCGAGCGCCTCGGCGAAACCGGCGGCCGCATCCATGCCGGACGCAGCCGCAACGACCAGGTCGCGGTGGCGCTGCGCCTGTACATGAAGGATCGCCTGGCGCGCCTGGCCGACGACTGCGCCCGGATCGCCGCGGTGTGCCTGAAGCGGGCCGTGGACGAGGAGCAGGTTGCGCTGCCCGGTCATACCCACCTGCAGCAGGCCATGCCTTCATCGCTGGGATTGTGGTGGGCCGGCCATGCCGAGGCCTTCATCGACAACTTCGCCCTGGCGCGCCAGACCGCGGACTGGCTGGATGCCTCGCCGCTGGGGACCGCCTCGGGCTTCGGCGTCAATCTGGCCCTGGATCGCGACGGCGTGGCGGAAGACCTGGGTTTCCCTCGCCTGGTGGTCAACCCGCAGTATGCCCAGAACGCCCGTGGCAAAGTCGAGCTCCGCGCGCTCGACGCGCTGTCTGCGGCGACCGCGGATGTGCGGCGGCTGGCCTGGGACTTGAGCCTGTACGCCAGCCAGGAGTTTGGCTTTGTGCGGCTTCCGGCGGCCTTCTGCACCGGCTCGTCCATCATGCCCAACAAGCTCAACCCGGATACCGTCGAACTGCTGCGTTCGCTGCATGGCGGCATCGTCGGCGCCCGGACCGAGCTCGAAAGCGTGTTGAGCCTGCCCTCCGGTTATCAGCGCGACCTGCAGGACACCAAGCCCCCTCTGATCCGCGCCTTCGAGCGCGGACTGGCCGGCATGGCCTTGCTACCCGATCTGCTGACCGGCGTGGAGTGGCAAACCCGGCGCATGCGCTCGGCCATCGCCCCGGCCCTCCACGCCACCGATCGGGCCAATGAGCTGGTGGGCGAGGGCAAGTCTTTCCGCGAAGCCTACCGCCAGGCCGCCGCCGAGCTGGACCAGCTCAGCCGGCGCCAGCCGGAAGACAGCCTCCGGGCGCGCGTTTCGCCTGGCGCCTGCAGCCGCCTCGAGCTTGAGCGTCTCCAGCAACGGCTGGAGTCCCTGAACTCTGAACCGTAGTCCCTGGTCCCTGAACCCTGGCCCCTGGCCCCTGGCCCCTGGCCCCTGAATCCTGGTCCCTGATCCCTGATCCCTGATCCCTGGTCCCTGGTCCCTGGTCCCTGGTCCCCGGTCCCCGGTCCCTGGGACCACCCCGGAACCCCGCCCGCTGTGGCGTTGTCGAAAAAAGTGCATCACGGGGTTGACGTCCCGGATACAAGGTCTATAATGCGCGGCTCGCCTGGACGATTGGGCGGGGCGGACAGAAAAATCTTTTCGAAAAGATATTGACTGTCACGCAATCCGGTCTATAATGGTCGGCCTGGTCAGCGAAACGCGGCCAGTTTTGAAGAAGTTCATTAAAAAAACAAGCAGATAATTTGTGTGGGCGCCCTCGATTGGCCTGAGGCCATTTTGAGAGCGACCAAGCCTAGAAGAGCAATTCAGCAATTCTTTGGCGAGGTTCATCTCTAGTTCGAAAGCTTTGCTTTTAAACTGAAGAGTTTGATCCTGGCTCAGATTGAACGCTGGCGGCATGCCTAACACATGCAAGTCGAA
>PWJA01000145.1 GCA_003560975.1 Gammaproteobacteria bacterium
CAACGTCGGCTTCGACCCGGTCTACGGCGCCCGGCCGCTCAAGCGCGCCATCCAGCAGAAGCTGGAAAACGGCCTCGCCCAGAAGATCCTGGCCGCCGAGTTCGGGCCGGGGGATACGATTCGGGTGGATGCGGCCGAAGGGGAGCTGGTGTTTTCGGGTTGAGGGTGCGCGGAGCCCTGCGGCGCGGGGGAGTCGAAGCGCTTGCTGATTGCCGGCGCAACGCCCCGGATTCACCCCATCGATCGGCCGCGGCGCTACCATTTGGGGCTTGTATTATCCAGAGGGCCCACCATGACCGATTCCGCCATTGTTGCCGCGCTGTCTCCCAAGGGCGTCGAAGTCGAGAAAGGCAAGACCTACTACTGGTGCCGCTGCGGGCGCTCCGGCGATCAGCCCTTCTGCGACGGCTCGCACGAGGGCACCGGCATCACGCCGCTGGAGTGGACCGCGGAAAACGACGAAAAAGTCTATTTCTGCCGCTGCAAGGCGACCGGGGACGCCCCGTTCTGCGACGGTACCCATGCGAAGCTGGATGTGGAAGTGGGCGACCCGGTGCCGGAGGACTCGGCCAAAGACCAGGGCTCTGACGATGAGTCCGACGATGAATCGGGCGAGGAATCCGAAAATCGGGCCCCGCAAGCCGAGGCCACGCCGGAAGAGCCGACCGTGGCCCGCATCCACGAGCTGGCCCGCCACGGTCTCGACAACTCCGGCCCGCACGGCGAGGTCGCGGCCATGGGCGTCCCCCGCAAGGATCTGCCGCACTGGGACGATCTCCAGATTCTGACCGCTCAGCTGGCGCGTCGCCCGCTGGCCGAAGACGCCGAGGTGGACACGCGCCTGGTCGTGGGTCCGCGGGCGAAGCGCCCGCTCGTGCTCGATTTTCCGCTGCTGGTCACCGACATGAGTTTCGGCGCCCTGTCCTACGAGGCGCGCATGGCCCTGGCTAAGGGGGCCGAGCAGGCCGGAACCGGCATCTGCTCCGGCGAAGGCGGATCCATGGACGACGAACGCGCCGTCAGTTCGCGCTATCTGCTCGAACTGGCCACCGCTCGATTCGGCTGGCGCTGGGAGTTGCTCGACGAGGTGCAGGCGTTCCACTTCAAGGCCGGCCAGGCGGCCAAGACGGGGGTTGGCGGGCATCTGCCCGGGGCCAAGGTCAACGACAAGATCGCCGAAACCCGCGGTTTGAACGCCGGCGAGGATGCGGTTTCCCCGGCGGTGTTCGAAAACCTGGTCCACGCCGCCGATTTCGGCAAGTTTGCCGACCAGGTGCGCGAGCGCTCCGGCGGCATCCCGGTCGGCTTCAAGCTGTCGGCCAACCACATCGAAGACGACATCGATTTTGCCCTCGACGCCGGCGCGGACTACCTGATCCTGGACGGTCGCGGCGGCGGGACGGGGGCGGCGCCGCTGATCCTGCGCGACCACATCGGCGTGCCGACCATCCCGGCCCTGGCGCGTGCACGCCGCCACCTGGACAAGCGTTCGGGTCGCGAGGTGACCTTGATCGTCACCGGCGGCCTGCGCACCCCGGAAGACTTCGTCAAGGCCATCGCCCTGGGCGCGGACGGGGTCGCGCTGGGCAACTCGGCCATTCAGGCCGTCGGCTGCGTCGGCGCGCGCATCTGCCACACCAACCGCTGTCCGACCGGGGTCGCCACCCAGGACCCGAAACTGCGCAAGCGCCTGCCGATCGATCAGGGCGCCGAGCGGCTGGCCCGGTTCTTCGGCGCGTCGGTGGCGTTGATGAAGGTGCTGGCCCGGGCCTGCGGCCATTCCGCGATCGGCCAGTTCACGCCGGCGGACCTGACGACGTGGAAGCGCGACGTGGCGCGGCTCAGCGGGGTGGCGTACGGCGGCGTGGTGCCGCCGAAATGAGCCGACGGGTTCGCCGCCGATTCAGTCGAGCACGTATTCGATGGTGGTCACGACGCGCACCAGCTTGATCTCCGGGGTGGACGAATCGCGCTCGTTGATCGAAAAGAAGCCCTGGCGGGCCGAGCGGATGGCGCCGACGCGCGCCTCGCTGTCGGCGGCGAAACGAGCCGCGGCCCGTCGCGCATCGGCCGTCGCCTCGGCGATCATCTCCGGCTTGATCTCTTCCAGGCCGGTGAAGATGAACTGCGCCGACTGCCCCCAGCCCGGCGTCAGCACCACGCCCTGGCTGACCAGGTCGGCGGCATCCTGGAGGGCCGTGCGGGTGGCCTGGACCCGGTCGGTGCGCAGGGTGATGCCGCGCTCGGCCGTGTAGCGTTGGGCCGGGCGCTGCGGCCCGGAGGCATGGGCCCACTGGTCGTTGATGCGCGGAGGCGTGCGGCTGATTTCGGCGTCGGAAAAGCCGCGCAGCTTGAGAAAGGCAATGACCGATTCGTCGGCGGCGTCCATGGCCGCGCGCAGCTCGTCGAGCGAATTGCCGGTCAGCTGATACTGGATCGGCCAGATGGCCAGGTCGGAAACCACCTCGCGTTCGGCAAAGCCCTTGACCTCGACGAAACGGTCGCTGATCCGGAAGTCGCGGATCGCGGCGGCAAGGATGACGCTGGCCAGGACCAGCCCGATGGCGAGCACGGTCGCCGGAATCCATTGCTCGTTTTTCATGCGGCCGACCCATCCGGGCGGGGGAACGGCGTCAGGCGTCCCCGTCCTGGCGGATGCCCTCGACCGAGAGGATGATTTCGATGGTCCGGGCTTCCTCGCCCAGATCATAGTCGATTCCGAAGTCGGCCAGGGCAAAGCGGGTGCGGCCTTCGAAGCCACGCCGGAAACCACCCCAGGGATCGAGGCCGGCCCCGACCTGCTCGACCTCGAACTCCAGCGTCCGGGTAACGCCGAGCAGGGTGAAGCGGCCGGTCATCCGGTAGCGGTCGTCGCCCAGCGGCTCGAACCGGGTGCTCTGGAAATGGGCTTCGGGAAAATCCTCGACGGCGAGGAAGTCCGGGTCGCGCAGGTGCTTGTCGCGGCGCTCGTGGTTGGAATCAATGCTGGCGGTCTGGATGGTGACTTCGACCGAAGAGTTTTCCGGACTGACCGGGTCGAAGCTGAAGTCGCCGGAAAACTCGTTGAAGCGCCCGTACAGCCAGGAAAAGCCCAGGTGCGAAATGCGGAACTGGACGAAGGCGTGGGCACCGCGGGTGTCGATGACGTAGTGCTCCACGGTGTCGGCGGCGTGGTCGTCACTGGCCAGGGCGGGGGCCATGATCAGGACCGCCAGGATCGTGCATACAAGGCTGCGTTTCATGCAAGGCTCCGGAGATTCGAGTGCTCGTTTCCCGATTGTCCCCGTGCAGGACTCCGGATCGGGTGAAGGCCTACTGGTCCTGGCGGCGGAAATCGCCGCTGCGTCGGGCGACCAGACCGAAAGCGGTGCGGTAGGGAAGCTTGCGCGCGAGCATGGCGATGAGCCGGTTGGCGCGGCCGGGCACCACCATCACCGGCGCGCGCGGGTCGGCCAGCTGTTCCAGGCTGAACGCGACCACGTCGTCGGCCTTCATCCACATCCAGCGCGGCAGGCGCGAGACGATGTCGCGCGTCCCGACCACGTCGTGGAACTCCGAGTAGGTGAAGCCCGGGCACAGCGCCTGGACCCGGACACCGAAGTCGGCCGATTCCATCGCCAGCGACTCCGAGAACTTGATCAGGAAGGCCTTGCTGGCCGCGTACAGCGTGTGGCCGGCCGACCCCGGAGCGATGCCGGCCAGCGAGGCGACGTTGACGATGCGGCCGGCGCCGGCGGCGTGCATGCCGGGCAGGGCCCGGTGGCTGAGCTCGCAGACCACATCCACCATGACCTTGAGGAAGCGCGCCTGGTCTTCCCATGCGCTTGCGTGGTAATGGCCGGCGATGGCATAGCCGGCGTTGTTGATCAGCACATCGACGGTCCGCCCCCCGGCCGTGGCCGCATCGAACGCGGCCGCGGGCGCACCCGGCTCGGCCAGGTCGGCCTCGATGGCAACGTAGTCGATACCGTGGCCGGCGGCCAGCTCCCGACCCAGCGCCTCCAGGCGTTCGCGCCGCCGGGCGACCAGGGCCAGATCGTGTCCGGCCGCGGCCAGCTGGCGGGCGAATTCAGCGCCGATTCCGGCCGAGGCGCCGGTGATCAGGGCAAGGGGTCGCGGGGAGGCGGCCTGTTCATTCCGGTCAACGCGCGCGTCTTGCATGTTCATTCGCAGGTCAAGGTCCTGGGTTGTCGGCGACGCCACAGGATACGTCAGTCGTGGGCGCATGCCGCGCTGGTCGGCGCGAAAGTTGACCGGCGGCGAGGGCCCGGATAGGGTGAATGCTGGAGCCGCGGGATCGGCCGCCCGCCCGGGCGTGCCGGAAACGCGGCTTCGGGGTAGACCAAAAAAACAAGACTGAGGAGAAATTTCCATGAAGATGAACGTTCCGCGCCGTTGGATCGGCGATCTTGCGACCGGAGGGGTCGCGCTCGGACTGGCCCTGATGGCCGCTCCGGCCTGGGGGATCAGCGACTGGCCGGCGCTGCCGGCGCTCGAAACTCCGTCCTCGGATTCCGCCACTCTCCGGATCCTGTCCAGTGCTCCGGACCAGGTCAGCGGCGGGGATGCGAGAATCGCGATCGACCTGCCGGAGGGACACCTCGGAAGCGTGCTGCTGCTCAACGGCGACCTGGTGGTCGATGGCCTCCGCCGCAGCGGGGATCGCGTGGAGGGCTTGATCGATGGCCTCGTGGACGGAAGCAACCATCTGCGAGTCTGGCATTTCCGTTTCCACGAGGGTCGATTCTTTCTTGAAAACGGCGGGTCCCTCGAACTGGTCAACCACCCCATCACCGGGCCGATCTTTTCGGGTGAACAACAGCAGCCGTTCGTCTGTACCGTGACCTCGGAATTCGGCATTCAGCCCCGGATCGACCGAACCTCGCCGCCGGGTTTTCGCGTCTATGACGAGCAGGGCGGCGTGGCCGGTTACAGCACCCAGTGCTCGATCGATTCGTTCGTGACCTATCACTACCGAACCACCGCGGACCGCTGGGCCGACTGGCCGGACGACGGCGTTTGGCCGGAAGACCTCGCCACCACGGTCACCATCGACGGTGACGAGGTCGATTTCGTGGTCAGGGTCGAGCGCGGCACCATCAACCGCTTCATCTACAGCTACGCCATGCTGGTCGATCCGGCCAGCATCGGCGCCGAAGCTCACGGGAACTGGGATACGGCGCGCTGGAATGGACGCCTGCTCTATCACTTCCAGGGCGGTGTCGGCATCGGTCACACCCAGGGCCGCTGGGCCGACAGCCGGGCAATGAATCCGGACGTCCTCGGCCTCGGGCACGCGATCGCCTACTCCACCGGCAATCGCACCGGCGAACACTACAACCTGCAGGTTGGCGGCGAGACCGCCCTGATGACCAAGGAGCATTTCGTCAAGCGCTTCGGCGTTCCCCTCTACACGGTCGGGCTGGGTGGATCCGGCGGCGCGATCCAGCAGTACGTCTATGGTCAGAATCACCCCGGGCTGATCGACGCGGCCATTCCGCAGCGTTCGTACCCCGACATGGTCACCCAGACCATCCACGTCAGCGACTGCGAGCTGCTCGAGCACTACATGGACGTCACCGACCGGAACAACGCGTTCTGGCAGACCACGGCCAACCGCAGCCTGCTGGTGGGTTTCAATGCCACCGATCTGCTCGGCAACCCCTTCCGCGACGCCCAGCTGGCCTTCGGCTATGCCGCGGCGCCGGGCATGACCGAATGCGTTCCCGCCTGGCGGGGCCTGTCGCCGCTGGCGCTGAATCCGAATTTCGGCCAGGCCCGAAACGCCGAACACTGGGAGCCTCTGTCCGACATCTTCGACATCGAATGGACGCACATGGACGATCTGCGCCACATCTATGGCCAGGACGAGGATGGTTTTGGTCGCCGGGCAGTCGACAACGTCGGCGTTCAGTACGGACTGCAGGCGTTCGTGACCGGTCGGATCGATGCCGAGCAGTTCGTTGACGTCAACTGGCATGCCGGGGGCTGGAAACCGGCGGCGGAGCTGGTCCAGGAGGGTTTTCCGTTTCTGGGCGATCCGACCCCGGACAACTTCGATCCCTGGAGCCGGCGCAACCTCCAGCTCGGCGACGCCGATCATCCCGCTCCGCGCCACGAGGGCAACCTGGAGGCCATCGCCGCGCTGTACGAGTCCGGAATGGTCTTTCGGGGTGAAATCGGCATTCCGGTGCTCGACATCCGCGACTGGCTGGAGCCGGTGCTCGACATGCACAATTCCCACCAGTCGTTCGCGGTGCGTCAGCGTATTCTCGATCAGATGGACCGCGCCGATCATCAGCTGATCTGGTTCGCCGGGATCGGCGATCAGCCGCCGTTCCAGATCGGGCAGTTCAACATGACCCTGACGGCGCTGGAGGTCATGGACCAGTGGATGCTCAATGTCCTCGCCAACCCCGAGGCCGGCATTGTCGGCAACCGGCCCGAAGATGCGGTCGACGCCTGCTTCCGATTCGACGGCAGCGTGATTGCCGCCGGCGAAGACGTCTGGGCCGGCATTCTCGACGAGGACGAAGCCGGCCCCTGTACCCAGGCCTTTCCGACCTACACGACGTCGCGGATCGAGGCCGGCGGCCCGATTACCGGTGATGTCTTCAAGTGCCAGCTCAAACCCCTGGAGGTGGCCCTGGTCGACGGCACCTATGGTGCCCGGTCCTTCAGCCAGGATCAGGTGGAGCGACTGGAGCGTATATTCCCCGACGGGGTGTGCGACTACAGCCTGCCGGACGCAGGGCGGCCGCACGAGCACTGAGTCGGATGTGCGGATGGCGGGGGTTTGAACCCCCGCCATCCGCGCAGCATCCTGGCCGGCACGGTTCGGCGTCGGCGAGGGGAGCGGAATGCGGGGTGCGGTACACTAGCGTCTCGGGATCGAACGGGAGACAAGAGGCATGCGCACACCGCTGATTGCCGGAAACTGGAAGATGCACGGGAGCCGGGCCGGAATCGGGCGGCTGCTGACCGACATCCGCGCGCAGATCGACCCGAACGGGCGCGCCGAACTGCTGGTGGTGCCGCCGTTTCCGTACCTGGATCTGGTGGCCTCGCAGCTCGACGGGGTGCCGGTCGCGTTCGGCGCACAAGACGTCAGCGCCCACGCCGAGGGCGCCTACACCGGGGAAGTCTCGGCGGCCATGCTCGCCGACTGCGGTTGCACCCACGTGCTGGTCGGGCATTCCGAGCGCCGCACCCTGCATGGCGAGAGCGACGAATCGGTGGCGGCCAAGTTCATGGCCGCCCAGGCGGCCGGCCTGTGCCCGGTGCTGTGCGTCGGCGAAACGCTTGCCGAACGCGATCAGGACCGCACCGAAGAGGTCGTGCAGCGCCAGGTCGGCCGGGTCCTGAAAGAGGCCGGGATCGCGGCGTTTTCCCGCGCCGTGGTGGCCTACGAACCGGTCTGGGCGATTGGCACGGGACGCACGGCCAGCCCGGTGCAGGCGCAGGCGGTTCATGCCGTCATCCGGGCGCAACTGCAGGCCGAAGATGCTACAATAGGCGGTCAAGTTCGCATTTTGTACGGTGGCAGCGTCAAACCAGACAACGCCGCCGAGATTCTCGCCCGAGAAGACATTGACGGCGGCCTGATTGGTGGAGCATCCCTGCAGGCCGATTCCTTCATGGCAATCTACCGGGCGGCCAACCAGGTTTGTTGACGGTCGACTAAGTCATGTTGTACACGGTTTTGATAGTTTTCCACGTTGTTCTGGCGGCAAGCCTGATTGCCCTGGTGCTGGTGCAGCGTGGCCCCGGCGCGACGATGGGTGCCGCCTTTGGCGCCGGTGCGTCGGGCACGGTATTCGGCTCGCGCGGCTCGGCGAGCTTCCTGACCCGCTTGACCTCGTGGATGGGCGTCGGCTTTTTTGCCATCAGCCTGTCCATGGCGGTGATCGCGGCGCGTTCCGGCGGGGTGGCCGAAGCGCCGGACGATCTCGGCGTTGTCGGACAGATCCAGCCGCTGCCGACGACCGAAGAGGTCCAGGATGGAGAGGCGTTTCAGCCTCTGCTGGAAGCGTTGGACCAGGACGAGGACGCGGACATCATTCTCGAGCCGCCGCCGGACTGAGTTCAACCCTTCGTTTTTGACCCGTTTGATGTTCACCTGATTTTGTTGCCGAAGTGGTGGAATTGGTAGACACGCTGTCTTGAGGGGGCAGTGGCGAAAGCCGTGCCGGTTCGAGTCCGGCCTTCGGCACCACAGTGAAAACGGGAAGGAGTGAGCCGGTGGGATGCGTTCGTCGCGTCCGGGCATCATTGGCTCTTCTGCCATCCACGGAATGGATACGAGAATGCTGGCCGAGTACTTTCCAATTCTGGTGTTTCTGGGCGTCGGGATCGGCATGGGGGTGGTCCTCCTCCTGGCTGGCGGCATTCTTGGGTCCAGGAATCCGTCGCGGGCCAAGGACTCGGCCTACGAGTGCGGGTTCGAGCCCTTTGAGGACTCGCGCATGAAGTTCGACGTGCGCTTCTACCTGGTCGCCATTCTGTTCATCATCTTCGATCTCGAGATTGCCTTTCTCTTTCCCTGGGCGGTTGCCCTGGATCATGTCGGCATGACCGGTTTCCTGGCCATGGGCGTGTTCCTGCTCATCCTGGTGATCGGTTTCGTCTACGAGTGGAAGAAAGGAGCGCTGGAATGGGAATAAGTCAGATGCTGCTCAACCCCGAGCCGGAGGCCGTGGTCGACGACATCCTGCGACCGGACGGCGACAACCCGCTGGCGCAGAAAGGCTTCGTGACCACCAGCGCCGACGCCTTGATCAACTGGGCTCGGACCGGCTCGATGTGGCCGATGACCTTCGGCCTGGCCTGTTGCGCCATCGAGATGATGCATTCGGCCGCCTCGCGCTACGACATTGACCGCTTCGGCATGATCTTCCGGCCCAGCCCGCGCCAGTCGGACGTGATGATCGTCGCCGGCACGCTGGTCAACAAGATGGCGCCGGCCCTGCGCAAGGTCTACGACCAGATGCCGGATCCGAAGTGGGTCATCTCCATGGGTTCCTGCGCCAACGGCGGTGGCTATTACCACTATTCCTACTCGGTTACGCGCGGCTGCGATCGAATCGTGCCGGTCGACGTCTACGTACCGGGGTGCCCGCCCACCGCAGAAGCGCTGGTCTACGGCATCCTGCAGCTGCAGAAAAAGATCCGGCGCACCAACACCATCGCCCGTCCATGAGTGCCTTCAGCGCGACCAACGAGTCGCTCGCCCTGGCCCTCAGGGACACCCTGGGCGAGCGGCTCAGCGACCTGATCGAACACCGCGGACAGCTGACCGCGGTCGTCCCGGCGGCGCACTGGCTCGACGTGGCCTGGCAGCTGCGCGACGAGCCGCAGTTCGCCTTCGAGCAGCTGATCGATCTGTCCGGAGTCGACTACCTCGGCTACGGCGACGATGAATGGGAAACCGCCGAAGCCTCCGGTGCGGGCTTCTCGCGCGGCGTCGATGCGCTCGGTCCCGGACGCTTCAGCTGGGAGGATCGGCCGGAAGCCGAGGACTTCCCCAACCGCTTCGCGGTTGCCGTCCAGCTGCTCAGCCAGCGCCACAACCGGCGCCTGCGCCTGCGCTGCTACGCGCCGGCCGACGACTTTCCGCTGCTTCCTTCCCTGATCGAGGTCTGGAACTCGGTCAACTGGTACGAGCGGGAAGCCTTCGACCTGTTCGGGATCGTCTTCGAGGGTCATCCCGATCTGCGCCGCATCCTGACCGACTACGGTTTCATCGGCCACCCGTTTCGCAAGGATTTCCCGCTCATCGGCAACGTGGCCGTGCGCTACGACGAAGACAAGGGCCGGGTCATCTACGAGCCGGTCGAGATCGAGCCGCGCGTGGGCGTGCCGCGCGTGGTCCGGCGCGACAGCCGCTACGTCGACAACGGCCAGGAGAGGACGGGCCGATGAGCGAGATTCGCAACTTCACGATGAACTTCGGCCCCCAGCATCCGGCCGCCCACGGTGCGCTGCGGCTGATCCTGGAGCTCAACGGCGAGAACGTGGAACGGGCCGATCCGCACATCGGCCTGCTCCACCGGGCCACCGAAAAGCTGGCCGAATCCAAGCCCTACAACCACTCGATCGGCTACATGGACCGGCTCGACTACATGTCGATGATGTGCAACGAGCACGCCTACGTGCGCGCCATCGAGCAGCTGCTCGACATCGAGGCGCCGGAGCGGGCCCAGTACATCCGCACCATGTACGACGAAATCACCCGCATCCTCAACCACCTGATGTGGGTGGCCTCGAACGCGCTCGATCTGGGGGCGATGTCGGTTTTCCTGTACGCGTTCCGCGAGCGCGAAGGTCTGCTCGACTGCTACGAGGCGGTGTCGGGTGCGCGCATGCACGCCACCTACTACCGGCCCGGCGGGGTGTATCGGGATCTGCCCGACCAGATGCCGAAAGTGGCCGAATCGCGCTGGCGCAAGGGCAAGGACCTGGAGCGCATGAACCGCTGGCGCGGCGGCACGCTGCTGGACTTCCTCGAAGCGTTCTGCGAGGATTTCGTGACCAAGGTCGACGATTACGAAAGCCTGCTCACCGACAACCGCATCTGGAAGCAGCGCACGGTCGGCATTGGCGAAGTCAGCCCCGAACGCGCTCTTCAGCTCGGCTTTTCCGGGCCGATGCTGCGCGGCAGCGGGGTCGCCTGGGATCTGCGCAAGAAGCAGCCCTATGCGAAGTACGCGGAGGTGGATTTCGACATCCCGGTCGGCGCCAACGGCGACTGCTACGATCGCTACCTGGTCCGGATCGAGGAAATGCGCCAGTCGACCCGCATCATTCAGCAGTGCATTGCCTGGCTGCGCGCCAATCCGGGTCCCGTGATCCTGCGCAATTTCAAGGTTGCGCCGCCCTCGCGCAGGGAAATGAAGGAGGACATGGAAGCGACCATCCATCACTTCAAGCTGTTCACGGAAGGCTACTGCGTGCCGGAGGGCGAGACCTACGCCGCGGTCGAAGCGCCCAAGGGCGAATTCGGCTGCTACATGATTTCCGACGGCGCCAACAAGCCGTTCCGCGTCCATCTGCGCGCGCCGGCCTTTGTTCATCTGTCGGCCATGGACGAGATGGCGCGCGGCCACATGCTGGCCGACATCCCGGCCCTGATCGCCACCCAGGACATCGTGTTCGGCGAGGTGGATCGATGAGCCTGCAGGCCACCGACAAGGTCATCAGCGGCAAGGCCGCGCTCCTGACCGATGCAACTCGCCAGACCATCGACCACTGGCGGGCGAAGTTCCCGGACGGCCTGGAGGGGCGTCGTTCGGCGCTGATCCAGGCGCTGTACGCGGCCCAGAAGCAGAACGACGGCTGGGTGACCAGTGAGCTGATGGACGCCGTGGCCGATTACCTCGAAGTACCGCCGGTCTGGGCCTACGAGGTGGCCAATTTTTACTCCATGATCGAGACCGAGCCGGTCGGTCGCCACTCGATTTCGATCTGCACCAACATCTCGTGCATGTTGTGCGGCGCCGATCGGGTGGTCGAACAGGTCGAGAAAAAGCTCGGCATCAAGATGGGCGAGAGCACCCCGGACGGCCGCATCTTCCTGAAGATCGAGGAAGAATGCGTGGCCGCCTGCGTGGGCGCACCGATGATGATCGTCGACGGCCACTACCACGAACATCTCACGCCGGAAAAGGTGGATGAGATCCTGGATGGGTTGGAGTAAGGACATGGCTGAAGAACACGTCGTTTTCACGCACCTCGATGTCGAGAACTGCTGGTCGCTCGAGGCCTACCGCGAGATCGGCGGCTGGCAGGCGTGGGAGGACATCGTCAACGACAGGATGTCGCAGGAAGAGATCATCGAGAAGGTCAAGCGGTCGGCCCTGCGCGGGCGCGGCGGCGCGGGTTTTCCGACGGGCCTGAAGTGGTCCTTCATGCCGCGCTCGGCGCCGGGGCAGAAATACCTGCTGTGCAACTCCGACGAGTCCGAGCCCGGCACCTGCCATGACCGCGACATCCTGCGCTACAACCCGCACGCGCTGCTCGAGGGAATCGCAATCGCCTCGTACGCCATGGGCGTGACCGTGGCCTACAACTATCTCAGGGGCGAGTTTCACCACGAGCCCTTCGAGCGCGTGGAACAGGCGCTTCGCGAGGCCTACGAAGCGGGCTATCTGGGCAAGAACGTGCTCGGTTCCGGGGTCGACATCGACATCCACAACGTGCTCGGCGCCGGGGCCTACATCTGCGGCGAGGAAACCGCGCTGATGGAGTCCCTGGAAGGCAAGAAAGGCCAGCCGCGCTTCAAGCCGCCGTTTCCGGCCAACTTCGGTCTCTACGGCAAGCCGACCACGATCAACAACACCGAGACCCTGGCCTCGGTTCCGGCCATCATGCGCAACAGCGGACGCTGGTTTCTCGACCTGGGCAAGCCGAACAACGGCGGGACCAAGATCTTTTCGGTGTCCGGCCACGTCAATCGTCCCGGCAATCATGAAATCCCGCTGGGAACGCCGTTTGCCGATCTGCTGGAACGCGTCGGCGGCGTGCGCAACGGCCACGCGCTCAAGGGCGTGATTCCGGGCGGATCCTCGATGCCGGTGCTGCCCGCCGAGGTCATGATGGAGGTGACCATGGACTACGACGCGCTGCAGAAAGCCGGCTCCGGACTCGGCTCGGGCGCGGTTGTGGTCATGGACGAAACGACCTGCATGGTCGCGGCCTGTACCCGCATCGCGCGCTTTTACTACGCCGAGTCCTGCGGGCAGTGCACGCCCTGCCGCGAAGGCACCGGCTGGATGTATCGGGTTCTGAAACGCATCCAGGAAGGCCAGGGACGGCCCGAGGACCTGGACCTGCTGCTCTCGGCCGCCGGCCAGATCGAAGGCCACACCATCTGCGCGTTCGGCGAAGCCGCGGCCTGGCCGGTCCAGGGCTTCCTGCGCCACTTCCGCCACGAGTTCGAGTACTACATCGAGCACGGCCGGTCGATCGTGGCCGAGAAGTTGGGGGTGGCGGCGTGATTGTTTTTTCTAAGGGACCAGGGACCAGGGCTAAGGGACCAGGGACCAGGTCTAAGGGACCAGGGACCAGGGACCAGGGACCAGAGGTCTTGGGTCTCGGGCAATCCTCGGCGCTGAAGCTTGATCCGACGCATGGCTGCCTTCGCCCGCGTGTCTCACCGGGCGAATCGCCTCACTGGTCCCTGGTCCCTGGCCTCTGGTCCCCATAAACCATGGCTACAGCTACAGAAAACCTCACCAACCTCGTCACCCTCGAAATCGACGGCCAGGAAGTGCAGGCGCCGAAGGGGTCGATGATCATCGAGGCGGCCGACCGGATCGGCATCGACATCCCGCGCTTCTGCTATCACCACAAGCTCTCGATCGCGGCCAACTGCCGGATGTGCCTGGTCGACGTGGAAAAAGCGCCCAAGCCGCTGCCGGCCTGCGCAACGCCGGTCGGCGAGGGGATGAAGGTCTTCACCGAGTCCAAGCGCGCGGTCGACGCTCAGCGCGGGGTCATGGAATTCCTGCTGATCAACCACCCCCTCGACTGCCCGATCTGCGACCAGGGCGGTGAGTGCGAGCTGCAGGATCTGGCCATGGGCTACGGCCGCTCGATCTCGCGCTTTACCGAGCGCAAGCGGGTGGTCAAGGACAAGAACCTCGGCCCCCTGGTCGCCAGCGACATGACCCGCTGCATTCACTGCACGCGCTGCGTTCGCTTCCTCGAAGAGATTGCCGGCACCTCCGAACTGGGCGGCATCGGCCGCGGCGAGCACACAGAAATCTCGACTTTCGTCGAGCGCAACATCAACTCCGAGTTGTCCGGCAACATCATCGATCTGTGCCCGGTCGGCGCGCTGACCAACAAGCCGTTCCGGTTTTCCGCGCGGCCCTGGGAAATGCGCGCCCGGCCCTTTGTCGGGACGCACGACTGCGTCGGTTCCAACCTGTTTTATCACGTGCGCGGCCACAGGATCATGCGGAGCGTGCCGCGCGACAACGAAGCGGTCAACGAATGCTGGCTGGCCGATCGCGACCGCTACTCGCACTTCGGACTGGACGCGCCGGATCGGCTCAGGACGCCGCGTATCAAGGTCGACGGCCAGTGGCAGGACTGCGACTGGACCACGGCGCTGGACGCCGCTGCGGCGGCCATCTCCGGCACCGTGGCCGAGCACGGACCGGCCGAACTCGGCGTCCTGGTCTCACCCAGGGCCACCACCGAAGAGCATTTCCTGCTCGCTCGCATGAGCCGCGCGCTGGGTTGTTCCAACATCGACCACCGCCTGCGCCTGAGCGATTTCAGCCACGGTCAGGCCGGCCGGGCGCGCATGGACATCGCCAGCGACGCCTGGCCCGGGGCCGATGCGGTGTTCCTGGTCGGCGGCAACCTCCGCCACGACCAGCCCATCCTCGGCCACCGCCTGCGCACCGCCTGGCGCCTGAACCAGGCCCGGATGATGGACTTGAACCCGGTCGCCTACGACTTCCACTTTGATCTGAGCGAGCGTCTGATCGTGCCGCCGCAGACCCTGGTCGAAACCCTCGCCCGGGTCGCCAGGGCGGCGGCCGACGTGACGGGCGCGAGTCTTCCCGCCGACGCGCTCGGCGCGTTCATCGGCGCGCGCGAACCCGACGCCGGCTGCCGCCGCATCGCCGAGACGCTGCAGGCTTGCGAACGCGGGCTGATCGTGCTCGGCGACATCGCCCTCCACCACCCCTCGGCCGGCTGGCTGCGAAGCCTGGCCGAGTGGCTGGCCGAAGCGCTGGACGTCTCGATCTGTGTCCTGCCCGGACCGGCCAACAGCCAGGGCGCCTGGCGCGCCGGCGCGGTGCCGGCGGACGACGGGCTCGACGCCCAGGCGATGCTGGCCCGTCCGCGCCGGGCCTACGTGCTGGTCGATCTGGATCCGGATCGCGACCTGGCCCGTCCGGGTCGGGCGCTGAAGGCGCTGCGCTCGGCCGACCGGGTCGTCGCCGTGTGCGCCTTTGCCGGCGACGCCCTGCTCGAGACGGCCGACGTGCTGCTGCCGCTGGCCGCGCTGCCCGAGACGGACGGTTCCTACATCAATCTGGACGATCGCTCGCAGGCCTTCCGAGCCGCCATCCGGCCGCCGGGCGAGGCGCGCGCGGGCTGGAAGATCCTGCGTCGCCTGGGCGAGGTGCTGGGCCTGGACGGCTTTGCCTTTACCGAGCTGGCCGAAGTGGTCGATGACCTGCAGGCGGCCGAGCCCGTCGAGTCCGGACAGACCCGGCTGGGTGATCCGCAGACCGGCGATCAGGTCGAGCTGGGCCGGGTCGGGGACGTGCCGATCTACGCCGGCGACCCCCTGGTGCGCCGTTCACCGGCGCTGCAGGCCACGACCCACGCCGAGCCGCCGGCGGCGCGCCTGCATCCGGCCACCGCCGACAAGCTCGGTCTGAGCGCCGGGGCCGAGGTGGACGTCGAGCAGGACGAGGGCTCGGTCCGGCTGCGCGTGGAAGTCGATGCGCGGGTCGCGCCCGGCGCGCTGTGGCTGCCGAGCGCGCTGGCCGAGACGGCTGCGCTGGGCGGGGCGTACGATTCGATCCGGATCGAGGGGCGGTGACCATGCTCGAGCAGCTCGCCACCCTGGCCTGGACGGTGGCCAAGATCATGACCATCGTGCTGCCGGTGACCATCGGCGTGGCCTATTTCACCTACTTCGAGCGCAAGGTGATCGGCTACATGCAGGGTCGGCGCGGGCCCAACCGGGTCGGCCCGCTGGGCCTGCTGCAGCCGTTTGCCGACCTGTTCAAGATGTTGTTCAAGGAAATCATCATTCCGAGCAACGCCAACCGCTTTCTTTTTCTGCTCGCCCCGGTGCTCGCCCTGGCCCCGGCCCTGACCGCCTGGGCCGTGGTGCCGTTCAACGACTGGCTGGTCCTGGCCGACATCGACGCCGGCCTGCTGTTCATCCTGGCCCTGACCTCGATGGGCGTCTACGGCATCCTGATCGGCGGCTGGGCGTCGAACTCGAAATACGCGCTGCTGGGCGGTCTGCGTTCGGCGGCGCAGACGGTCAGCTACGAGATCGCCATGGGCTTTGCCCTGGTCGGTGTGGTCGTGCTGGCCGGTACGCTCAATCTGACCGGCATCGTCCAGGCCCAGTCCGGCGGGGTGCTGACCTGGTTCTGGCTGCCGCTGCTGCCGCTGTTCGTGATCTACTTCATCAGCGGGGTGGCCGAAACCAACCGCGCGCCGTTCGACGTGGCCGAAGGTGAATCGGAAATCGTGGCCGGCTTCCACGTGGAATATTCCGGCTCGGCGTTCGCCGTGTTCTTCCTGGCCGAGTACGCCAACATGATCCTGATCTCGGCGCTGGCCTCGCTGCTGTTCCTGGGCGGCTGGCTGTCACCCTTCCAGGGCGTCCCGGTGCTGGGGGATACCTTCCTCGGGCAGGGCGGGGTGCACTGGTTCCTGGCCAAGACCGCCGTGTTCTGTTTTCTTTACCTGTGGTTCCGGGCGACGTTTCCACGCTACCGCTATGACCAGATCATGCGCCTGGGCTGGAAGGTGTTCATCCCGATCACCATCGTCTGGGTGATGGTTGCCGGCGCCCTGCGCGTGTCCGGACTGTACGGAGGCTGAACGACATGCAGACCGTTACCCGCTATCTGAAATCGCTGATGCTGCTGGAGCTGTTCCGGGGCCTGGGCGTGACCTTGCGCTACTGGAAGGCGCCGAAGGATACGCTCAACTACCCGGAAGAAAAGACCCCGAAGTCGCCGCGCTTTCGCGGGCTGCACGCGCTGCGGCGCTATCCCAACGGCGAGGAGCGCTGCATCGCGTGCAAACTGTGCGAAGCGGTCTGCCCGGCGCTGGCGATCACCATCGATTCGCACCAGCGCGAGGACGGCACGCGCCGGACCACGCGCTACGACATCGACCTGTTCAAGTGCATTTACTGCGGCTTTTGCGAAGAGTCGTGTCCGGTCGATTCGATCGTGGAGACCGACATCAGCGAGTACCACTTTGAACAACGCGGCGAGCACATCGTGACCAAGGAACAGCTGCTGGCCATCGGCGACCGCTTCGAGGAGCAGATTGCGGCCGCCCGCCAGCAGGACGCGGCGTATCGATAACCACGGGAGCGGGCCGGAGCCGGGCGCGCACGCAGCGGGTGCGGCGGTTCTTCGCCCCTAGGAGTCAGAGAGTCAGGCATGCCGATCATTGAAATCGTCTTTTACCTGTTCGGGACCATCCTGATCGCGTCCGCGCTGAGCGTGGTCACGGTCGGCAACCCGATCTATGCAGCCCTGTTTCTGGTCCTGTCCTTTTTCTCGGCGGCCTGCATCTGGCTGTTGCTGCAGGCGGAGTTTCTCGCCATCGTTCTGGTGCTGGTCTACGTCGGCGCGGTGATGGTGCTGTTTTTGTTCGTGGTCATGATGCTCGACGTCAAGGCCGCCTCGATCAAGCAGGGCCTTGCCGGTTTCCTGCCGGTTGGCCTGGTCGTGGCCTTTGCCATGGCCCTGCAGATGTTCCTGGTCATCTGGACGCGCGGCCTGGAAGCGATCCCCATGCCCGAGCCACGGCCGGAGGGCTACAGCCACACGCGCGAGCTCGGCGAGCTGCTCTACACCGACTACCTGTACGCGTTTGAAATCGCGGCGGTGCTGCTGCTGGTCGCGATCATCGCCGCGATCATGCTGACCCACCGTGACCGTCCCAGCACCAAAAAGCAGGATCCGTCCCGCCAGGTCCGGGTCAAGCGCGAAGAGCGGGTCCGGCTGGTGAGCATGGCGGCCGAGAAACCGGCCGGCGGCGGCGAGAAAGGGGAGGGCCAGTCCTGATGTTGACGCTTGCCCATTTCCTGACCCTCGGGGCGGTGCTGTTCTGCATCAGCGTGGCCGGCATTTTCCTGAATCGCAGAAACGTGCTGATCCTGCTGATGTGCATCGAGCTGATGCTGCTGGCGGTCAATATCAATTTCGTCGCGTTTTCGCGCTTTCTCGACAACATGGACGGGCAGGTGTTCGTGTTCTTCATCCTGACCGTCGCCGCGGCCGAAGCCGCCATCGGCCTGGCCATCCTGGTCGTGCTGTTCCGCAACCGGCGCTCGATCGACGTCGAAGAACTGTCGGATCTGAGGGGGTAGGGCCGTGCATATCGAAAGCGTACTGCTTCTGATCCCGCTGCTGCCGCTGGCCGGCTGCCTGATTGCCGGTCTGTTCGGCCGCCTTGTCGGCCGCGCCGGGGCGCACTGGGTGACCATCCTGGCGGTCGCGGCCTCGTTCGGCCTGTCGTCGTACGTGGCCTGGGAGGTGTTTTTCAACGACCTGCCGGTGCTCAATTACTCGGTCTACACCTGGGCGGTGACCGACGGCCTGCGCTTTGAAATCGGCTTTCTGGTCGACAGCCTGACCGCCCTGATGATGGTCGTGGTGACCTTCGTGTCGCTGATGGTGCACATCTACACCGTCGGCTACATGCACGACGATCCCGGCTACCAGCGCTTTTTCGCCTACATCAACCTGTTCACGTTCGCCATGCTCATGCTGGTCATGGCGAACAACTTCCTGCAGCTGTTTTTCGGCTGGGAAGCGGTCGGCGTGGTCTCGTACCTCCTGATCGGCTTCTGGTTCAGGAAAGACAGCGCGGTGCGGGCCAACCTGAAGGCCTTCCTGGTCAACCGGGCCGGGGATTTCGGCCTGATTCTCGGCGTGGCCGCGGTGGTGGTGTACGCCGGCTCGCTGGACTACGCGACGGTGTTCGCGGCCGTTCCGGCCATGGAAGGGCAGACCATCAGCCTGTTCCCCGGGACCGAGTGGTCGATACTGACCTTCATCTGCATCTGCCTGTTCATCGGCGCGATGGGCAAGTCGGCCCAGGTGCCGCTGCACGTGTGGCTGCCCGATTCCATGGAAGGTCCGACCCCGATCTCGGCGCTGATCCACGCCGCGACCATGGTCACGGCCGGGATCTTCATGGTCGCCCGGCTCTCGCCGATGTTCGAGGCCTCCGTCCCGGCCCTGAGCTTCATCCTGGTCATCGGCGCGATCACCGCCCTGTTCATGGGCCTGGTCGGCATCGTTCAGACCGACATCAAGCGCGTGGTCGCCTACTCGACCCTCTCGCAGCTGGGCTACATGACCGTGGCCCTGGGCGTGTCGGCCTACTCGGTGGCGATCTTCCACCTGATGACCCACGCCTTCTTCAAGGCCCTGCTGTTTCTGGCCGCCGGTTCGGTCATCATCGCGCTCCACCACAAGCAGGACCTGCGCCAGATGGGCGGGCTGGCGAAGTACCTGCCGATCACCGCGGCCACGGCCTGGCTCGGTTCGCTGGCCCTGATCGGCTTTCCGTTCTTCTCCGGTTTCTACTCCAAGGACCTGATCATCGAGGCGGTCAAGCTGGCCGACCGGCCGGGCGTGGCCTTCGCCACCTTTGCCGTCTACGCCGGGGTGGTGATCACCGCCCTGTATTCGTTCCGCATGCTGTACCTGGCCTTCCACGGCCCGACCCGCATGGACGAAGCCACCCGCGCCCACGCCCATGAATCGCCCTGGGTGGTGACGGTGCCGCTGATCCTGCTGGCCATTCCGTCCGTCCTGATCGGGTATTTCACGGTCGTGCCGCTGCTGTTCGGCGGCGCCCTGGCCGATGCGATTTTCGTTCGCGAGGCCCACGACGTGGTGGCCCGGCTGGCCTACAAGTTCGAAGACGGGCCGTTCGCCTTCGGCCTGCACGGGTTCCTGACCCCGGTGTTCTGGCTGGCCATGCTCGGGGTTGGGCTGGCGACGTGGATCTACCTGTTCAACCCCGGCATGGCCGAAACGGTCAAGCAGCGTCTGCTGCCGCTGTGGAAGATCCTCGACAACAAGTACGGGTTCGACGATTTCTACATCAAGGGAGTGACCGCAGGCACCCTGAAGCTCTCTTCCGGCCTGTCCAGCCGGGGCGATGGGCAGATCATCGACGGCTGGCTGGTCAACGGCTCGGCCCGCCTGGTCGGCCGGGTCTCGGCCGCGGTGCGGACCCTGCAGTCCGGCTTTGTATTCCACTACGCGTTCGCCATGATCATCGGCCTGGTGGCCATGCTCGCGTCGTTCGTGCTGCTGCGCTGAGGGGGATGATCGATGTTTGAATGGCCCCTGCTCAGTCTGCTGGTCTGGTTGCCGATTTTCGGCGCGGCCGCAGTGGTCGCGATCGCTTCGGGCATGCCGAAGCTGGTGCGTCCGCTTGCGCTGGCCGTTGCCGTGCTGACGTTCCTGCTGTCGCTGGTGCTGTACGCCGGCTTCGATGTCTCGACCGCGGCGATGCAGTTCGAGGAGCGCAGCGTCTGGATCGAGGCATTCAACATTCACTACCACCTCGGCGTGGACGGCCTTTCGTTGCCGTTGATCCTGCTGACCACGCTGATCGGCGTGCTGATCATCATCGGCGGCTGGACCATTCAGGACCGCCCGCACCTGTACCTGGCCAGTTTCCTGGTTCTTCAGGGCCTGACGGTGGGCGTGTTCGCCGCCCTCGACGCGCTGCTGTTCTACGTGTTCTTCGAGGCCATGCTGGTGCCGATGTTCCTGATCATCGGCATCTGGGGTGGCCCCAACCGGATCTACGCGACGATCAAGTTCTTCCTGTTTACCTTCTTCGGCTCGGTGTTCATGCTGATCGCGCTGCTGTGGCTGTACCTGCAGTCGGGCAGCTTCGCCATACTCGACCTGCACCAGCTACCGATCGCGCTGAACGCCCAGATCCTGATCTTCCTGGCCTTCCTGATCGCTTTCGCGGTCAAGGTGCCGATGTGGCCGGTCCATACCTGGCTGCCCGACGCCCACGTCGAGGCGCCGACCGGCGGTTCGGTGGTGCTGGCCGCGGTGATGCTCAAGATCGGCGGCTACGGGCTGGTGCGTTTTTCCCTGCCGATCACGCCCGACGCCGCGGCCGCGCTGGACTGGCTGGTGATCGGCCTGTCGCTGGTCGCGATTGCCTACATCGGCTTCGTGGCCCTGGCCCAGTCCGACATGAAAAAACTGATCGCCTACAGCTCGATCTCGCACATGGGCTTTGTCACCCTCGGGTTGTTCCTGGCCTTTGCCATCAGCCGCAACACGGGTGACGTGACCGGTGCCGGCCTGGGGATCACCGGCGGCATGGTCCAGATGATCTCGCACGGCTTCATCTCGGGTGCGATGTTCCTGGCCGTGGGCGTTCTCTACGATCGGGTCCACAGCCGCGAGATTTCCAGCTACGGAGGCGTGGCCAACACCATGCCCTGGTTTGCCATGTTCGCCGTGCTGTTCTTCATGGCCAACTCGGGCCTGCCCGGCACCTCGGGTTTCGTCGGCGAATTCATGGTGATCCTGGCCGCCTTCCACGCCAGCTTCTGGTTCGCCTTCGTCGCCGGCATCACCCTGCTGCTGGGCGCGGCCTACAGCCTGTGGCTGGTCAAGCGGGTGTTTTACGGAGAAATCGCCAACAACGCGGTGGCCGGCCTGAAGGATCTGAGCGCACGCGAGTGGCTCCTGATGACGATCCTGGCGGTGTTCGTGCTGGGCGTGGGCATCTGGCCGTTTCCGCTGATTGAAATGATGGAGGCCTCGGTGGCCAACCTGGTCGAACACATCCTGCAGTCGAAGGTGGAGGGGTCATGACCATTGCAGAACTGGAGCTCGCCCTGCCCGAGATTTTCGTTCTCTCGGCAGCCTGCGTCATCCTGCTGGCGGATCTGTTCATCGCCGAGCAGCGGCGTGGCCTGACCCACATGCTGGCGGTGTTTTCGCTGATTTTCGCCGCGATCCTGAGCCTGCGCCTGATGCTGCCGCCGGGAGAGACCGTCTATGCCTTCAGCGACACCTTCGTTCGCGACCGCTTCGGCGACATCCTCAAGGTGTTCAGCTACCTGATCCTGGCCGCCGTGTTCGTCTACGCCAAGCACAGCCTGCGCCGGGCCGGTTTGTTCAAGGGCGAGTTCTATACCCTGAGCCTGTTCGCCCTGCTCGGCGTGATGGTGCTGATTTCGGCTTCGAGCATGATCACCCTCTACCTGGGCCTGGAACTGCTGGCGCTGTCGACCTACGCACTGGTCGCCCTGGACCGCGAATCGCGCTTCGGCTCGGAAGCGGCGATGAAATATTTCATTCTGGGGTCGCTGGCGTCGGGCCTGCTCCTGTACGGGATGAGCCTGCTGTACGGGGCCACCGGCAGCCTGCAGCTGGCCGAGGTCAGCGCCGCCCTCACCGGCGGGGCGGGTGATTCCATGCTCCTGACCTTCGGCCTGGTCTTCGTCGTCATCGGCGTGGCCTTCAAGCTCGGCGCCGTGCCGTTTCACATGTGGGTGCCCGATGTCTATCACGGCGCGCCGGTGGCCATCACCCTGTTCATCAGCTCGGTGCCCAAGCTGGCCGGCCTGGCCCTGGCGATCCGCCTGCTCGACAACGGCCTGTCCGGACTGCACGGCGACTGGCAGGGCATGCTGGTGGTGCTGGCCGCGCTGTCGCTGATCCTCGGCAACTTCGCCGCCATCGCCCAGACCAACATCAAGCGCATGCTGGCCTACTCGACCATCTCGCACATGGGCTTCATGCTGCTCGGCATCCTGGCCGGCACCCCGGAAGGCTACGCTGCGGCCATGTTCTACGCCATCGCCTACGCGCTCATGTCGGCCGGCGCGTTCGCGGTCATCATCCTGCTCTCCGACGGCGAGCGCGAAGCCGACCAGCTCGACGATTTCAAGGGCCTGGCCCGGCGCAGTCCGTGGCACGCCTTCCTGATGATGATGATCCTGTTCTCGCTGGCCGGGGTGCCGGTGTTCCTGGGCTTTTTCGCCAAGTGGCAGGTCATCGCCGCGGTGATTGCGGCCGGCTTTACCTGGCTTGCCGTGCTGGCGGTGCTGATGGCCGTGGTCGGTGCGTTTTACTACCTGCGCGTGGTCAAGCTGATGTACTTCGACGAGCCGGAAGTCGAGCACGGGCTGGTCGCGCCGGTGGACTTTCGCGCCGTGCTGACGGCCAACGGCGTGGCGATGCTGGCCCTGGGGCTGTTTTCCGGCGGACTGATCAGCCTGTGTATCAGCGCCTTCGTCTGAGGCGCCTGGGAATGGCGGGTGGCTGACTTCAGCGCCCGCTAAAAGCTGAACTGGCCTACCGTCGGGTCGACCTGAAAGTCGTCGCGGAACATGCGTTCGCTATCGCGAACCTCGAGCCGGATCACGGCCGTTCGGGCCACCCCCTCAACGTCGTCCCAGGCCAGGTGGCGAACATCGCTCAGGCCGACCCGCGCGCGCGCATCAACGCCGATCTCCAGGTCGATTCGTCCGCCCTTCAGATCCTCGAGTTCACCGTTGTCGACGCTCCAGGAAACGACGTCCAGTCCCGGGTGCTGCCGGGTCAGCTCCAGGCGCGCATCCGGCCGATGGCCGTGGGTGACGAGGATCAGGCGGGCCTGCTGACCGGGGCTGAGGACCAGATGAAGGGCGTCCAGTCGGCCGGAATCGCAGGTGGTTCGCGCCACGATCCGCTCACCCGGGTTTTCGACCACAACCAGAGGGTTCGGGACCGTGGTCTGACGGGCCAGTTCGTCCGCGCCGATCCGGCAGGCCGGGTCGGCCCGGACCGGCTCGGCCCCGAGTGCGGCCAGCACGCCGGCAGCAACGGTCAGGACGCCGAAGAACCGGTGGCTCCTCATCGCTGCTTTCGGGAACTGCGGTTTGGCACGAACGACTGCACGGTACTTCAACGACCTTATCTGCCAGGGAACTTGCCCTCGCGTGAGTGTACCATCCTCGTATCTCCCGAAAACACCACCGCAATGCCATGAACCGGCCGGATCCGGACCAGATTGCCGATCTGCTGAAACGCCACGGCAGCGACGACGCCGAGTTCGACCGCCTGTTGCCGCTGGTCTACGAGGAGCTGCGGGTCATGGCCGGACGTCAGCTGGCCGGCCAGCACCGCGATCACACCCTGCAGGCCACGGCGCTGGTCAACGAAGCCTACCTGCGCCTGGCGGCGCCGGAACATCAGCGCTGGGCCGATCGGCGCGAGTTCCTGCTCGTGGTCGCCACCGTCATGCGCCGCATCCTGGTCGATTACGCGCGCCGCCGCGGCGCCGCCAAACGCCCTCCGGCGCAGGGCCGCGTGGACGTCGAGGATGCCGGGATCGGGGACGCCTTCGGCGCCGATCTCATCGCCATGGACCAGGCCCTGGAGCAGCTCGCCGAGCTCGACCTGCGCCAGGCGCGCATCGTCGAGCTGCGCTACTTCGCCGGCCTGAGCATTCCCGAGACCGCCGACACCCTGTCGATTTCAGAGTCGACCGTGACCCGCGAATGGCGCATGGCCCGAGCCTGGCTGCGCCGGGCCCTGAGCTGACCGATCAGGGATCGGCGGTCCGTCCGTCCAGCTCGGCCTCGACCGTGGCCAGGCGCCGGGACAGGCTGGCGTGCAGATTGGCGCGGCTCTCGTCGCCGTCGGACGGCAGCAGCGCGAGGGCCTGGCGATAGACATCCGCCGCCTCGGCAAAGCGATCCTGCAACGCCAGCGCGCTGCCGAGGATGTCCAGGGCCGAGGCCCGGTAGGCGGCATCGACACCGCCGCTCGGCTCGCCGAGCATGGCCGACTCCTCGAGCAGGCGGCGGATCAATCGTTCGGCCGTTTCCGGTTCGAACTGGCGCAGATGCAGGGCCGCCCGATTGGACTCCGACAGCCGGTACAGGTAGTGCTCGCGCCCGGCCACGGACTCGATCATCTCGGCGGCGCGCTCGAACACCTCGATCCCCTCCGAGACCCGTTCGGCCCGGGCCAGGGCAACCCCGAGATTGCCAAGGCTGTTGGCCAGGCGCTGGCTCGGGCCGATCAGGCGCTGATGATCGACGATCAGCGACTCGAACTGCTCGATGGCCGACGCCGGATCGCTCAGCATCAGCGCCGTGGCGTAGACGTGTCGACCGCGCAGCCGGCGCGGATCGTCCTGGGCGTACAGTTCCCCGGCCACGGCCCGTGCCGCCGTCGCCAGGGCCAGGGCCTCGGCGGCGCGATCCTGGAACACGTAGGCGGCAACCAGGGCCGACTGGGCTTCGAACAGGAGCTCGTCCGATCCGTGCTGGCGAGCGCTGAGGTCGGCGATCAGCGCCTCGAGTTCGCTGACGGTCTGGTCCAGCGGAACGTCGAGGACGTTCGCGTGATTGCGCAGCTTGCGCACCCGCAGACGCAGAATCTCGTTGGCTCCTGCCTGGCCGCTCTGCTCGTGCAGCTCGATGGCGCGCTGATCGGCCGCGATGGCCTCCGTGGCCCGTCCGGCCGAGTCCATCGCGGCCGCGATATCGGCCCGGATCCGGGCCTGATCGAGCAGCGACGCGCTGTCGGAAAGCTCGCTTTCGGCCTGCAGCAGCAGGGGCAGGGCCTGCTCACCCAGACCCAGCGCGTTGTAGGCCCGGCCCAGGGCCAGGTGGATGGAGCCGAGCACGGCCGGGTTGTAGACTCCGGGGCTCTGCAGCCGATCGCTGCCGAGGTCGAGCAGTTCGCGAACCGTGACCGCGTTGCCGCGGGACGGCAGCGAGTCGGCGCCGGAAAAAATCTCGTTCATGAAGTCGGTGACGGCCTCGGCCCGGTCGCGTTCCCAGGCGATGCGCTGCAGCTGGTGCTCGCGGTCGAGAAGGAACAGCGCCAGCAGCGTCGCCCCGACCATGCTCAGCGCAACGGCGGCGCGGTGGCGCGAGACGAAGCGCTCGAGGCGGTACAGGCTGCCGCCGCGGCGCGCGCCCACCGGGCGCTTGTGCAGCCATCGTTCCAGGTCGGCGGCAAGGTCGCGCGCGGTCGGGTAGCGTTCCGCGGGGGTCTTGGCCAGCGCCCGCTGCACGATCGCGGCAACATCGGCCGGGACCCGGCCTGCCGGCAAACGGGCCGCCGCGTGCTCGCGCAGCGACGGAATCGACTGGTTCCGAACCGCTTCGAGACGCCTTCGCGGATCGTCGAATTCATCGAACGGTCGACTGCCGCCGAGCAGCTCGTACAAGACCACGCCCAGCGAATAGACGTCGGTCGCGGCGCTCAACGGATCCCCGCAGACCTGCTCCGGGCTGGCGTAGGCAATGGTCATGAACGGACTTTCCTGGCCCCCTTCGGCCGACGGCTCTTCGGCCACGTCGAGCAGGCGGGCGATGCCGAAATCGAGCAGCTTGGGCTCGCCCTGGTCGGTGACCAGGATGTTGGACGGCTTGAGATCGCGGTGGATGACCATGTGACGGTGGGCGTAGTCGACCGCCTCGCAGACCTTGATCATCAGCTCGACGCGCGCGGCCAGGCTCGCCTTGCGCTGGTTGCACCAGTCGTCGATCGGCTCGCCGTCGACGAACTCGGTCGCCAGGAACGGCCGCCCCTCGGCGGTCAGCCCGCCGTCGATGAGGTGGGCAATGAAGGGATGATTGAGCCGGGCCAGGGCCCGATGCTCGTTGGCAAAGCGCTCGCCGAGGCGGGTGTCGTCCGACCGGGCCGGCATCAGCAGCTTCAGCGCGACCTGCTGGGTGACGGCGCCGTCGACGCGCTCGGCCCGGTAGACCACGCCGGTTCCGCCGGCCTCCAGGCGCTCGAGGAGGCGGTAATTGCGCGGCATCGGTATCTCCAGCGACACCGCCTTGAGGGCCGAGCGGGCGGCCGAGTGAAACCGCTCGGGCACGTCGTCTGCCGACGCGTCCTCGGCCGCCGCCACCAACCAATGCACCTCGGCCAGCAGATCCGCGTCCTCGCCACACTGCGCCTCGATCCAGGCAGAGCGCGCGTCCACGCCAAGCGCCAGGGCCTGCTCGGCCAACTGCTTGGCCCGTTGGTAGCGCGATGCGGAGTAACCGCTCATCGTCGGCGACCGGCCGCCTACAGCCACCAGGCCAGGGCGAACCAGACCAGCATGATCGCGCCGATGAGGATTTTCGAGGCCGTGCCGATGACCACGCCGAC
>PWJA01000252.1 GCA_003560975.1 Gammaproteobacteria bacterium
CGAAACCGCAAAGCTTCCATTGCCTGCGCTCGCGCGCCTTGCCCACAACGCTTGTGCGACGGCTGAGCGTTACCTAATTAGCCGCATGGCCCACTAGTCCTGCTCCTCGCGCGGGGAGTGTGCTTCGACCAGCGCCTTCTGAACATCCCCCGGCACCGCTTCGTAATGGGAGAAGGACATGGTGTAGCGACCTTCTCCGGCGGTCAGGCTTTTCAACTCGGTCGGGAAATCGCTGAGCACCGACAGCGGAACCGCTGCCTTGATGCTCGTCGTGGTTCCACTGTGGCTGTCGGTGCCCTGAATCCGAGCACGCTTCGACGCCAGGGCACCGGTTACGTCGCCCATGAAGGTATCCGGGACCGTGACCTCCAGCTCGACGATGGGCTCGAGAATCTGCGGACCGGCGTTGGCGATGGCGTCCAGGAACGCCTTGCGCCCGGCAACGACAAAGGCGATTTCCTTTGAGTCAACCGGATGGAACTTGCCATCGTAGACCACGACTTCCACATCCTGCATTGGAAACCCTGCAATGGCTCCTTCCTCGATCACTTGCCGGACGCCTTTCTCGACGGCCGGAATGAGACTGGTCGGGATGGCACCGCCCACCACCTCGCTGGAGAACTGGAACCCCTCGCCGCGGCCGCGCGGAGCAACGCGCAAAAATACCTCTCCGAATTGGCCTGCCCCGCCGGTTTGCTTCTTGTGTCGATGATGGCCTTCGGCCCGGCGGGTGATGGTCTCGCGGTAGGCAATACTCGGTGGCCGCGTGTCAACCTCGACGCCGTAGCGCGTCTTGAGCCGTTCCAGCATCACGCGCAGGTGCATTTCCCCCAGCCCCCGGACGACGGTTTCGTTCAGTTCCTGATTCTGGTCGATCACGAAGCAGGGGTCTTCTTCGCTCAGTCGCTCCAGCGATGCGGCCAGCTTCTGCTCCTGTCCGCGGGTCTTGGCCGACACGGCCACACCAAACATCGGTTGCGGGAAATCCACCGGCTTGAGAAAGTAATGGTCCTCGTCGTGCGAATCATGCAGAATGGCGTCGTACTGCACCTCGTCGACCTTGGCCACCGCGCAAATATCGCCGGCGACGGCGATCTCGACCTCGCGATTCTCCTTGCCATGCATGCGGTACAAGTGCGATACCTTGAACGGCTTGCGTCCATCGCCAATGTACAACTGCGTTTCCGGCCGGATCGTGCCCTGGTAAATCCGGAAGATACCCAGTTTGCCGGCGTAGGGATCATTGGCGATCTTGAACACATGGGCCAGGACATGGCCACCCGGGTCGGGCTCGGGCGTGACCCGCTCACGCTCAGGCCCTCTGCGAAACGGTGGCGGATTCCCCTCTAACGGACTCGGCAGCAACTGCTCGGCAAGGCGCAGCAGATGCTCGCAGCCGGCGCCCGTTTGTGCCGAAGTAAAGCAGATCGGGATCAGGTTGCCTTGGCGCAATGCTTTCCCGAACGCCTCGTGCAATTCTTCCGGACTGATTTCTTCGCCCTCAAGATACTTGGCCATGAGGTTTTCGTCGACTTCCACGACCTGGTCAAGAATTTCGGTATGGGCATCGGCCACTGACAGAATGTCGGTCTCGCCTTCAGTCCGGAAAAAGCAGTCGCGAACCGTGGTGAAGTTCTCGGCCGGCAGGTTGATGGGCAAACATTGAGGACCAAACTCCTCACGGATTTCCTCGATCAGTGCAGGCAGGTCGACATCCGGCATGTCCATGCGGTTGATTACCATCATTCGGCACAGCTTGCGCTGCTTCGACCGACGCATCATGCTGCGGGTCGACATTTCGATGCCGGCCGTTGCGTTGATGACAATGACCGCGGTTTCGACTGCGCTCAGAACCGACAGCGCCTGGCCCCGGAAGTCCGGATCTCCGGGCGTATCCAGCAGGTTGATAACGGCATCCTTGTACGGAATCGTGACCAGGCCGGTCACCAGGGAGTACTGGTACTTGCGTTCGAGCGGGTCGAAATCGGTGGTCATGGTGCCACGGTCGAGACTACCCAGCTCGCCGAGCACGCCGGCCTTGACCATCAACGCGTCGACCAGTGAAGTCTTGCCAGCACCGTCGTGACCGAAAAATGCGAGGTTTCTGATTTGTTTTGTGCTGTGGGCAGCCATAGGATCCCTCCGTGATGTTGATAGGCCCCGAGTCCAAATCGGCAGGCACCGATGATTCAGCAGCAATTCAGTCTTGTCGGTCTATCCTGATCCTGACGCTGGACTTCGAATGCTCCAAGCTTACCGAATCCCGCTGTCGCAATTGGACTTTTCTCAACCTGTACGACCTGATCGAAGGAGAACCAGGATGCTTGCCAGAACCGCGACCTTTGCAGCGCTCGTTTTCGCCACCAGCCTGGCCCATGCCGGCGGTGTTCATTACCAGACCGTTCCGGTTCTCGAGGTGGAACCGCGCTACACGGTCACCCGCACCCCGGTGGCCCGAACCGTGTGTTGGGAAGAGACGTCCTATCAGCGCACGGCGGATTCGCGCCGTTCGTCCACCCCAACCGTGGTCGGAGCCATCATTGGCGGTGTCATCGGCAACCAGTTTGGTGGCGGCAGTGGCAAGAAGGCCGCAACCGTCGCCGGAGCCGCTCTTGGCGGCTCGATCGGGCGCGATGCCGGACGGGCCAATCAACCAGGACGGTACGTGCCCGTGAGCGAAGAACGTTGCACGGTTCAGCGTGACTTCGAAGAGCGCAACGTCATCAGCGGCTATCGCGTCACGTACGTCTACGAAGGACAGACGCATCAGACCACCATGCGCCATCATCCCGGAGATAGCCTGCGAGTGCGCGTTTCGGTCACGCCCGTCCCCTGACGCTGCCACGCCCGCCAAACACCAGGCAACGGCCCCGCCCCGCGGGGCCGTTTCGTTTCAATTTGCCCGCGGCCGCACCATCACGATCAGGCGCCCCCAAGCGATCTGTCGCCCATACTCATCGGTAACGCCGATGTTCCACAGATGGGTCGAACGCCCACCATGAATCAGCACGGCGCGCGCAGTCAGCATGCCTTCGCGTACGCTTCTCAAGTGATTCATGGACAACTCCAGGCCCACGCCGACCTCGCGTTCCAGGTCGAGCCGCAAAGCCGAAGCCGCGCTGCCGACAGACTCGGCAAGAGCTGCAGTCGCCCCGCCATGCAGTATGCCCATGGGCTGATGGACCCTTGGCCCGACCGGCATGGTGGCCGTAAGCCAGTCTTCCCCCACATCGGTATACCGAATATCGAGGGTTTCCATCAGGGTGCCGACACGCATCTCCTTCAATCGCGCCAGCACCTGCTGGCGATGCCCTGTATCCATGGCGAGCCTCGGGTTCAGTGAAGGGTGTGAGAGGCGTGGGCGCGCAGTTCATCCAGAGTGGCGTATTCCAGCGCGGCCTGATGGGTAGCCTCCAGCACCACGCGTGGTGCGCAGCCGGCCCGCAGTGCTTCTGCCCAGCGAGCCGCGCACAGACACCACTGATCGCCAGGCTGTAGCCCCGGAAACCCGAACTGGGGACGCGGCGTGCTCAAATCATTGCCACGCTGTCGGCTGAAATCGAGAAACTCCGCGGTCATCAGCGCGCAGACCGTGTGACTGCCTTGATCGTCACTGGCGGTATTGCAGCACCCGTCGCGAAAGAATCCGGTCAGCGGATCGCGACTGCAATCCTGCAATGGCTCTCCAAGTACGTTGATGGGCTCTGCCCGGTTACTCATGCCCACACACCTCAATCCAGCCGATAGTCGATTGCATAAGGCGGCGGCTCGCCACCCTCGCCTTTGAGATAGTGATCCATCCAGCGCATCAGGCGCAGGCTGTAATCCCAGCGCGGGGCCGCGCGCCGATTGCCATGGCCCTCGCCCCGGTACAGCACCAGGCGAACCGGCGGCGGATCGTCCTGCAGGACCAGGTAGCGGTACAGAATGCGCGACTGGGTCGGATCCACCCGCGGGTCGGCATCGCCGTGCAGGATCAGGATGGGCGTCTGCGCCTGGCTGACGTAGTAAATCGGGCTGGCCTTGCGGTACATCTCCCAACCGCCCTCGTCCCAGGGCCAGGTCAGGTAATGGACCAGGTAGAGCTCCTGAGGAATGTCGGAGGTGCCGAGCATGGCGATCTTGTCGGACAGGCCGACGTTCATCACCGCCGCCGCAAAGCGATCCGAGTAATACGTCGCACCCCAGGCCGACGCATAGCCCCCGTACGAACCACCGGTGATGCCCACCCGGTCGGCGTCCACCAGCCCCTGCTCGATCAGGTAGTCGACCCCGTCGACCAGGTCGCTGAACTCCTCGGCCGCCGGGCGGCCCTGGGAAGTCAGGGCAAACTCGACGCCGCGCCCGGTGCTGCCGCGGTAGTTGGGGTAGAACATGAAATACCCCTCCGCCGCGGCGTGCTGCGCCGGCAGGTTGTAGCTGGTCAGCCAGCCGTTGGAATAGTGTGCTTCCGGACCGCCGTGCACCGCAAGGATGAGCGGATAGCGCTCGCCTTCCTGGTAATCCAGCGGCCAGAACAGCAGGCCCTCGATTTCCAGGCCGTCGGCGGCCGCGTAGCGAACGACCTGCTGGCGGGCCATGGCCACGTCGTCCAGCCAGTCGTTGCTGATCGTCAGGCGCTCGACGTCCGAACCGGCCTCGGCCGCGGCGTACACCTCGCGCGGATGGTCGGGGGAATTGACCGGAAAGACCAGGCGGCCGTTTTCAGCCACCGACAGGCCCTCGAAAATGACGCCCTCGTCGTGGTACAGGGTGACCTCGTCGCTGCCGTCGACCGCGATGTGGCCGACCCGGGCCTCGACGCCCTCGTAGCTGATGAACAGGACCCGGTCTCCGTACCAGTCCACGTGCCAGACGTGTCCTTCCAGGCCCGGCAGGAGATTGAGCCACTCGCCGCCGTCCCGCCCGGCCACCATCAGCCGGCCCTCCCGGGTATCGTGAATCGAGTCGGTGGCGATGAAGGCGAAATGGGAGCCGTCCGGACTCCAGGCGGTTTGCCCGAGCTTGCCCGGGTTGTCGATCCGGCCCAGTTCTTCCCCGTCGGGGCGAATGATGCGTACGCGCGGGAACATCAGCGTATCGTCGACCAGCTGCCGGGGCGTGACCACGATCGCCAGACGGTCTCCGGCCGGCGACCACTGCACGCGCTGCACCGATCCTTCGGTCGCGACCGGTTCCGGATCCGGATCGTTCAGATCGGCAATCCACAAGCTGCGCGGCCGCCAGTCCTCTTCGAAGATGATCTGGTCAAAGCCCTTGTCGTGAAGATCCTGCACCTCGTCATCCAGCGGCTCGGTGCCGATCAGGGCCACGCGCTTGCCGTCCGGCGCCAGGCTGTATCCGGCGACCCCCGTGCCGACCGTGAGCAGGCGCTTTGCTTCCCCGCCCGCAACCGGAATCCGGTACAGCGCCGCCTGGCTGTCGTCGCCGCGGCTGGAGACGAAGGTAATGGCCGAACTGTCCGGCATCCAGCCGATCTGCCCGACGTTGACCTGGCCGGTGATGAACGCACGGCTGACCCCTTCGGCGTCGATCACGTGCAGCTCGTTCCAGGCCGGACCGTCCTCGTCGACGCCCGGCCGACGCGGGACGACACGGGTGTAGGCGATGTGCTCGCCGCTGGGGCTGACCGCAACCTGCCCCACCTGCTGCAGTTTGGCGATCTGCTCCAGCGTCATTCCCGGGTCGGCCTGCACCGGGACCGCCAGCAGCAGCGCCGAAAAGAGGAGTGGAAAAAGCATGGTTTTCAATCGCATGAGCGATGCTCCTGTACGGTAAAGGATGAATCGAAAGACAAGAGATCAAAGATACCAGATCAAGCCAGCAGCTTGCCCGGATTCAGCAGCCCCTCCGGATCGAACAGCGCCTTGAGACCGCGCAGCGCATCGATTTCGGCCGCATCACGCGAATAGTGCAGGTAGTCCCGCTTGAGCAGACCGACCCCGTGCTCGGCGGAAATGCTGCCCTGGTATTCGCGCACGAGGGCAAACACGCGCGGGCTCAGACCGTCGCAGGCGGCGCGGAAGTCGGCCACGTCCATCGCTTCCGGACAAAGAATGTTCATGTGGAGATTGCCGTCCCCGATATGGCCGAACCAGACCACTTCGAATTCCGGGTAGTGGCGCGCGATCAGCGCTTCGAGCGCGCCCAGAAACCCCGGCACCCGCGAAACGCGGACCGACAGGTCGTTCTTGTAGGGCGTGGCCGGTGCAATCGACTCCGTGATCGCCTCGCGCCAGCGCCACAGCTCCGCCGCCTGCGCCTCGGACTGGCTCAAGATGCCGTCGGTCACGTGGCCGGCCTCGACCAGGGCTTCGAAGGCCTGAAGGGCTGCGTCCGTGCAGGCGCCGTCCGGATCGTCGAACTCCACCACGGCGTGAAAATCCGCCCGTTCTGCCAGCGGAAAGCTCGAACCGGTATGCGCTTCGACACGGGCCACCGAACGCCGATCGAAGAACTCGAAGGCCGACAGCGAAAGCGCCTTTTGCAGCGCCGCCAGCGCGGGCATCAGCGCGGCCAGATCGGCAAAGGCCAGCAGCAGGACCGACTGGGTCGGCGGCGGCCGGGTCAAGGCCAGCGTGGCCTCGGTGATGATCCCCAGCACGCCTTCGCTGCCGATCATCAGCTGCCCCAGGTCCGGTCCGGAATTGTTCTTGACCAGGCCGCGGTTGAGGCGCAGAACCTGCCCCCGGCCGTCGACCACGACCAGGCCGCGCACCCACTGGCGGGTCATGCCGTAGCGCAGCACGCGAATGCCGCCGGCGTTGGTGGCAATGCTGCCGCCGACCTGGCTGGAGCCGGCCGCCGCCCAGTCGACCGGGTAGAAAAGACCGGCTTCGCGCGCGGTTCGCTGCACTTCACCGACCGGCATGCCGGCCTCGACGGTCAGGCTGGGCTCGACCGCATCCAGCTCGATCTGCCGGCGCATCTTTTCCAGCGACACCACCACCTCGCCACCGGGGGCGACGGCGCCGCCCGACAGCCCGGTTCGACCGCCGCTGGGCACCAGCCTGCGATCGCTGCTGCCGGCCCAGCGCACCAGGGCGACCACGTCGTCGGTGGAGCGCGGAAACACGACCCGCTCCGGCGCCGGCGTCCAGAAACGCGTCCAGTCGCGACCGTAATGCAGCAGGCTTTGCGCATCGGTCAGGGTTTCGATATCGGGAAATGCGCTCATCGGTCAAACCGTCCGGTCAAGGTTCCTGCGATAATCTCCGGAGCAAGCTACCAGACTGCCCCCAAAGGATCGGCGATGACGACCAGGCACCATTCACTGGCCAAGAACAAGATCAAGTTTCTCATGCTGGAAGGCATCCATGCGAAAGGCCTGGATGAAATCCGGCGCAGCGGCTACGAGTGGATCGTCAGCGAAGCCCAGGCGCCGCCGCCCGGACGACTCGCCGAGATGATCGAAGACGTGCACTTTCTCGGCATCCGCTCGCGCACCCAGCTGACCGCCGACCTTTTGGATCGGGCGCGCAAGCTCACCGCCATCGGCTGCTTTTGCATCGGCACCGACCAGGTCGACCTGAGCGAGGCGCGGCGGCGCGGCATCCCGGTCTTCAACGCACCGTATGCCAATACCCGGTCGGTGGCCGAGCTGGTCCTGGCCGAGATCATCCTGCTCCTGCGCGGCATTCCGGCGCGCAACGCCGGCGCGCATCGCGGGCAGTGGCTGAAAAGCGCACGCGGTTCGCACGAGGTGCGCGGCAAGACCCTCGGGATTCTCGGCTACGGTCATATCGGCTCGCAGCTGGGCATCCTCGCCGAAGGCCTGGGCATGCGGGTGATTTATTTCGACATCGTCGCCAAGCTGCCCCTGGGCAACGCCGAACCTCGAACCCGCATGGAAAGCGTACTCGAGGAGGCCGACGTGGTCAGCATCCACGTACCCGATACCGAGCGGACCCGGAACATGATCGACAACAAGGCCCTGGGACGCATGAAGCCCGGTGCCCACCTGATCAACGCGGCACGCGGAAGAATCGTCGACATCCCCGCTCTGGCCGCGGCCCTGCGCGCCGAACGGCTGGGCGGCGCGGCCATCGACGTCTTTCCGGTCGAACCCAAGGGCGCCGACGACGCCTTCGAATCCGAACTGCGCGGCATGGACAAGGTGCTGCTTACCCCGCACATCGGCGGCAGCACCGAGGAGGCCCAGCAAAACATTGCCCTGGACGTGGCGACCAAGCTGGTCCGCTACTCCGACAACGGCTCGACCATGGGCGCGGTGAATTTTCCCGAGGTCAGCCTGCCCGATCACGCCAGCGCCCGCCGGATCATGCACATCCACCGCAACGAACCCGGCGTGCTGCAGGCGGTCAACAGCGTCATTTCCAAAGCCTCGATCAACATCGCCGCACAGTACCTGCAGACCCTGCCCGACGTCGGCTACGTGGTCATGGACCTGGAAACCGAAGACGCGCCCGCCCTGGTCCGGGAGCTCGACGCCATCCCGGCCACCATCCGCACCCGCTTCCTGTACTGAGGACGCCTCCATGGAAGAACCGATTGTTCACCACGCCGACCGGGACTGTTTTGAAGTGGTCGTCGACGGCCATCCCTGCCGGCTCGACTACACCCGCAGCGCAGACACGCTCAGCCTCAACAGCGTTCAGGTACCCAAGGCCGTGGGCGGTCGCGGCATCGCCGGCCACCTGACCCGACACGTACTGGACTGGGCGCGCGAGCAGCGCCTCCAGGTTCGGCCGGTGTGTCCCTACGTGGCCGCCTGGATCCAGCGCCATCCGGACTACGCCGACCTGGTCGCCTGAAGCGAGCTCAGGACCCGGTTCAGCCCCCGCTCCAGCTTGCCGGCCAGCTCATCGATCTGCTCTTCGTTGATGATCAACGGCGGGCAGACCGCGACGATATCGCCCGGCAGGGCGCGCACCACCAGGCCTTCCTCGAGGCAGGCAGCGGCCACCTGGAAGGCCATCTTGTCGGCGGGCGGGAAGGATTGGCGAGTGTCCTTGTCGGCGACCAGCTCGAGGCCGGCGATCAGACCGATCCCGCGCTGATTGCCGACCAGGGGGTGATCGCCCAGCTGCGCGAGCGCCGCCTGGAATCTCGGCGCCATGGCCGCGGCGTGCGCCATCAGGCCCCGTTCCTCCATCAACTCCAGGTTGCGCACCGCCACCGCGGCCGCGACCGGGTGGCCCGAATAAGTCAGGCCATGTCCGAAGATGCCCACCTCGCCGGCGGCTTTCTCGATCGGCTCGTACATGAACGGCGGAACGGCCACGGCCGAGATCGGCACGTAGGCCGAAGAGAGCGCCTTGGCCATGGTCATGGTGGCCGGGCGCATGTCGTAGGTCTGGCAGCCAAAGGCTTGTCCGGTGCGGCCGAAGGCGCACACCACCTCGTCGTCGACCAGCAGGATGTCGTTGGCCTCCAGCACCGGCTGGATGCGCTCGAAATAGCCGGCCGGGGGCAGGATCACGCCGCCGGCGCCCATCAGCGGCTCGGCGAACAGGGCGGCAATGTTGTCCGCGCCTTCGCGCTCGATGACCTGCTCGAGTTCCTGGCCCAGGCGCTCGACGAATTCAGCCTCGGACTCACCCGGCCTGCCCTGGCGGTAGTAATGCGGCGAGGTCAGGTGGACGACGTCGTCCATGGCCAGACCGAAATGCTTGTGGAAGGCGGGCAGCCCGGTCAGCGCCGCCGTGGCCACGGTCACGCCGTGGTAGGCGTTGCCGCGCGAGAGGATCTTGCGCTTGGACGGCTTGCCGATGGCGTGGAAGTAGTAGCGCACCAGCTTGACCTGGGCATCGTTGGCGTCGGAGCCGGAACAGCCGAACAGAAAACGCGCGCCCTCGATCGGCACCCACTCGGCCAGCTTGGCCGCCAGACGGATTGACGGTTCGTTGCTCTTGCCCGCAAACAGCGGCCCGTAGCAGAAGCTTTCCATCTGCTCGGCGGCGACCCGGGCCAGCTCCTTCTCGCCGTAGCCCAATGCCGTGCACCACAACCCCGCCATTCCCTCCAGGTAGCGTCGGCCGTGCTGGTCATGGACATAAATGCCCTCGCCGCGCTGCCAGATCAGGGGGCCGGAGCGAGCATGTCCGGACAGATCGGTACACGGGTGGAAAAGGTAGTCCAGGTCCTGCTGTTCCAGTGTGGGGGTCACGCGCCCTGCTCCAGTAGAAGAATGTCCTCGGTAATGGTAGCGGCTCCTGCTCCCCGAGTGACGCCGATCGATCCCTAGCGATTCAATTGATTCTTCCGTTTTTGATCGCGGTCAAATGGCTTCGAGTATTAGAACATTAGGATGCACGCATTCGGATCGAAAAGCATCCTGCCAACGATCCGATCGCGAGAATCGCTCCGGCGATCACTTCGTTTTTCAGGGACTTTCTCAAGGAGAAACAAACATGCGTTCCAGGTTCTTGATGTTCATGGCCCTCGCGGCCCTCATATTCGGTTCAACCTCGGCGCTGGCCGACGAGGTCCAGGGCCGCATCATGGAAATTTCGCGGATCGCCGGCACCGTCCAGATCGATGTACCAGGTCAGGATCCGGTGGTGGTTCGCTTTGACGACAACACCCAGTTCATCGAAGCCGACGGCGTCGGCGATCTGTCCGGCGGCGAACTGATCAAGGTCAGCTTTGAACCGGGGCAACCGGCCACGACCATCGAAAAGATCGTTTTCGGCCTGCCCGACGGTATGGAAATCACCACCGACGAACTGCTCGCCATCCTGACCGGCGACGAGGCGTATACCCTGATCGACGCCCGCCCGGCCGGTCCGTTCATGGCCGCGACCATCCCCTCCTCGGTCAATGCCTTTCCGAATGCCGACGACTTCCTCGACAGACTGGCAGAACTGGCGCCGGATACGGCGGCGCTGATCGTCTTCTACTGCGGTGGACCAACCTGCCCGCACACCGGCACCGCCATTGGCAAGGCCCAGGAAGCCGGCTACACCAACATCAAGGGTTACCAGGGCGGCACCCCGACCTGGCGCCGGGCGCAGCTGCCGATGCACGCCCAGCCGGAATGGCTGGCAGAACGGCTAAACCCCGGCCACGTGATCATCGATACGCGTAACCAGATCACCGCCATGCGTGGCCACCTGCCCACCGCAGTCACCATGCCGGCGGCCAATTTCGAGGCCCTGACCGAAACCTTCATCGCCGAACAGCGCCAGGCCCGCATGCCCGGCGTCTCCGACCGGCGCGCGCCCATCATCCTCTACAGCAACGGGCACGCGGACCAGGACGTGCTGGTCGCCTACCGTGAACTGGCCAGCTGGGGCTATCGCAACATCAGCATCCTCAAAGACGGCTTCGAAGGCTGGGATGCCGCCGGCCTGCCGACCGAAAGCAGCGCCCTGGCCCTGTCGATCAACTACGTTCGCCAGCTGCCGCCGGGGGCCATCGCGCCGGAAGCTTTCGTGGCCATGGAATTCCCCAGCGCCGACGTACAGCTGGTCGATGTCCGCTCCGACGACGAAATCTCGGCCGGCATGATCCCCGGTGCCGTTCACGCTCCGCTGGATCGTCTCGAAGGAATGATGGATGAGCTCGACAAGTCCAAGCGCGTCATCGTGCACTGCGCCACCGGTGTGCGCGCCGAAATGGCCTACCGCACGCTGAACTCCGCAGGCTTCGACGTCGAATACGTCAACGTCGAGATGGAAGTCGCCTCGGACGGCAGCTTCACCATTCTGTAGCCCCCTGCGAGATCGGGGTGGCGGCGCGTTGGTGCCGCCACCCCACTGGCAAACCCCATTCAACACCCGATCGAGCCGATCATGAAAAGACGCGAATTCATTCAGCTATCCGCTACCCTGAGCGCCGGAGCCATGGCTCCCGTCGCCCTGACCGGCTGTGCCGAACGGCCCCTGCCGGGCACCGGCGAAGTGGTCCGCACACCGACCGTGTGCAACGTGTGCTTCTGGCGCTGCGCCGGCACCGTGTCGACCGAAAACGGGCGCCCCTGGAAGATCGAGGGCAATCCGGACGATCTGCACTCGACCGGGCGCTTCTGCACCCGCGGCGACGGCGGCCTGGGGATGTACACCGACCCCGACCGCCTCAAGCAACCGATGATTCGGGTTACCGAAAATGGCCAGCAGCGATTCCGTCCGGCGACCTGGGACGAGGCCTTCGACTACATCGCCGCCAAGATGAATCGCATCAAGGACGAGCACGGTGAAGATCGCCTGTGCCTGTTCTCGCACGGCCCGGGCGGCAGTTACTTCCGCCGCATGCTGACCGCCTTCGGCTCGCGCGGCTATACCCAGCCGTCGTTCGCGCAGTGCCGCGGCCCGCGCGACGTCGGCTTTGCCCTGACCTTTGGCGAAGGCGTCGGCTCGCCCGACCGCACCGACATGGAAAACTCGCGCTGCATCGTCCTGATCGGCTCGCACCTGGGCGAAAACCTGCACAACAGCCAGGTCCAGACCTGGATCAGCGCGCTGCGCAAGGGCGCGACCCTGATCACCGTCGATCCGCGCTTCTCGGTCGCGGCCGGCAAGTCGAAGCACTGGCTGCCGATCAAGCCCGGCACCGACATGGCTCTGCTGCTGGCCTGGATGCACGTGCTGATCAACGAGGGTCTGTACGACGCCGACTACGTGGACCGATACGTCAACGGGCTGGACAAGCTGACCGCTCATGTCCAGCAGTTCACGCCGGAATGGGCGTTTACCCAAACCGGCATCCGTCCGGAAGTGATTCGTGAAACCGCCCGCGAAATGGCCAAGGCCGCGCCGGCGACCGTGGTCCACCCGGGCCGCCACGTCACCTGGTACGGAGACGACACCCAGCGCTCGCGCGCCATCGCCATCCTGACCGCGCTGCTCGGCTCCTGGGGTCGCGAGGGTGGCTACCTGGCCATGGAGAACGTGAACCTGCCGCGCTATCCCCTGCCCGACCCGCCGGCCCCAAAGAACAACTGGATGCAGGCGGTCCAGGGCGAGTATCCGCTGGCCCCGGCCGGCATTGCCCAGAAGGTCATCGACGGCTCCATTGGCGACGATGCCTTTTTCAAGGGCTGGTTCGTCTACGGAACCAACCTCGGCTACACCATCCCGGGCGTGACCGAAAAGCTGCAGCAGGCGGCCCAGTCGCTGGATCTGTTCGTCGTGGTCGACACCATGCCGTATGCCATCACCGGCTATGCCGACGTCATCCTGCCCGAGTGCACCTACCTGGAGCGTCTCGACCCGATCCGCAACAGTCCCGAGCGCGAGCCCTCGCTGGCGGTGAACTTCCCGGCCTTCGAGCCCAAGTACGACTCCAAGCCCGGCTGGTGGATCGCAAAACACATCGCCGAGCGCCTCGGCCTGGGCGACTGGTTCCCCTGGAAAGACTACGGTGAGGAACTGGACTGGCAGTTGCGCCAGGTCGGCAGCTCGCTGGACGAAATGCGCCGCATCGGGGTCAAGAAATTTCCCCGGACCACGCCGAAGTATTTCGCGCCAAACGAAAACCGCCAGTTCAATACCGGCTCGGGCAAGATCGAGCTCCATTCCGATCTGCTGGCCGACTACGGCCACGATCCGCTGCCGGTCTACACCCCGCCGCCGACGCGGCCGGATGAAAAGCACCTGCACCTGAACTATGGACGGGCCGCCGCGCATACCTTTGGCCGGACCATCAACAACCCGACCCTGTTCGAGCTGATGCCCGAAAACACCGCCTGGGTTCATCCCGTCGCGGCCGGCGACTTCGGCGTCAGCAACGGCGAATACGTCCGCCTGAAAAACCAGGACGGCGTCGAGAGCCTGCCGGTGCGGATCCGGGTGACCCAGCGGATTCGCCCCGACTCGGTCTACCTCGTCCACGGCTTCGGCCACAAGGAATCCCAGCTCGGTCTGGCCAACGGCCGCGGCGCCGACGACCAGGGCCTCATCACCCGCATCCTGGTCGATCCCATCATGGGCGGTACCGGCATGCGCGGCAATTTCGTCACCCTGATCCCCGAGGAGGCAAGCGCATGATCCGCTATGCAATGGTCATCGACACCAAACTGTGCATCGGTTGCGGCGACTGCGTCGTGGCCTGCAAGACCGAAAACAAGGTACCGGCCGGCCTGAACCGGGACTGGGTGGTCGAAGCGACGACCGGAACCTACCCGAACCTCAAGACCGAGTTTCGCTCCGAGCGCTGCAACCACTGCGCCAAGCCGACCTGCCTGTATGCCTGCCCGACCGCGGCCACGTACCGCTGGGAAGACACCAACATCGTGCTGGTCGATCCCAACAAGTGCACCGGCTGCGGTGCCTGCATCGCCGCCTGCCCCTACGACGCGCGCCTGATCATGAACGAAGGCTACGTCAGCAAATGCACGTTCTGCCACCACCGCGTCGAGCAAGGCCTGGACCCGGCCTGCGTCTCGTCCTGCCCGACCCGCTGCATGCACTTTGGCGTGCTCGACGACCCCAACTCCACGGTCAGCAAACTGCTCGCCTCGCGCGAGCACAAGGCGCTGCTCGACGAGACGGGCAACGAACCGCAAGTCTATTTCCTGACCTGATGCACTAATCGCCGGAATCCAAGCTCATGCGTGAAGAAATCCTGATTACCACCCGCGCCAACCCCAAGATCGACCCGAACGTGGCCGCCTGGGGCTGGCAAGTGATTGCCGATTTGTTCCTGGTCGGCCTGACCGCCGGTGCCCTGATCTTTACCGCGATGGTCATTCTTGGCCGCAAGGAAGAGAACTTCGGCTTCACCGCCAAACGCCTGCCGCTGATCGGGCTGATCTCGATCGGGCTGGCCATGACGTTTCTGTTTCTGAAACTGACCCACAAGATCGTGTTCTGGCGCTTCTTCGGGGCCTTCGTGCCGACCGCCGTCATGTCCTGGGGCGCCTGGCTTCTGCAGCTGGTCATCCTGGCCATCCTGCTGCTGACCCTGCAGGGTCTGCGCGGCGGCTACCCTGCGCTAGCCCGTCCGGTCGACAAGTTCCGTCTCGGGACCTGGGCGCTGGACTGGGCCGAACGCTATCGTCGCCCGGTGGCCTGGGCCAGCGTGGTCCTCGGCGTGATCATCGCCTTCTACACCGGCACCCTGATGACCTCGATGGACGCCCGGCCGTTTGCCAGCAGTGGCCTGATGGCGCCGCTGTTTCTGACCTCCGGCCTGGCGACCGCCGCCGCCGTGGTCCTGATCGGCGCGCGGGCGCCGGAAGAACGCCTGCTCTTTTCCCGGGTCCTGTTCGGAATGGTCGTATTCAAGGTCTTGCTGCTGGCTCTGACCCTGGCCAACCTGGCCAACGGCTCCCAGGTCCAGATCGAGTCGGTGCAGATGGTCTTCGGCGGTGAATACACCCGGCTGTTCTGGCTGTTCTTCGTCATCCCGGGCCTGCTGGTCCCGCTGGCCATCGAGGCCTTCGGCCTGCGCGGAAAAAGGGCGTCGTGGATGATGATCAGCCCGGTGCTGGTGCTGTACGGAGCCTACATGCTGCGCCAGCTGGTGGTCGACATCGGTCAGGTCTCGGGCTACCTGAGCTACGTCAACACCTACAACCCCGCCTTGCTGGATCTTTTGCGCTAGAATCCTGAATTAGTGCTGACTAATTAAAGAGGGTTGTACCATGCGTTTCAAGCTTGTCCGCGTCGCCGCCGCCGGCGCCATTACCGCTGCCGTCGCCCTCCTGGCGACCGGCTGCTCCCCGAGCGAAGGTCCGTCTTCAGCCGACCTGGAACGGGTCGGCTCGTCGATTGCCCGGGGTGAGGCGGTCGTGACGGTGCCCGCTCTTTCCCGGCGCATCGTCGAAGACCAGGGCGATTTCCGTCTCGTCGACCTGCGCCCGGTCATTGCGTTCGAAGACGGCCACATCCCCGGCGCGATGAGCGTCGGTGTCACCGAAATCGTCAAGGCCGATCGGGCCCGCGAAGTCGCCGGGAACCGTCAGCTCGTGCTTTACAGCAGCGACGGCATCGCCGCCTCGCAGGCCAGCGCATTGCTGCAGCTGCAGGGCATCAATGCGGTCGCGCTGCAGGGCGGGTTCGACGCCTGGTTCGCCTATACCAGCGACCCGACCCACGAACTGCCCGGTCAGGAACCGGTGCTCGGCTCCGAGGAGCGCCGCCAGCTGGCCCGGCACTTCCACGGTGAGGATGCGGCCGCGGACGCCGCCCCCAGCGGTCGCGACCGGGCGGCCGCCCTCGGGCTGACCCCGGCCACTCCGGCCGCGCCGGCTGCAGCCCCGCAGGTCGATGATCCGCACGGCCTGGGCCTGCAGTACGGTCTCGGCGTCGGCATTGATTTCGAGCTGGCCGCCGTGGAAGAAGAGCCCGCTGAAGAAGAGCCAGCGCCGCGCCGTCGCCTGCTGATCGGCGAGGGCTGCTGAGAACGGCTTCAAGGAGCGTGGGCCCTTGAAACCCCGAACAAAGCCGGCCTTCTGGGCCGGCTTTTTCTTCTTCGCCGGCAGCTCCCTGGCCCTGGCCGCCTGTCTGGACTGCCATCAGGGCCATGTTCTGACCGACAACGACCCGCACGCTTTCCTTGCCGGCCAGTGCCAGGCCTGCCACCTCGGCGACAGCGAAGCATCCGGGCGGGAAGCAGCGCATGCCGGCATGGTCGCCTCGCCCGGCTGGCTGGACAACGCCGGGCAAACCTGCGGCGGCTGTCATATCGACGAGACCCGCCACGTGCTCGAAGGGCTGATGCACAGTGGTCGCGGCATGGTCAACGTGACCCGCTACACGCTCGGCGAGCAGGAACGCCCTGACCAGGGCAAAGGGCGGCTGGACAGCCTCGGCCAGAGCGTGGCCGACTCCATGCTGCGCAAGCACTGCGCGAGCTGCCACCTGGGTCAGCCGCAGCACCAGATGACCACCGAAGAACCGATCGGAAGCCGCGGCGGCGGCTGTCTGGCCTGCCACGCGCCCCATTCGATTCAGCGCGATGGTGCGCATCCGCCGTTGTCGGCCACGGTCAGCGACCAGAGCTGCTCGGGCTGCCACTCGCGCTCGGGACGCATTGCCCTCAACTACGCCGGGCTGGCCGAAGTGGATGCGCACGTGCTCGAGCAGGATCATCCGCATCCGCTCTACTACCTGCCCGACGGTCGCCTGGTCGAAATGATCCATGACGACGTCCATCATCAGGCCGGCCTGGCCTGTATCGACTGCCACACCACGCGCGATGTCATGGGGCCCACCGGGCACTTCGCCCACGGCTCGGACGCGGTTGATATCCAGTGCAGCGATTGCCACGACAACCGTCAGGCAACGATCACCGAAGCCGAATGGCCGTCCGACCTGCGCGGGCAGATCGCCCGAATCCCGTTCCCGCGCGATGGCCAGCGCCGGTTTCTGACCACCGAGCGACGCGGCACACCGCTGTGGCATATCGAAATTCAGCCGGACGGCAGCAAGCTGCTGCACCGCAAAGTGGAAGGCGGCAGCCTGCCGATCCCGCCGTTGACCCAGGCCAGCCATCCGGATGACGGCCATCATGACCGCCTGACCTGCTCGACCTGCCACACCCAGTGGGCGCCGCAGTGCCACGGCTGCCACATGGACTATGATCCCGATCAGGTTCAGTTCGACCACGTTGCGCGCGAGTTCACGCCCGGCTCCTGGTCGGACCAGCGCTGGGACGTGTACAACGATGCCCCACCCCTGGGGGTCAACGGACAGGGCCAGGTCGTCACCTTCGTGCCCGGCATGATCCGCACCATCGACCATCCCGACTGGGACGAGACCCAGTTTCGGCGTTTCTTCGCGCCCTTGAATCCGCACACCATCGGCCCGGCGCGAAGTTGTGAGGAGTGCCACCGCTCGAGCACGGCCATGGGACTGGGGCGGGGCCAACTGCTGCATGAAGACGGCCAGTGGCGCTTCGAGGCCCACAAACCGACCCTGCAGGACGGTCTTCCGTCCGATGCCTTTGTGGATCTCGACGGGCACTCCGGGCGGACCACCCGAAAAGGTGCACGCGGCCTGACGCCGGAGGAAATCCAGCGCGTACTCAATGCGCTGCCTGTGGACTAAGCCGGGAGCCTGTGCTAACGTTCATCAATCATGGATCGAACATCCATCATTGTCCGGCTCATTCTCTGCCTGAGTCTTTTCCTGGCCGGTCTGCCCGCGCACGCCTGCTCGGAATCTTCCGAAGCGTCTGATGCCTCAGTCGCTGGCCAAGAGGCCACGATCGTTCACGCAGACTGCCCCCATCATGCTCCGCCGGCCGAAGAAGCCGAGGCTGAAGCACATGGAACCGACTTCGGTAGCGACTGCTGCGGACTGAATTGCCGTTGTGGCTGCAGTGCGCCGGTGCCGGGGCTGGTCCTGCTCATTACGCCCCAGCCAGGCCCGGACAGCATGGGCATCGTGTCCACGGTCGCCGCGCCCCATCCCTCGCTGTCTCCGGAACAGCTGCTCCGTCCCCCGAAACAAATTTCCTGAAGCCCGGGCGAGTCGCGCCCGATCCGGCTTGCTGACATGGCAAGCCATCCAGGTCTTGGATTGACCTCTTCAGGAGAGCATCATGTGTTGCAAATCTGTTTTGTGCGGTGTTGGCATACTCGCCGCGCTGCTGTCGCCACTGCCGGCGATCGGTCTGCCGGCGGACGCTGCCGTCGAGCGCGCGCTTGCCCGGGATGCCGGCCTCAGGGCACTTAGTGAACGTAGCCGCAGTCTCGAGGAGTCGGCGATTGCCGACCGCGCCCTGCCCGACCCCCAGCTGACCCTTGGCGCCCAGGGACTGCCGATCAACGACCCGCTGTCGTCGGACATGATGACGATGTACTCCATCGGTGTTCGCCAGCGCTTTCCGGCCGGCGCCAGCCGCCGTCTGAGCGGGGAACGCGGAACCGTGCTGGCCAAGGCAACCGGGATCGATGTCCGCGCACGTCGTCTGGAAGTCGCCCTGCAAACCCGCTTGGCATGGCTGGCCTGGGCGGGCGCATCGGAAACCGCAGCCCGGGTCGAGGCCATGTTCGAACAGGTCGAAGACCTGGTCGAGCTGACCGAACGACGTTTCGCCGCCGGCACCGGACGCGCCCAGGATGAAAGCCAGGCCCACCTGGAAAGGATCCTGATGGAGCGCCGGCGCATCGACGCCGCCACGGCGATCGACGAAGCCTTTGCCCGCCTGCAGCGCTGGACCGGCCCCCTGGAAACGGAGCCGTCAGCCCCCGGACTGCCAGCATGGTCCCGGCCGGCCGTGTCAGGGACCGATCTTCGCGCTCGCCTGGCCGATCATCCCGAGCTGGCCGCCGCGCAGGCGCGCGTCGAGGCCGGTGAGCTCGGCGCCGAAATCGCCCGCCAAGCCTACCGTCCGGAATGGATGATCGACGCCGGCTACGGACATCAACGCGGCAGCGACCCGGTCGGTGGCCGGATGTCGGACAAGCTGTTCGTGATGGCCAGCGTCAGCCTGCCCCTGTTTACCGCCAACCGCCAGGACCGCCGCGTCGATGCCGCCCTGGCCGAGCGCGATGCCGAACAGGCGCAGGCGCAGTACCTCCTGCAGCGCCTGAGCGGGGCGCTGGAAGAACAGCATGCGATACGGCAGCGACTGGAACAGCGGCGGCGACTGATCGCCGAAGACATCCTTCCAAGGGCTCAGCAAACACTGGAAGCCACCGAGGCCGCCTATCAATCCGACCGGGCCAGTTTCGATGAACTGATCCGGGCACGACTGCAGCTGTTCGAGCTGGAGATCGATCTGATCAATACCCGCGAGCGGCTGCTTGGCGCCATCGCCCGAATCGCTGCCCTCACCAACGAGGATCCCTCATGAAAATCCATCCATTCATCGCCGTGCTGTGCGGCACGCTCCTGCTGGCACTGACCCAAGGGGCCCAGCTGAATGCGCTGGCCCAGGACGACCAGCAGCACGATCACCACCAACACGCCGACGAACAGCATCAATCGGCCGGCGATCATATCTGTCCCATGCACCCGCAAGTGGTCGGTGAACAGGGGGATGAGTGCCCGATCTGCGGCATGGACCTCGTCCCCCGGGACACCGTGGACGAGCACGACGAACACGACCATGATCATGGCCATCATGACCACGCTCACGATGAGCAAGATGACCTGGTCGACGGCATGCTCGGCGAGACAGCGGCAACGCAGTACGTCTGCCCCATGCATCCGCAAATCGTGCGCGACGAACCCGGTCGCTGCCCGATCTGTGGCATGAACCTGGTGCCGCGCCGCGATGAAGGCGGCGCCCCGACTACGGTCACCATTCACCCGGCCGTTCAGCAGGCCATGAACCTGCGCACTACCGAGGTGCAGCGCGGGCGTCTGTTCCGGCGCATCAGCGCGCTCGGCACCATCGAGGTGGACCAGAGCGCGCTGACCCATGTGCACCCGCGGGTCGACGGCTGGATCGGCGACCTGGAACCGAGCAGCGTCGGCGACAGCGTATCCGCCGGCCAGCGTCTGTTCACCCTGTACGCGCCGGAACTGGTCAACGTGCAGGAAGAATTTCTTCAGGCCCTCCGAGCCGGCAACGCCCGCTTGATCGAAGCCACCCGCCAGCGCCTCGAGGTGCTGGACGTGCAGTCCGCGGTGATCGACCGCATCCGGCAGGAGGAACAGGTTCTGACCTGGGTGCCGTGGTACGCCGAACGGGAGGGCTACGTCACCCAGCTCAACATCCGGCCTGGCATGTACGTGCAGCCCGGTCTGGACATGATCGAGATCGCCGATCCGGCCCGCGTCTGGCTGCTTGCCGAGGTCGCCGGCGGCCAGATCGACTGGCTGGAAAACGACCAGGCCGTCCAGATCGAACGCAACAGCCGTCCCGGTGAACAACTGCGTGGCCGGGTGGATCGGATCTACCCGGAACTGGCGGCCACGACCCGCACCGCCCGGGCGCGCATCGTGCTCGACAATCCCGACGGCGATCTGCGGGTGGGCGACTGGGCCAGCCTGTTCATTCTCGCCGGCCCGAAGAACAACATCCTCTATGTGCCGACCGAGGCGATCGTTCGCACCGGCACCGAGGAACGGGTGATCGTCCAGGACGACAGCCAGCGCTTCAGCGTGCGCGTGGTCCACGCCGGGCTTGAGTCGGGCCGCTACACCGAGATCCTGCACGGACTCGGCGAGGGCGACCGCGTGGTCGTCTCCGGTCAGTTCCTGATCGACTCCGAAGCCAGCATGCGCGCCGGCCACAGCCGGATGACCAGCCATGACCACCACTAAGGGAGTCGCGGCATGATTGACGCAATCATTCGCTGGTCGATCGCCAACCGTCAGCTGGTGCTGGTCATGGGTCTGATTCTCGGCGTGGCCGGGCTGTGGGCGGTGCGCGACACCCCGGTCGACGCGATTCCCGACCTGACCGACACCCAGGTGATCGTGCGCGCGGCCTTTCCGGGCCAGGCGCCGCAGGTGGTCGAGGACCAGGTCACCTATCCGCTGACCACGGCACTGATGGCGGTACCCGGCGCCCACACCGTGCGCGGCTTCTCGATGTTCGGAGATGCCTTCGTCTACGTTCTGTTCGAGGACGGTACCGATCTGTACTGGGCCCGCGCCCGGGTGCTGGAATACCTGAGCCAGGTCGAAGGCCGGCTGCCCGAAGGGGTGAGCGCCGAGCTCGGTCCCGATGCCAGCGGCGTGGGCTGGGTGTACAAGTATGCCCTGGTCGACCGCAGCGGCAACCATGACCTGGGCCAGCTCCGCGCGCTCCAGGACTGGTTCTTGAAGTTCGAGCTGCAGTCCGTGCCCGGCGTGTCCGAGGTCGCCACGGCCGGCGGCATGGTCCGGCAGTACCAGGTGGCCGTCGATCCGCTGGCCCTGCGGGCCTTCGGTCTCACCATCGGCCAGCTCGAATCGGCCATTCGCCGGGGCAATTTCGAGACCGGTGGCTCGTTGATCGAGCTGGCCGAAGCCGAATACATGGTCCGCGCCACGGGCTACATCCAGTCACTGGATGATCTCAAGCAGATCCCGGTCGGGGTGCTCGAAAACGGCACGCCGGTCCTGCTCGAACAGGTTGCCGACATTCGCCGCGGGCCGGCCCAGCGCCGCGGCATCGTCGAGCTCGACGGCCAGGGTGAGGTCGTGTCCGGCATCGTGGTCATGCGCTCCGGCGAGAACGCCCGCGACGTCATTCGCGCCGTCAAGCAGCGCCTGGAAGAACTCGGGCCCGGATTGCCCGAAGGGGTGGAGATCGTCGAGACCTACGATCGATCCGCGCTCATCGATCGCTCCATCCGCACGCTGTGGGAAAAGCTGGCCCTGGAGTTCGCCATCGTGGTGCTGGTCATCGCCCTGTTCCTGTGGCACCTGAAATCATCGCTGGTGCTCTTGATCAGCCTGCCGCTGGGCGTGCTGGCGGCCTACCTGGTGATGTCGTTCCAGGGCATCAACGCCAACATCATGTCGTTGGGGGGGATCATCATTTCCATCGGGGTGATGGTCGATGCCGCCATCGTCCTGATCGAGAACGTCCACCAGCGTCTGGCCCGCGACCCGCCGAAATCAAGCGAGGAACACTGGCAGGCCATCACCGAGGCCACCGTGGAAGTCGGCAGACCGATTTTCCTGTCGCTGCTGATCGTCGCCCTGTCCTTCCTGCCGGTATTTGCCCTGCAGGCCCAGGAGGGCCGGCTGTTCTCGCCGCTGGCGTTCACCAAGACCTATGCGATGGCGGCGGCGGCAGGCCTGTCGGTGACTTTGGTGCCGGTTTTGATGGGCTATTTCGTCGGGACTCGGAAAATCCGGGTGAGTCCTGTTGCTCGCGGGCTGGAGGCGGGGTATCGGCCGCTGGTGCGGTTCAGCGGGAACCATCCGTGGATCGTCGTCGTGCTGGCGCTGGGGCTGGTGGTATCGATGCTCTTTCCGATGTCCCGGCTTGGCACGGAATTCATGCCCGAGCTCGACGAGGGCGACCTGATGTACATGCCCACCACCCTGCCCGGCCTGAGCCCGGACAAGGCGCGCGAGCTCCTGCAGCAGACCGACGCCATCATCGCTTCCCACCCGGAAGTGGCCCGCGTCATGGGCAAGGCCGGGCGGGCCGAGACGGCGACCGATCCGGCGCCGCTGACCATGATCGAGACCTTCATCACCTTGACGCCTCGAGCGGAATGGCGGCCCGGCGTGACCACCGCCGACATCATGCGCGAACTCGATGACATGGTGCAGTTTCCCGGCCTGACCAATGCCTGGGTGTTTCCCATCCAGACCCGCATCGACATGCTCCAGACCGGCATCCGCACCGATGTCGGCATCCAGATCACCGGGCCGGACCTGGCCGTGATCCAGGATCTCGCCGAGCAGGTCGAAGGGGCCATCGCCGACGTGCCCGGAACGATGAGCGCATTTGCCGACCGCCCCGCATCCGGGCGTTACATCGAAATCGAGCCTGACCGACGCGCGCTGGCGCGGCACGGCATGAACATCGCCGACCTCCGGGACGTGATTCGCTTCGGCGTCGGCGGTGCCAACGTGACCGAAACGGTCGAAGGCCTGGAGCGCTTTCCGGTCAACCTGCGCTTTTTGCCCGACTGGCGGGATTCACCGGCCAAACTGCGGGACCTGCCGATCGTCACTCCGGCCGGTACCCACATCGCCCTGGGCGAGGTCGCCGAGGTGAACATCGCCGACGGTGCGGCCATGATTCGGTCGGAAAACACCCGACCCGCCGGCTTCGTGTTCGTCGACATCGACGGCCGCGACCTGACCGGCTGGGTACGCGAGGCGCGCAGCACGCTGGCCGAACAGGTCGAGCTTCCGGGCGGCTACTCGATCCGCTTTGCCGGCCAGTACCAGTACATCGAGCGTGCCCGCGAACGCCTGAGCGTGCTGATCCCGCTGGTCCTGGCCATCATCGTGGTCTTGCTGATGATGATCTTCCGGACCTTCATCGAGGTCGTGCTGGTGCTGGTCACCATTCCGCTGTCGCTGGCCGGCGGATTCTGGCTGATGTGGGCGCTGGACTTCCAGATGTCGGTGGGCGTGGCCGTGGGCTTCATTGCCCTGGGGGGGCTTGCGGCGGAAACCGGCGTGATCATGCTGGTCTACCTGAACAATGCCTACGAACGCTTCAAAGGACGCATCGGCGAGCGCGTCTTCACTCGCGCCGACCTGCGCGATGCCGTCATCGAAGGCGCCTGTCAGCGCGTCCGCCCCATCACCATGACCGAAACCACCGTATTCCTCGGCCTGCTGCCGGTGATGTTTTCTTCCGGTACCGGGGCCGAGGTCATGCGGCGCATCGCAGCCCCCATGGTGGGCGGGGTGTTCACGGTATGGGTCGTGGCCCTGCTGGTCATGCCGGCGCTGTACTATCTGTGGCATCGGCGCGGCCTGCCGCACCCACCGGAAAGGAGAACCACCGATGAACGCGGATAAACACAGTCCGTCGGAGCGAAACGCATGACGTTCCTGAAGCACGCATTGATCACCGTGCTGCTGGCCGCCCTCGTCGCGCTGGCCGCAGGCGCGTGGATCATCATCGGGGGGCGCTTCGATGTCGCCGTTTCCGCCCAGCTGCCGGAGCCGGTGCACGAAGCGATCCACCAGACCCGGGTCAACGCGGTGCGGCGCAAGGCGCGTGACATTCCGGCGCGGCCGGCCGACCTCGACGATCCGGCAGCGCTGCTCGAAGCGGTGGCCGGCTTTGACGCCATGTGCGCCGACTGTCATCATGCGCCGGGCGGGGCGCCGTCGGCGCTGGCGCGCGGCCTCAACCCGAAACCGGCCGACCTGACCGAAGCGGCTGGGAAGCGCAGCCTCGAGGAATTGTTCTGGGTCACCAAATACGGCATCCGCATGAGCGGCATGCCGGGCTGGGGAAAGACCCATGACGATGCCGAGCTGTGGGCCCTGGCCACCCTGATCACGCGCTTTCCGCAGCTGTCGGCGGATGCCTACGAGCAGCTGCGGAGCGAAGCCAGCGAGGCCGGCGTGACCCACCATCATCACGACCAGGAGATCGACCATGAAGACGATCATGAAGACAATCATGAAGACAATCGTGAGCATCATCATTGAGCCGCGCCATGAACACTGACTCGACCTTCCCGCGCACGGCTGCCATGGCCTTCGTGCTGGTGGCCCTGGCCGCAACACCGATCGCGACGGCTCAGCCCCACGAGCTGCAAGCCGACGCCATCGCCGGGGGGCGTTTTTCCTACGCCACGGAGCTGGAGATCGGCGACACGCGCGTGGAAATCGAGTCGGTTCGGGAGATCCGGACCGAGACGATCAACGGAGCCGCCGTCCTGTCGATCACCACGACCAGCAGCACCGGCATGGGTGACACGATCGACCGCCTGCACGTGGATGCCGAAACGCTGTATCCGCTGACCCGCGAAATCGTCCAGGGCCTGGGCCGCATGACGCTGGACTACCAACGCGAGCGCGTCACCGGCCTGATTCAATCGGCCGGCCAGTCGATCCGGGTCGACCTGCACCTGGAGCAACCGGCGTACGCGGGAGATGCCGGGCTCGACACCTTGCTGGCGGCACTGCCGCTGGCGGCCGGCCTGACCGGCAACCTGTCGATCATCGAAACCGATGTCGACGTCCACGTCCAGGAGTTCCAGTTCTCGGTCGCCGAAGCGGAGACCATCACGGTACCGGCCGGCACCTTCCGCGCCTGGCCGGTGCGGGTCCAGGCCGTGGACGATGCCGACTACCACCAAACCCTCTGGTTGACCGCGGCCAGCCCGCGCGTATTCCTCCAGGCCGAAGCACCGGTGCCGCAGGAGGCCGGCGGGGGAACGCTGGTGACCCACCTGACCGGAACGGAGAACATCCCCACCGAAACGCCGTGATTCTTGCCCTCGTCGCCGGCATCGTCATCCTCACCTCGCCGTGGATCTTTCTCCATTTCTCACCGCCGGCAGGAAACCGCCGGAGGCTAACCTGGGTCAACCGCGCCGTTCTGTCGATCGCCTTTCTTGCCTGTGCGGTGCTGGCGCTGTGGGTACGCCAGGCCACGGCCGGCACGGCGGATTTTGACTGGTGGTGGGCCATCGCCCTGACCTACAGCGCGCTGCTGTTTCCGATGATCCTGCTCATTGGGGGAGTGATCCGCAACTTTGTCCTGTTTCGCGACGTAAGATAGTCAAACCACCCTGCATGGTTGGCCATCGCGATGCCGCACCGTAGCGACAAGACCTCCCGACTCGATCAAGCGGTGGCCCGCGCCCGCGCCGAGGCGCAGTCGCGCCTGTCCGGTTATCGCGAACAGGCCCTCAAACTCTACCCCTGGATCTGCGGTCGCTGCGGGCGCGAGTTCACCCGCACCAACCTGCACGAGTTGACCGTCCATCACCGCAACCACAACCACGACGACAACCCGCCCGATGGCAGCAACTGGGAGTTGCTGTGCCTGTACTGTCACGACAACGAACATCAGCGCGAACTGGAATTCCAGGCTGGTCACGACGGCAAGGAAACGACGGCCGACAGCGCCTCCTCGCGACCGTTTGCAGGACTGGCCGATCTGATCAAAAAGCGCTGAACTTCTCCAGGCGGACTCCGCAAACCCCCCGATCGAATTCATGCCCATTGGATGCATCTTTTCTAAATAAGACGCATTTGATACAGATCAAAGCCCGTAAAAAATACTTCACACACAATACATCTCGAGCGCTTGGAGGGCGAACATCGGGTCTGCTACCATCATTGCATGCGTTATTTCTAATGTTATGCAACGCACCCGGATCCGGTCGCCACTGCGGGGTAGCAAGGTGGCCGAAATCACATAAACATCGGGGTTGCCCGGGCGCTTCCAAGAGGTATTGAGATGAAAAACCGTTTCCTAGCCATCACTCGAGACGACTTGAACAGCGACGCGCCGGATCCCGGCCGACGTCGCCTGCTGCAGGCTTCCGGCATCGGCCTGGCCGGTCTTGCCGCCGGCGGCG
>PWJA01000134.1 GCA_003560975.1 Gammaproteobacteria bacterium
CGGCGGGTGGTCTCGCGCTCCTGGTACTTGGCCCGACAGGCCGAGCTCTTCAGGACCATTTCACATTCCAGGTAGTCGGTAATCTCGATCAGCGCGGCGCGAATGGCCTCGCCGGCCGGAGTGTTTTCTTCGTTGGCGAGGTCGCCTCTCAGCCGGCCGATGCTGCCGCGCAGGCTGACCGCGCTGTCCTGGGTGCGGCCTTCGACGGTGCGCACGTGGGTGATTTCGCCGGTCGTGGCGTCGATGACCCGGAGGTCGACGGCGATATAGGCCTGCGTTTGGCCCCCGCCGACACCGATGCTGCTGCGGCGTCCACCGATGCTCATCCCGCCGATGCTGACCCCGCCGCGCGAGCGCTTGGTGTCTTCGCTGTAGTCGGTCACGGTGCCGACGACGATGTACTGTGCCCCGGTCAGCTCGCCGATCTGGGCCGCGCTGTCCGGCCGGATCCGACCGGAGGCGCCCAGGTTCTGCTCGCGCATGACGTGGTCGAGCTGCGATCGTTCGACCAGGGTGAAGGCATTGATGGCCGCCAATTCGTTGGTCAGCATGCCGGACAATTCGTAGCCGACCCCGGACCGCCACCAGGTCGCGCCGGTTGCATCGTTGGTGAATTCAGCCACGGCCAGAACCGGCCGATCGGCCATGACGGCGCTGCTGACGATCAGCAGCATGGCGATGAAGATGGATTTGATCATGTCGCTTGCTCTCCTGTGCCGTGTTTGAGTGCATTCGCCCGCCCGTCGGTGACAAGCCGAAGCGATCTTGCGTACCCACATAGTACGAAAAGCGCCGTCGGTCCATGCCACCCAACGGCAAAAAATGTCGCGGCGGTTTCGCTTCGGAGTGCGGTTGCCGGGACCTCAGGCCGCGCTGCCCTTGCCGCGCATGAACAGGCGGTAGAGCAGCGGGATGATGAACAGCGTGAGCAGGGCCGAGACGGTCAGGCCCCAGACCAGGGTGACCGCGACCGGCCCCCACAGCAGCGAGCGCCCCCCCAGGCCGACGGCCAGCGAGAACAGGCCGGCGATGGTGGTGGCGGTGGTCATCAGGATCGGGATCACCCGGCGGCGCGCGGCGTAAATCGTGGCGTGCAGCGGGCGCATCCCGGCGGCCAGGCGCTGGTTGGCGGCGTCGATGAGCACGATGGCGGCGTTGACCGCGATCCCGGCCAGGGCGATGATCCCGTACATGGTGTACAGACTCAACGGGTTGTTCGAGACCAGCAGCCCGAAGACCACGCCGGTGAAGGCCATGGGTACGGTGATCAGGATCAGGAAGGGCTGGAAGTAGCTGCGGAACTGGGTCGCCAGAATCAGGTAGATCAGGCCCAGGCCAAGCAGAAACAGCACGGCCATGGCCTCCAGCGACTCTTCGATGTCGTCGAGCTCACCGGTGAAGTCCAGGTCGGTGCCCGGGAAATCGACCCGAATTTCGTCCCAGCCCTCTCGAATGCGGCGGTTGACTTCGACGGTGTTGGTGACGTTGCGGTCGATGTCGGCCTCGATGGTGATGGTGCGGCGCAGGTTGTAGTGCCGGATCACGCCGGGCGCCTCGCCGGCGCGCGCCTCGACCAGCGCGCCCAGATGGATGACCGGACCGGTCGGCAGCGCGATCGGGTCATCGAGCACGGCACCCGGATCGCGCGGGCGCTCCCGCTGGGCCTTGACCCGCAGTTCGAAGCGCTCGCCGGCCTCGCGGGTGAAGCCGACGATTTCGCCGTCGACGTGCAGGCGCAGCAGGCGGGCCACGACGTCCGGCACCAGTCCGGTCTGGGCCACGGCCTCGCGATCCATGGCCAGGACCAGCTCCGAGCGCCCGGGCACGCGATCGTCGCTGATATCACGCGTACCGGGCAAGGAAGCGATCAGCTCGCGCATCGCCTCGGCGGCACGGCGCAGTTCATCGAAATCGTCGGCCCGGACCTTGACGTTGATCGGCTGCTGGGTCGGCGGTCCGCCGGAAATCTGCAGGAAGGCAATCTGGCCGTCGATGGGCGTGGCCAGGACCGATTCGCGCATCCCTTCGATGATGTCTTCCACGCTGCGCCCGCCGTTGGCCGGGTTCAGCGAGATGACCACCTGACCGTACTGGTCGCCGAACAGCGGCTCGACGTCGGTGAACTGGACGCCGGCCAGGCTGGTGACGCTGCGCGCCTCGCCCTCGCGCAGACCGGCGCGCACCTGGGCTTCGACCTGCTGGACCCGGGCGATGGTCTGTTCCAGCGCGACGTCGCCGGGCATGTCGACCTGGACGTAGAACAGCCGCATCGGATCGAAGGCGAAAAACTCCAGTCGGACCAGTCCGGCCGCCACCGCGGCCAGGGCCACGGCAAAGGTCAGCCCGGCCAGACCCAGAAAGCGCTTCGGCCGGCGCAGCACAAAGGCCAGCGCGCGCACATAGCTGCGCCGGATCCGGCGGGTGAAGCGCAGCCGCCAGTCCCGGGGGTCGTTGCCCGGTCGGTAGCGGCTGTGGATGACCTGGGTCGGCAGGATCCAGAACGCCTGGATCAGCGAAATGAGCAACCCGACCGTGACCACGAACGGGACGATGACCATGAACGCACCGACGATGCCCGGCAGCAGCATCAGCGGCAGAAAGGCGGCGATGGTGGTCAGTACCGAAGCGGTCAGCGGTATGCCGACTTCGCGCAGGGCGCGCATGGCTGCCTGCAACGGCGCCTGGCCGATGCGCAGCCGGTAATAAATGGCCTCGACCATCACCACCGAAACATCGACCAGCATGCCGAGCACGATCACGATGCCCAACAGCACGGTGATGTTGAGGGTGTAGCCGAGCGCCGCCAGGACGGCGAAGCTGCCGGCCACGCACAGGATCAGCCCGGTGCCGACCAGCAGGGCGATGCGCGTGGCCAGAAACAGCCAGCACACCAGAAACACCAGCAGCAGGCCGACCACGGCGTTGTTGCGCATGATGTTGATGGCTTCGCGCGTGGCGATGGTCTGGTCGTCGGCCAGGACCAGCTCCAGGCCCTGGCGGTTCAGCACCGGATTGCGTTCTTCGATGTAGGCGTTGAGTTCGGCGAGCAGGTCCAGGGTGTTGCTGCCGGCGCGCTTGGTCACCGACAGCATCACCGCCGGCCGGTCCTCGAAGCGCACCAGCTGTTCCGGAATGCTCGACCCCAGCCGCAGCCGGGCGATTTCGTCGAAACGCACCACGGCCTCGTCGCCGGGACCCGTCAAGGTCAGGCCCGACAGCGCATCGGGCTCAATGGAACGGCCTTCGGCCCGGATCAGCCACTGTCCGGATTCGGTCTGCAGGCGCCCGGCGAAGACGTCCTGATACCAGCCGGCCGCGGCCTGGGCCAGGTCCAGCGCGTTGAGCGAGCGGGCGGCCAGGGCGGGCGGATCGAACAGAACCTGCAGCTCGGGCGTGTTCAGCCCCTGGGCCAGGATCTGGTCGACCCGGGAGAACCGCTCCAGATCCTGCTTGGTCCGCCGGGAGACGCTGCGCAGCTGGTCGTCGTCGGCCTGGCCGACGACAAGCACGATCGCGGTCGGAAACCCCGTCGAGGTGGTGACTTCGAGAATGTTCGGATCGCGCGCCTCGGGCGGCAGCTCGTCGTTGACCATGGCCTGGACTTCGCGCCGCAGGTCGGACACCCGGCGCTCGAACTGGCGCTCGGAGATCTCCTCGAAGCGAATCAGGATATTGGAAACGTTTTCGCGGCTGGAGGAGACCACGAAGCGCACGTCCTGCAGGCGGGCAATGGCTTCTTCCAGGGGGTCGGTGATCAGGCGCTCGACGTCCTCGGCCGAAGCGCCGGGCAGCACCGTGGTCATGTTGATCCAGTTGAAGTTGATTTCCGGGTCCTGCTCGCGCGGCATCATCAGGTAGGCGGCCGCGCCCATGACCAGGACCACGCCCATGAAGATGTTGGCCAGCGGATGGTTGGAATAGAGGCGTTGGAGCATGGCGGGCGACGTCGGGCAGGCGGCCGCTTAGCGCGAGCTTGGGTCGACGCGATCGCCCGGGCCGATCCGGCGTCGGCCCTCGTCGATGAGCAGCGTGTCTGCATCCAGGTCGGGCGGTAGATACGGTCGCCCGGCATCGGCGCCCGGGAGCTCGTGAAACGCGGCATGCGTGCCCTCGTCGTCGAGAATCAACACGCCGAGCACGCCGTTGCGCAGCTGCACGAAGTCCCCGGGCAGGGCCGGGCCGGGGTCGGTCCAGCGCAGCCGGCCTTCGCTGCCGGCCGGCGCGCCGTCGCCGATGAAGACCAGGCGTGCCTCGCGGCCGCGGCTGCCGCGGCTGATCACCGGCGCGATGCGCGCCAGGCGCAGCGGCCAGCTGCGGGTGCCGGATTCGAAGGCGATGCCGTCGGCGGCCTGCAGACCGTCGACCTGGTCGGGCGGAATCATGGCCCGGACCTCGATGTTGGCACTGGCGACCAGCTCCAGCAGGGGCGTCCCGGGCGCGGCCAGGGTACCGGGGCTGACCAGTTTTCGGGTCACCGCGCCGGCAAACGGCGCCTCGATGCGGGTGCGCGAGAGCATCAGCTCGGCCCGCTCCAGGTCGCTGCGGGCGGCGGCCAGGTCGGCCTCGGCCAGGCGCAGGTTGGTTTCGGCCTCCAGCAGCTGGTCTTCGGACACGAAGCGGTCCGGGGCCAGGCGGCGGGCACGCTCGGCCCGGATCCGGGCCATGTCGAGCGCCGCGTCGGCCATGCTCAGGCGGGCGCGGGCGCTGTCCAGGGCGATCCTGTACTCGCGCTCCTCGAGCCGGACCAGCAACTCGCCCGGTTCGACGGTCTGACCGGGCAGGGCGCGCAGTTCGGCCACGCGCGCGCTGATTTCGGCGGCCAGCGTGACTTCGTCCAGGCTTTCGGCCGTGGCCGCTGCCTGTCGGTCAAGATAGATGGCCACGTCGGAGAAGGGCCGAACGCTTACGCTTTCGGCGGCCGAGGCCAACAGCGGCGCCAACGCCAGCGCGGCAATCAGAAGGCTGTTTTTCATTGTCGGCATTTTACCGGCGTACGCTGCGTGTGCATGTGACAAAGGTCAGGTCAGTCGAGCGGTCCGTGCATAATGTGGCGGGTTCGGGTACTGACGGTCTGCCGAGGGAGAAACGCTTGTTCAACGCGCTGCACGGGCTGTTTGGCATCCTTGTCATTCTGGCAATCGGTTGGACGCTGTCGGAAAAGCGTTCGGCGATCGCCTGGCAGACGGTGCTGGTCGGCCTGGCCCTGCAGCTGTCGCTGGCCATCCTGGTGCTGTGGGTGCCGCTGGGCCAGACCCTGTTCGACGCCATCGGGCGCGGTTTCGTCACCCTGATCGGTTTCACTGCGGCCGGATCGCAGTTCGTGTTCGGGCCGCTGGCCGATGGCGAGACCTTCGGCTTCGTGTTCGCCTTCCAGGTCCTGCCGACCATCATCTTCTTTGCCGCCCTGATGGCCTGTCTCTATCACCTGGGCGTGATGCAGAAGCTGGTCGAAGGCATGGCCTGGGTGATGACCCGGCTGATGAAGGTCTCGGGCAGTGAATCGCTGGCCACCGCGGCCAACGTCTTCGTTGGTCAGACCGAGGCCCCGCTGGTGGTCCGACCGTTCATCATCGGCATGACCCGCTCGGAATTGTTCGCCCTGATGACCGGCGGCATGGCGACCATTGCCGGCGGCGTGCTGGCCGCTTACGTGCTGCTGCTCGGCGGAGCCAGCCCGGAAGAGCAGGCGTTTTTCGCCAAGCACCTGATCTCGGCCTCGATCATGGCCGCACCGGCCGCGCTGGTCATGGCCAAGCTGTTCATACCCGAGACCGAGGTGTCCGAGACCGTCGGCACCGTGCGCACCACCATCGAGCGGCCGCACGTCAACCTGATCGAGGCCGCCGCCGGCGGGGCCGGCGAGGGCTTGAAGCTGGCCCTGAACGTCGGCGCCATGCTGCTGGCGTTCCTCGCCCTGATCGCTTTGATCAACTGGCCGCTGGGCTGGTTCGGCGCCGTCATCGGGCTGGAGGCCTGGCTCGGCCGGCCGCTGGATCTGGCCCTGATTCTGGGCTGGCTGTTTGCGCCGCTAGCCTTTCTGGTCGGCGTGCCCTGGGAAGAGGCGGTGACCGTGGGTGGCCTGATCGGCACCAAGATCGTGGCCAACGAGTTTGTCGCCTACGTCGCTCTGGGCGATCTGCAGGTAAACCTGTCGGATCGCTCGGTACTGATCGCCACCTATGCCCTGTGCGGTTTCGCCAATTTCGCATCCATCGCCATCCAGATCGGCGGCATTGGCGGTATCGCTCCGGCGCGCCGGCCGGATCTCGCCCGGCTGGGCCTGAAAGCCGTACTGGCCGGGGCGCTGGTCTCGCTGCTCAACGCCGCCTGGGCCGGGATCCTGGTTGGCTGAATCAACCGGAGCGCGGTTTGAACGTCAGCGACACCGAGTTGATGCAGTAGCGCAAACCGGTCGGCGGCGGGCCGTCGTTGAAGACGTGGCCCAGGTGGGCGTTGCACTTCGGGCACAGCAGCTCGATCCGGCGCATCCCGTGCGAGGTGTCCAGGCGCTGCTTGATGCCGGCCTCTTCGAGTTCGCCGTGGTAGCTTGGCCAGCCGCAGCCGGAGTGGAACTTCGAGCCGGAGTCGAACAGCGGGTGGTCGCAGCACACGCAGTGATACACCCCGTCCTCGTAGTGGTCGTCGTACTCGCCGGAAAACGGCCGTTCGGTGCCGGCCTGACGGGTGACGCGGTACTGCTCTTCGCTCAGCTGGTCGCGCCATTCGGCGTCGGATTTCGTGATTTTTTCCATGGATTCGGCAGAGGTCAACAAGAGGTTCAGGGTAGCGCTCTGGCCGTGACTGTGTTGCAGGCGTGAGGCCGTCCGGCTCAAGCCCTTGCCGCGGTCGAGTCGACTTGACCGGCTCTCGCGGCCCTCTGCATACTGAACTTCCAGACCGAAAAGTGGCTCTCATATTGGAGATCGGCCACAGGAGTATCGGCATGACGGTCACCCGCAGGAATCTGCTCAAAGGCGCAGCGGCCGCATCCGCGATTGCCGCGTCGTCCGGGCACGCGCGGGCATCTTCACAGGACTGGCAGCCGGCTTATCGAAAGCTGGCCGACCAGGGTCTGCTGGGTGAACGTATCGAGGCCATTGCCGCGCATTATGATCGCTGCGGTCTGTGTCCGCATCAGTGCGGCGTCAACCGCAACGCGCGCGAAACCGGGCTGTGTGAGGCCGGCGCGCGGGTGCGGCTCTACAGCCATACGCCGCACTTCGGGGAAGAGCTGCCCCTGGTCGGGCGACGCGGCTCCGGCACGATCTTCTTCTCGCACTGCAACCTGCGCTGCGTATTCTGTCAGAACTGGCCGGTGGCCCACGAGGGGCGCGGTCGTCTGGTCAGCGATCGTGAGCTGGCCGACATGATGATCGACCTGCAGCGGCGCGGCTGCCATAACATCAACTTCGTCACCCCGACCCACGTGCTGCCCAATATCGTCCGTGCGGTCGGCCGGGCGGTGCGGCGGGGTTTGCGCGTGCCGCTGGTCTACAACACCAGCGGCTACGAGCGAGTTGAGGTCGTGCGCCTGCTTGACGGCATCATCGACATCTACCTGCCGGATCTGAAGTTCATGGACGGGGCACACTCGCAGCGTCTGGCCATGGAACGGGCGGGCGATTATCCGGCCATGGCCCAGGCGGCGATCCTGGAGATGCACCGCCAGGTCGGTACCCTGGTCACAGACGAGCGCGGCAACGCCCTGCGCGGGCTGATGATCCGGCATCTGGTGATGCCGAACGAGGTGGCCGGCACGCGCGAATTCGTGGCCTGGGTAGCCGACAACCTGCCCCTGGATACCTACGTCAACATCATGCCGCAGTGGCGCGTCGAGCACCGCGCATTCGAGCACGAGGACATCGCCCGCGGCATCACGGTCGGCGAATTCCTCGACGCCATGGACTGGGCGCGCGAGGCCGGCCTGACCAACCTCGACGAGCGCGCCGTGGC
>PWJA01000089.1 GCA_003560975.1 Gammaproteobacteria bacterium
CCAGATACCAGTCCTGGCTCATGGCCATCATCCTGTGTGGGGTGTTGTTCGGCGCGTCGGGCTGCGCCACGCTGGGCTGGTACGGCCAGGCCGCGCGCGGCCAGCTCGACATCCTGTCCAAGCGCGAGGATATCGCACAACTGCTGGCCGATCCGGCCACCGATCCGGTCCTGGCCGAGCGCCTGGCGCTGGCCCTGGAGATTCGCGCCTTTGCGGTCGCGGAACTGGGCCTGCCCGACAGCCGTTCCTATACCCGCTATGCCGACCTGGGTCGGGAGGCGGCGGTCTGGAACGTGGTCGCCACCCCGGAATTCGACATGACGCCGAAAACCTGGTGCTATCCGCTGGTCGGTTGCCTGGCGTACCGCGGGTTTTTCGACCCGGATCGGGCAAGGGCGCTGGCCGACTCGCTGACAGCCGACGGCTACGACGCCGCCGTGTTCCCGGTCTCGGCGTATTCCACCCTGGGCTGGTTCGCCGACCCGGTGCTGAACACCATGCTGCGGCGCGACGATGCGGGGTTGGCCGCGCTGATCTTCCACGAGCTGGCCCACGAAAAACTGTTCGTGCGCGGCGATACCGAATTCAGCGAAGGCTACGCCGTGGCGGTGGAGCGGATCGGTGTCGAGCGCTGGCTTCGGAAGCGAGGCGACCAGGCCGCCCTGGCGCGCTGGCGCCGCGACCAGGCCCGGCAGGCCCGTTTTACCGCGCTGTTGCTGGACGCACGCGAAGCCCTGATCGAGGTCTATGCCGCCGAACGGTCGCTGGAGTGGATGGAGGCCGCGCGCGCGGCGGTGTTTGCCGAGCTGCGCGAGGCGGTCGGCGCGCTCGACGAAGACACAGGCGGGCAACGCTACCGCCGCTGGGCCGAGCGTGATCTCAACAACGCCCACCTGGCCTTGATGGCTACCTATGAAGCGGCGGTCGCTGGATTCCTGCGGCTACTGGAGGACTGCGGCGGCGATATCAGCTGCTTCCATGATCGCGCGGCGAAACTGGCCCGCTCCGATGGTCGCTTCCGGCGAGAGCTCATCGACCCCGCGGCACATCATCCGGCCGGCTGATTTCGCCGAGCCCGAACGGCACTGTCGTCAACTCAGCTGTTCAACCGGCAATCCATTGGATTCCCGAATGAATGGTGTTCCGTTTGGCCGCTCGCGTTACATTATTACGCTTGGCCTTTTGTATGTCTTCCCGCGTGCCGTCTCGCTTCTTGTTCCTGATCGCGCTGTTTTTCGTTTCCGGCTTCGCCGCTCTGGTCTATCAGGTGCTGTGGGTCCGCGAACTGGGCCTGCTGTTGGGTTCTACCGCTCAGGCTGCGGCCCTGGCGATCGCCATTTTTTTCGCCGGGATTGCAATGGGCGGCTGGTTCTGGGGCCGGCGTGCGGCCCGGTTCCAATCGTGCCTGGCCGTTTTCGGCTGGCTGGAGCTGGGCGTGGCGGCTACCGCGCTGGGACATTTTTTCCTGCTGGATGGGTATGCGCTGGTGTACCCGATCCTGTTCGATCTGGTCGGCGCTCACCCGCTGGGTGATCTGGTCCTGAAGCTCGCCGTTGCCGCGGTTGTGCTGCTGCCGCCGTCCGTCTTGATGGGCGGGACGCTGCCGGTGCTGGGTCAGGAATTGATTCGCCGGCCCGAAGAACTGGGCGAGCGCGGCAGCCTGCTCTATGCCGTCAATACCGGAGGCGCGGCGACCGGAGCGTTGGCGGCCGGGTTCCTGCTGCCGGTGTGGCTGGGCTTTGCCGGAGCCTACCTGCTGGCGGTGACTCTGGATCTGCTGGTGGGCTTGAGCGCATTGTGGCTGGCCTACCGGCTCGGAGGCGCGGAAATCCCGGCGCCGGTCGCCGTCGAAGACTCCGCCCCGGATTCGGCCCGGGCGTCCAGTCAGGTCTGGTTCGTGGCTTTTTTTTCCGGGTTTGCCGCTCTGGGCGTGGAAATCATCTGGACGCGCCTGTTTTCGCAGGTGCTGCAGAATTCGGTCTACACCTATTCGCTGGTCCTGGTCACCTTCCTGCTGGCCCTGACGATGGGAGCGGCACTGGCCAACCGGCTTTGCCGTCTCCGGCGCATCAGCGCCTCTTCACTGCTGGCCGTGTTGCTGTTTTGCTCAGGCGTGCTGGTTGCGGCCACCCCATTTGGTTTCTACGCTCTTACCGATGGTCTGGGATACATTGCGGCCGGGCGGTCGTTTCTTGATTACCTGGCCGGTGTTGCCGTTGTTGCGGTGATGGTCATGCTGGTGCCCGGCCTGGTGCTGGGCGCGATTCTGCCGTTTCTGCTGCGGATCCTGGAGGCTCGGACCCGTTCGGCTGGCGACAGCATTGGCCGGCTGATCGCGGTCAATACCACCGGGGCCATCGCCGGGGCGCTGGTCAGTGGCTTTGTCCTGCTGCCGGCCTTTGGCGCTGCCCGCGCTGTGCTGATCCTGGCCGCCGGCTATATTGCCGCCGCGGCTTCGGTTTTGATCGGGCAGCGGGGTGCTGCCGCGAAGTCCATGGGCCTGGCCTGCGTGGTTCTGGCGTTGCTCGCCGTGTCGTTGCCGACCCGCAACCTGCAATCGGTGCGCCTGGACGCATCGGCCAACGAGCGGTTGATCGAACTGGTCGAGGGAAGCCATGCCAACGTAGCCGTCATCGAGCGCGACCAGCATCTGCTGATCCGGGTCAACAACTACTACACTTTGGGCGGTACCGGCGCGCTGGAATCGGAGCGCAACCAGGCCCTGATTCCGATGCTGATCCATCCGGCGCCCAGCGAGGTGTTTTTCCTCGGGATGGGCACCGGGATCACGGCCGGAGCCGCGCTGCTGTTTCCGGTCGAGCGGGTCGTGGTCTGCGAAATTCTGCCGGAGGTGGTCGAGCTGGCCAGCATCCATTTCAGGCCATGGACGGAAGGGCTGTTCGACGATCCCCGCACGACCATTCACGCCGAGGACGGGCGCAACTGTCTGCGCCGCAGTCGCGACCGATTCGATCTCATCATCAGCGATCTTTTTACCCCCTGGAAAGCCGGAACCGGCAACTTGTACACGCTGGAGCATTTCCGTACCGCAAGCAGCCGGCTCAAGCCGGGAGGCTTGTTTGTTCAGTGGATTCCGACCTACCAGGTTTCAGAAAAAGAGTTTGAAATCATCGCTCGCACCATGGACGAGGCCTTCGAGCAGGTCGTGCTGTGGCGCGGCGATCTCTTTCCTGCCCAGTCCATCGTCGCCCTGGTCGGCCAGAACCGCGCGCGTCCCCTGGACCCCTCGGTCGCCGTTCGTCATGGCCGCATGCTGGCCGCCAACCCGGACCTGCCAGCCGATCTGCTCGAGGCCGTCGCGCTGCGCTTCTACGCCGGCAACATCAGCGCGTCCGGGCTGTTCGATGAGGCGCCGCTGAACACCGACAACCGCGCCCTGATCGAATACCTGGCGCCGCGCACCCAGCGCCGGGTCCAGTCCGGACAGGCGCGCTGGCTGACCGGGGACCAGCTCGGCCTGTTGTACGAACGATTGATCCGTTCCCCCGGCCTTCGCAACGACCCCTATCTGGCCCGCCTGACCGACGCCCAGCTCGACTACGTAATGGCCGGGAGAAGCTATTTTCATCACGGCGTCTATCTGCTTGCCGGAGACCGCGAGCGTGCCGAGATCCTGCTCCGTGATTTCCTTGAGCGAACCCCGTTTGATCGTCCCCCGCCGACGCCGGAACCCCCGCAGACCCTGTCGGGATGGGAAGAAAACCCTGCACGGGAGGCCCCGGACACGAAACAGTAATGTTATATTATTCCTTTAGTGCGAGTTTTCACCGTTTTGCAAGGAGATGATCCATGAAAAAATGTGCACTGGCGGCCCTCGCCCTTGCCGTGGCGGCGACCGGGGCCATGGCGAGCGAGCCGACGCTGGAGGAGCTGATGCGCAAGATCGAAGCGCTGGAGCAGCGCGATCAGGAGCGTCAAGCCCGGATTGATCGGCTCGAAGCCGAACTGTCGGCGAGGGCGGATCGGGAGGTTGAAGAGCAACCCGAGGCCGCCGCGCCGCGCCGCGCCGAGCGGATGGCGCCTCGCGGCCCGCAGCGCGACCCGCTCGACCCCGCGCCGGCCCGTCTGCGCGCCCATCAGTTCGGCGGCGACGGCGCGGTGACGTCGGGCACGGCCTTCAATCCTGCCATTTCCGTGATTCTCGACGCCACCTATGCCAATTTCACCGACGATCTGGATGAGCCGCCGGGGTTTGATTTCGGCCACGGCCACGGCGGTCACAGTCATGGCAATGGAGGCCATGGCCACGGCGTTGAAGAAGGCTTCAACCTGCGCGAGGCCGAGCTGACCTTTACCGGATCGGTGGATCCGTACTTCGACATGATGGTCATGGCCTCGATTTCCGAATCCGACATTGAGCTCGAAGAGGCCTACATCACGACCAGTTCGCTACCGTCAGGCCTCCAGATCAAGGCCGGCAAGTTCCTGAGCGACGTCGGCTACATCAACAAGCAGCACATCCACGACTGGCTGTTCGTCGATCAGCCCTGGATGCGCGAGTTGATGTTTGGTGATGAGGGGCTCAACGAGGTTGGCGTCCAGCTGTCCTGGCTGGCGCCGCTGCCGACTTATACGCGCTTCGGCTTCGAGGTCCTGGAGGGCACCAGTCCCGGGGTCGCGGCCTTTGAAGGCGACGGTCGCCATGAGATGGTCACCATATTGCCCGGCGACAACAACCAGCCGATCCGCAATCGCTGGCGCGCCGACAAGAATCTCAACGACAAGGACGGGCCGCGCCTGTTCACCGGCTTTGTCAAGTGGGCACCGGATTTGGGCTTTGACCACGCCATGCAGCTGGGCGCTTTTGGCGGCTACAGCCGCGTCTGGCAAAACGAGACCGGACACTCCTCCGGTCGACTGGAGACCTGGGACGGCGACAGCCGTTTCGTCGGCGCCGATCTGGTCTACAAGTACGGTCGTGGCGGGTTGATGGGCCATGGCAATTTCGTCTTCCAGGCCGAGTACGTTCATCGTGAGCTGGACGTGGAATACCGAAGTCGCCAGTTCACGGATTTTTCCACCCTGGAGTTGACCGGGCCGGCGAGCGATCCTGACCGGCGAGACCAGACCTGGCGCCAGGATGCCTTTTATGCCCAGGGTGTTTATGGTTTCGCGCCGCGCTGGAATGCCGGTCTCCGCGTCGACGGAGTCGGTTTGACCAATCGCGCCTACGATGACGGTCGCGACAGCATGGGCAGACGCGGTATGCGCGATGATCTTGGGGCTTCCTGGCGCTACAGCCTCCAGACCACCTTTGCCCCGACGGAGTTCTCCCGTCTGCGTGCTCAGCTCAGCTACCTGGACTTTGACGACGGCCATGACGGCTGGCAGTTCCTTCTGCAGTACAACATGAGTCTCGGTGTGCACGGCGCGCACGCATTCTGATCGTCCCGAAACTCAGATCGGCGGGACCTGAGCCCAGGTCCCGCCGGTCACGGTTCACTGATTGAAAAGACGGAGGTCCGTCATGCAAAGATTGATTCTCGCTGTTGTTCTGATCGCGGCCAGCGTGACCGCGCTTGCCGAGGTTCGGGTTGTCGCGACGGTGCCCAACATGGGCATGCTGGCCCGCACCATCGGAGCCGATGCAGTCGACGTGACCGTTCTGGCCCCACCGGATCGCGACGCTCATTACCTTGAGGCTCGGCCCTCGATGATGGCGGCGCTGCGCCGTGCCGACCTGCTGGTGGCTGTGGGTGCCGAACTGGAAGTTGGTTGGCTGCCGGCCGCGCAGCGGGGTGCCCATAACCCGGAGATCCGGGTCGGCCGGCAGGGCTATTTCGAGGGTGCTGCTCACGTCGACCTGATCGACGTTGGTGGGCCGGCCGATCGCGCGCTGGGGGATGTACACCCGGCGGGCAACCCGCATTTCTATTTCGACCCGAATCGACTGGCGACGGTTGGATTCGCCCTGGCGGACCGCTTGAGCGACCTGGCTCCGGAGCACGCGGACACCTTCCAGGCCAATGCCGAGGCGTTCGCCGAGCGTGCTCAGGCGCAGGTTCAGCGCTGGCAGGAACAGGTTGCGGGTGGGTCCGGCGTGGTCCTGTACCACAAGGACGCCAACTACCTTGCCGGGGTTCTCGATGTGCCCGTTCTGGCCTATATCGAGCCGTTGCCGGGTATACCGCCCACGGCACGCCATTTGCGCGAGCTGGTCCAGAGCCTTCAGGGCCAGGACGGCACCATTCTGGCGACGGATTTTCAGCCCGCGCAGGGTGCCGAGTTCCTTGCCGCGCAGCTCGGATGGAGTCAGCAACGGCTCGCCTCGCAGGTGGCCATCGATGCGACGGCGGACGACTACTTCGCCTTGATCGGGCGTTGGGTCGAGGCCATGCTGCCCTGAAGATGGCGCTGGACCAAGAGTGCCTGATCCGACTGGATCAGGTAACCGCCGGCTATTCGGGGCCCGTCGTGGGCCCCGTTTCCTTTTCGGTCGGCAGCGGCGAAATCGTCGGACTGGGGGGTGCCAACGGCGCCGGCAAGTCCACGCTGCTGCGTGCTTTGACCGGCACGGCACGCCTGTTTGGTGGTCGCATCGACTGCCATCGGGCGTTGACCATTGGACACCATCAGCAGCGCCCCGAAAAGCCGCCCGAGCTACCGCTGACCGGCCGCGAACTGCTTGCCTTGCTGGGTGCGGAGTCGCCGCCGCCGGACGCGGTGAAGCCGTTGCTCAAGCGCCCGATTGCGAAGATGAGCGGAGGGCAGTATCAGTTGTTGCAGGCCTGGGCCTGCATCGACAGCGGTGCCCGCCTGGTACTGCTCGACGAGCCGACCAACAACCTGGACGGCACGGCCATCGAGGCCCTGGACGGCATGCTCGCCACCCTTGGGTCGTCGCGCTCGGCCATTCTTGTCAGCCACGAGCAGCCGTTTCTGGATCGTCATTGCCAGCGCAAGGTGGAGGTCTCGCCGTGGACGGGCTGATGATTTTCGATCCCCTCTTCCGGGTTCCCTTATTCAACGGCTTGTTGCTGGCGCTGGTGCTTTCGACGGTGGGCGCCTACCTGCGCCTGCGCGACGAATGGCTGGCCGCGTTCGCTCTGGCCCAGGTCGCCGCAGCCGGCGGCGTGCTGGCGCTGCCCCTGGGTGTGCCCGTGGTGGTGACCGCGGCGCTGGCTGCGGGGACGGTGGCCGTTGTCTATGGTTTCCTGGAGCGGGTCAACAACAACCACTATGGTGTCGCCATCCTGATGGGCTGGTCCAGCGCGATCATTCTGGCCGCAAACACTCATCAGGGCAGCGTGGTGGTCGAGAGCCTGCTGCGCGGGCAGCTTTATTTCAGCGGCGTCGGCCATCTGATCGGGGCGGCCGCGCTGCTGATGATCCTGCTGGTGAGCTTGCCCTGGCTATCGCGCCGGATCATGATCACCCGGTTCTTTCCCGACCATTTCTCGGCCAACCGCCAGGCCAGCTGGCCGCACCAGGTCGGTTTCGGTCTGATCGTGGTGTTTGCCGTGGTCCTGGGTACGCTGGCGATGGGCGCCCTGCCCGCGTTTGCTCTGTTTTTCCTCCCGTCGTGGGTTGCCTTTGTGCTGGTCAGCGGCTGGCGCCGCGCCCTGCTGCTGACTGGCGCATTGGCCGTCATCGCCTACTTTGTCGCGTTTGTGCTGGCCATCCAGTTCGACCAGCCCTTCGGTCCGGTGCTGGTTCTTGTCCTTATGGCACTGTTGCCGCTCAGGTTGCTCGGCAGGGTCGGGTGACCGATTGATTGCTTCCAGTGGGGGCTGAATGCATCCGGGTCCGTTTTGGGCGATACTGACAGGCTTGACGTCTGATCCTGTGATCCCGGAATCCGGGCTTCAAGGCGACCATGATCGTGAGCCTGCATTTGTTTCGTTTCCATCCTCTCATTCTGATTCCGGTTGGCCTGATGCTGTCGACCGTCGTCGCTGCGCAAGG
>PWJA01000018.1 GCA_003560975.1 Gammaproteobacteria bacterium
CTGACAAGCCACCCCGTAATGACCGATAATGACCGGCTTTCACCTGTTCAGTCCCCGCATGGATCGTTTCTTGGAGTTTTTCGGCGACAACCTGCTGCTTTCCGGCCTGTTCGTGGCCATCCTGGTCGCCTGGCTGGCCTGGGAAGTCGCGCGTCTGGGTCGGAAGTGGAAAGAGGTGGGGACGCTGGAAGCGGTTCGCCTGATCAACCGGGAGGATCCGCTGATTCTCGACGTTTCCAACAGCACGGATTTTGCCAAGGGCCACATCAACGGCGCGATGCATATGCCGCCGTCGCGTATCGAGGCCGGCAATCAACAGTTGTTGAAACAGAAAGAGCGACCGGTTCTGCTGTACTGCCAGCGCGGTCAGGTGTCGCCGCAAATGGCCAATCGCCTGGTCAAGCTCGGTTTTTCCCAGGTCCATATGCTCGCTGGCGGTCTCAATCAGTGGCTGGCCGACAATCAGCCGGTCAGTCGTCACAAGGACAAGTCGTCGAAGAAAGGAAAGGGACGAAAGAAACAGGATGCGCCGAGCTGACCGGCCGGTCTCCGGATCGCCGGCAGGTTCGACAAACGTTTTATTACCGTAGAGAAAGGAACATCATGGCAGAAGAAACCGCGGGTAACGCCGCCGCCCAGGCGGGCGCCACCGACAATTCGGGCATGCAGATGGTCATGCAGCACATTTACCTCAAGGACGCGTCTTTCGAGGCCAAATCGCCGCAGGAACTCGACCAGTCCGGCGGCCAGCCCGACATCAACCTCAATCTCGCCCAGCGCACCAACAAGGTCGCGGATGACCGCTGGGAGGTCATTCTCACCGTCACGCTGACCGCAAAGCAGGGCGAAAAGACAGCCTTCGTGTGCGAAGTGCAATACGGCGGCCTGTTCCAGCTGGCCAACGTCACCGAGGAGCAGATGCCCTACGTCATCAACGTGCTGTGCCCGAACATCCTGTTTCCGTACAACCGGGCACAAATCGGCACGCTGATCACGGCGGGCGGGTTTTACCTGCCGCCGCTGCAGCCGATCAATTTCGAGGCGGTCTTCCGTCAGCGCCTGGCCGAGGCGCAGCAGCAGCAGCAGCCGGCGGACTCCGACGGCAGCGTCAACTAGGGCCCGTGAGCGAGCGCATCGTGATTCTGGGGGCCGGTTCCTGGGGAACCGCCCTCGGCATGCACCTGGCCCGGCGCGGACAGGAGACCTGGCTTTGGGATATCGACGAGGATCTCGTCGCCAGGTCTCGTGCCGCCCGCCGCAACGTCCGCTACCTGCCCGAGATCGAGTTCCCCGACGGACTGCAGATCAGCGCCGATCTGGACCAGGCCTGCGCCGGTGCGACCGGCTTTCTGGTCGTCACGCCATCGCACGCTTTCGCCGAAACCCTGCACCGAATTCAGGGGCGGCTGGGGCCGGAGACCGGCCTGGCCTGGGCCACCAAGGGCTTTGAACCCGGCAGCGCGCGCCTGCTGCACGAGGTTGCCGAAGACATTCTGGGGCCGGATATCCCCCTGGCGCTGATCACTGGTCCCTCGTTTGCCCGGGAGGTCGCCCAGGGGCTGCCGACCGCCGTGACCGTGGCCGCTTCCACGCCGGAGTTCGGTGCGCGCTGGGCCGGTCTGCTGCACGGGGACAGTTTTCGCGCTTATTACAGCGCCGATCTGCCGGGAGCAGAGCTCGGTGGGGCGCTGAAAAACGTCCTCGCGGTGGCCTGCGGAATTGCCGACGGTCTGGGCCTGGGCGGCAATACGCGCGCCGCCCTGATCACCCGGGGCCTGGCCGAAATGATGCGGTTGGGTCGAGCGCTGGGTGCGAGCCCGCTCACATTGACCGGCCTGGCCGGCGTCGGCGATCTGGTCCTGACCTGTACCGGCGATCTTTCGCGCAACCGGCAGCTGGGTCTGGCCCTGGCCGAAGGCAAGGATCTCGATCAGGCGATCGCCGAGATCGGCCAGGTGGTGGAAGGCGTCAAGACGGCCGAGGAGGCCATGCGACTGGCCGAACGCCACCAGGTCGACATGCCCATTGCCGAGCAGGTCCACGGCATTCTGTTCAAGGGCTGGAACGCCAGGAAGGGCGTCCAGGTCCTGATGGAACGCGAACTCAAGCCCGAGACCGACTGACCTGGCCGGCAAAGCCCACCTGGCGCCAGGCTTCGTAGACCACCACCGCCACGGAGTTGGCCAGATTCAGGCTGCGCGCGCCCGGCAGCTGCGGTATCCGCAAGCGCTGCTCGGGCGCAATCTGGTCGATCACCTCCGGCGGCAAGCCCGAGGTCTCGCGCCCGAACAGCAACACCTCGTCGCCCCGAAATGACCAGTCGGCGTGCAGCCGCAGGGCATGGCTGCTGAAGGCCAGCCAGGGCCGCTCCCCGAGCATTTTCCTGCACTCGTCCAGGCTTCGGTGCGCCTGGGTTGCCGAGATCTCGCGGTAGTCCATCCCCGCCCGTCGCAAGCGCTTGTCGTCGAGACGAAATCCCAGCGGTTCGATCAAATGCAGGCGGGCAGGGGCGTTGACGCACAGGCGCATGATGTTGCCGGTGTTGGGCGGAATCTCCGGGCAAAACAGCACGATTTCAAACATTGATCGGATCCTCCGGCGCGAGGCTTGATTCTAGCGGCAAGTGAGCGTAAGGTACTGGCCCGAGCACAAGATGTTGTGCCAGCGGGGCAAATTGGGCACAACAGCTTGTGGAAAAATCCGTTGGCAAATTGTGCATAAGTAAGAACAATCGGGGTAAATCAAGAGGTTGCGGCATGAGCGTTTCGGCAGAAGCACTATCGGCAGCGCTTCCGGAAATCGCATTCCAGGAAGCGTCGCTCGACATCTGGGACAAGAAATATCGGCTCAAATCGAAGTCGGGCGAGGTTCTGGATTCAGAAATCGACGACACCTATCGGCGCGTGGCCCGCGCCCTGGCCGACGTCGAGCAAACGCCCGAAAAACGGGAATTGTGGTACCGCGAGTTTCTCTGGGCGCTGCGCCGCGGAGCGATTCCGGCCGGCCGGATTACCTCCAACGCCGGCGCCCGTGAACACAAGCCGGCGACCTCGACCATCAATTGCACGGTCTCCGGCACGATCGGGGACTCGATGAACGACATCCTGGGCAAGGTTCATGAAGCCGGTCTGACCCTCAAGGCGGGCTGCGGAATCGGCTACGAGTTCTCCACTCTGCGGCCCAAGGGCGCCTACGTCTCCGGTGCCGGCGCCTACACCTCCGGGCCGCTTTCGTTCATGGACATCTACGACAAGATGTGTTTTACCGTCTCCTCGGCCGGCGGGCGGCGCGGGGCGCAAATGGCGACCTTCGACATCTCGCACCCCGACGTGATGGACTTCATTCGCGCCAAGCGCGAAAACGGCGTTCTGCGCCAGTTCAACTGCTCGCTGCTGATCACCGACGACTTCATCCGCGCCGTCCAGGACGACGCGCAGTGGCCGCTGGCCTTTCCGATCCTGCACTCCGAGGTCGGCGAGGTGGATCTGGACGATCCCGACCAGGTCGTGTGGCGCGACTGGCCGGCAACGCAAAGCTACGTGGTCAGCGAAGAGGGGCTGGTCGCCTGCAGAATCTACCAGACGATTCCGGCCCGGCGCCTCTGGAACCTGATCATGACCTCGACCTACGACTATGCCGAGCCGGGTTTCGTGCTGGTCGATCGAATCAACGAACAGAACAACAACTGGTGGTGTGAAAACATTCGCGCCACCAACCCCTGCGGCGAGCAGCCGCTGCCGCCCTACGGCGCCTGTCTGCTCGGATCGGTCAACCTGACCCGCTTTGTCGACCAGCCGTTTACCGATCAGGCCACCTTCAACTGGGAGGATTATCGGCGCACGGTTCAGGTGTTCACCCGAATGCTGGACAACGTGGTCGAAATCAACGGCCTCCCGCTGGACGAGCAGCGCCGCGAGATCGAGTACAAGCGCCGTCACGGCATGGGCTTCCTCGGCCTGGGCTCGGCCCTGACGATGCTGCGGATGCAGTACGGGCAAGCCGATTCACTGGACTTCACCGAAAAAGTCGCCCGCGAGATGGCCGTCGCGGGCTGGGAAACGGCGCGCGAACTGGCCAGGGAAAAAGGGCCTGCCCCGATCATGAACGAGGAGTTCGAGGTCACCGCACAGCTGCTGCGCCTGCGCCCGGAAATGCGCCGGGACGGGCTGAAGGTCGGCGACCGGATTCCGGGTCGGATCCTGCACGCCCGCTACAGCCGCTACATGCAAAAGATCGCCGAAGTCGCGCCCGAGCTGGTCGACGAACTGGCCGAGATCGGCGCGCGCTTCACCCACCACACCTCGATTGCGCCGACCGGAACGATTTCTTTGTCGTTGGCCAACAACGCCTCCAACGGGATTGAGCCGAGCTTTGCTCATCACTACAATCGCAACGTGATTCGCGAGGGCCGCAAAAGCAAGGAAAAGGTCAGCGTTTATTCCTACGAACTCCTGGCCTATCGCACGCTGGTCAACCCCCAGGCGATGCCGTACTCGGAAACGCCCGAAGAGCAGCTGCCCGACTATTTCGTGACCGCCGAAACCATCACCCCGAAAGAGCACGTCGCCATTCAGGCTGCCGCGCAGAAATGGATCGATTCCTCGATTTCGAAGACGGCCAACGTCCCCACGGACTATCCGTACGAGGACTTCAAGGACATCTATCTGTTTGCCTGGGAGCAGGGCCTGAAGGGCTGTACGACCTTCCGCTTCAACCCGCAGGCGTTTCAGGGCGTTCTGGTCACCGACAAGGATCTGGAATCCACGACCTACACGTTCGAGCTAGACGACGGTTCCGCGGTGGAGCTCCAGGGTCACGAAGAGGTCGAGTACGACGGTGAGACGCACACCGCGGCGAACCTGTTCGACGCGCTCAAGGAAGGCTACTACGGCAAATTCTAGGATCAGCAGGAAACGGCGATCATGACAGTGAAAATCGACAGGAAAATCGTGGGCTACCAGGTGCGCGACAAGGCCTCCGAAGCGGCCGAGGCGGACGCCAGACCGACCGCGCGCAAGGCCGAAATCATCCGCATGCACGAAAAGCTCGAGCGTCCGGAGGGCATGGAGTGTCTCGAAGGGGCGACCTACAAGATTCGAACGCCGCTCGATGACCACGCCCTGTACGTCACCATCAACGACATCGTGCTGAATGCGGGCACCGAGCATGAGCAGCGCCGGCCGTTCGAGATCTTCATCAACTCCAAGAACATGGACCACTTTCAGTGGATCGTGGCCCTGACCCGGGTGATGTCGGCGGTCTTCCGCAAGGGCGGTGACGTCACCTTCCTGTCCGAAGAGCTTCAGGCGGTGTTCGATCCCAAGGGCGGCTACTTCAAGCCCGGTGGGCGCTTTGTTCCTTCCATCGTCGCCGACATCGGGGCCGTGGTGGAGCATCATCTGAAACGAATCGGAATGATCGAACCCGATGAGCTCAGTGAGCAGCAGCAGCTCATTCTCGACCAGAAGCGCGCCGAGGTCGAGGCGCGGGAGGCGCGGTCAAAAGACGGTGATGCGGAAAAAAAAACGCTGACTGAAGGTGCCGCTGCCGCCGGCGAGGTTTCCTACCCGGCGTCGGCCAGCGTGTGCTACAAGTGCAACACCAAGGCCATGGTGGTCCTGGACGGCTGTCAGACCTGTCTGGCCTGCGGTTACTCCAAGTGCGGCTGATGCTGCCCCAATCCTGCAACTACCGCTAAGCGTCAGTCGCGGAAATTCCGGAACTGCAGGGGCAGGCCGAGTTCGGCCCCCTTGAGCAGGGCGATTACCGACTGCAGGTCGTCGCGCTTTTTGCCGGTGACCCGAACCTGGTCGCCCTGTACGGACGCCTGCACCTTGAGTTTCTCGCCCTTGATCCGCTTGACGACGCTGCGCGCCGTTTCGGCGTCGATTCCTTCCCGAATCAGAACGCGGCGGGTCGCCGTCCGGGCCAGGATTTCCGGCTCCTGCGGGTCCACTGCTTCGAGATCGATGGCGCGCTTGGCGAGCTTCGCGTAGAGCACGTCGAGCATTTGCTCGAGCTGGAATTCGGACTGGGTTTTCAGGGTGATGACCTGCTCATCAAGCTCGTACACCGAACCGGTCCCCTTGAAATCGAAACGGGTGGTGACTTCGCGGTTGGCCTGGTCGACCGCGTTGGCCAGTTCATGGTGGTCAATTTCGGAAACGATATCGAAGCTCGGCATTGCGGTGGGACGCGGCGTTGGGGCGGAAGCGCCGATTGTAGCGCGCTCGGCCCGGCAATGGCATCATCGCGGATCGGCGCTTGAACGTGTTCCGACAGCCTCTTTATACTGGCAGCCTGTCACGTCACGCATCATCGAAGGAAGAATTCATCCATGCTCTTTGTGCGCTTTCTCAGCCTGCCGGTCCTGGCCCTGGCTTTCGCCGCCGCAGCGGTCGCCGACGAACCGAAACGAACCATCACCCACGAGGATCTCTGGTTGATGCCGCGCGTGGGAGCGCCGGCAGTGAGTCCGGACGGTCGCCTGGCCGTGGTCAGCGTGCACCACCCCGCCTACGATGACGAGGACGCCGAGAGCAATCTCTGGCTGCTCCACACCGACGAAAGCCAACCCACTCGACAGCTGACCTTCAGTAGCGGCAGCGAAGCGCACGTGGCGTGGAGCCCGGACGGCCGCCGAATCGCCTTTTCCGCCCGTCGCGATGGCGAGGACGACCCCCCGCAGATTCACGTTCTCGACCTGGCGGTCGGCGGCGAGGCGCGGCCGGTGACGTTTCTCAGCACGGGCGCACAACGCCCCGTTTTTGCACCCGACGGGCAGCGCATCGCGTTTACCAGCAACGTTCACCGCGAGGCCATGAACGACGCCGACAGCCAGCGCATACAGGAAGAAGAAGACGGACGCGATCATCACGTCCTGACCTATTCGGGGTTTCCGATCCGCAACTGGAATACCTGGCTGGACGATCGCCAGCCGCGCCTGTTCGTGCAAACGATCGGTCAGCGCGAGGCGGTGGATCTTCTGGCCGGCAGCGACCTGATCGCGCAACCCGGCTATGACGGCGTTCGCAGCGCCGGCAGCAGCCAGCTGCAGCCGGTCTGGGCGCCGGACGGCGAGGCGCTGATATTCGTCGCCAGCCGCAACCGCGACCGGTTTGCGTTCGATCGCACCCACACCGACCTGTGGCGAGTGTCGGCCAGCGGCGGAGAACCGGAGCGCCTGACCGGCGAAGACCGGCCCGATGGGGCGGACAGCTGGACGGATCCTTCGTTCAGCCCGGACGGCAGTACCTTGTACGCGCTGCGCACGCCGCGCAGCGAATACGTCTTCAACTCGGCACGACTGAACGCCATGAGCTGGCCCGAGATGACCGAGCAGCGCGAGATCGTTCTGCCGGAGACGCGGTCGGTGCGCGGCTACGCCTTGTCCCCGGACGGCTCCGAGGTCTTCCTGCTCGGTCAGGACGCCGGCCGGGTCCGCATCTTCCGGGGGGATACGAGCGGGGGCGAAGCGCGCCCGGCGTTCGAGCAGGCAGCCGGCGTCTACGGCAGCCTGTCGGTTTCCGTCGATTCCGACTCGTCTCCCGTGCTCCTGGCCAGTTACGAAGAGGCCACGCGCTTTGCCGAAGTGGTCCGCGTCAAGCTCGAGGACGGTGGGCATGTGGTCCTGACCGATTTTACCGGCGAGGGCATGGCCGGACTCGATCTGGCGCCGGTCGAACACTTCTGGTTTGTCAGCGAGGAAGGCCGTTCCATTCACAACATGCTGGTTCGCCCGGCCGGCTTCGACCCGGACCAGACGTACTCGTTGCTCGTCCTGATGCACGGCGGACCGCACTCGATGTGGACCGACAGCCCGCATCTGCGCTGGAACTATCACCTGCTGGCGGGCAGCGATCACGTCGTGCTGCTGACCAACTTCAAGGGTTCGACCGGGTTTGGAC
>PWJA01000080.1 GCA_003560975.1 Gammaproteobacteria bacterium
CACAGCGTCAAACTTGAAATCACGTTGAAAATTGCGTGAAACTTGCCGTAGACGTCCGGCGCATGACAAATGGGGCGAAAGCTGGCAAGCTCTAGCCGACCCGGTCAGCTCCTGCCATTTGTCAGTCGTTCTGGGTTGCGCGACCGCGCGATCACGGGAGAGTGACCCGCCGCCCCACATTTGCGAAGCAGCGCCTTGAAAATTACATTCGACCAATTTGAAGTCGACACTGAGCAAAAGTCGGTCAGCGGTCCGGACGGGCCGATCAATCTGCGGCCGCAGACGTTCGCCGTACTGTGCTACCTGATCGAAAAATCGCCGTCTGTCGTCAGTCGTGACGAACTCCTGGATGCGGTCTGGGGCCATCAGGCCACCTCGGTCAGCTCGGTCGCCCAGACCATCAAGGAACTGCGCCAGGCGCTGGGAGATTGCACCAGCGAGCCGCACCTGATTGCCACTCGCCGCCGCCTGGGCTACCAGTTCATTGCCGATGTGCAGCGTCCGCTGGCAGCGCCAGCCGGCGGCTCGATACCCCAGCCCACCGAAGCCGAGTTCCAGCCGGCCTTGTCGCCGGCCGCGCTGCGCCTGTGGCCATGGCCTGCGCTGGGGGCCCTGGTGCTGGTCGTTCTGGTCGCCACCTACTGGACAGCGCAGCGCAGCCAGCCCAGTCTCGTCGGCGAGCGCCTGCCCACCCTGGCCGTGGCCCAGATGGTCAACGCCAGCGATGATCCTGAGCTGAACTGGCTGGGCCCGGCCCTGGAAACCTACCTGGGCCATGCCCTGGTCGAGCTCGGCGGGTTTCGGGTGCTGGTCGTTGACGCCGCCGGCGCTGCCGACGAATCGCAGCTGACCGATATCGACTTCCTTGTCGAGGGCCGCTACCTGACCGCCGGGGTCGACGGCTCACGCCTGCTGGCCAGCCTGCGCCGACCGGGTTCGGGCGAGATCGTGACCAGCCTGGAATCCGGCCTGGGCAGTTGGGATGTCGCGGCACTGAGCATCGACATGGCCGCTGCCATCCGCGACCGCCTCGGTTTCGCGGCCCCGCCCGGCGCCGACAGCGCGGCCATTCGCGCCCGCCTGCCGCGGCTGCCCGGCAGTCAGCGCGCCTACTTCGGTGCGCTGGAAGCCCTGCAGCGCAACCGTGCAGAGGCGGCCCTGGCGCAAATCGCTCAAGCCAGGATGGATGAACCGGACAACCCGCGCCTGGATCATCTGGAAGCCCTGGCCTGGATGAGCCGGGGCGACTGGAATGCGGCCCGCAGCGCCAGCGAGAAAGCCTTGACCCAGACCCGGCTGTGGCCGCGCCGTGATCGTCTGGAACTGGAAGCCACGGCGGCGGCGCTGGATTTCGATTTCGAACGCGCAGCCGACAGCCTGCAGGCGCTGACCCAGTTTTATCCGGAACCGGAAAGCAGCCGGCGCCTGGTCGATACGCTGATTCGCGCCGGCCGCCTGCGCGCGGCCCACGAAGCCCTGGATTCACTCCGATTGCAGCGCCCTCGCGACCCGCGCGTGGCCCTGCTGACGGCGCAGCTGGCCGAGGCCGAACGCAATCATGAGCAGCGCCTCGACGCCGCCCGCATGGCGGTACTGCTGGCCACCGAAGAGGACCTGGAGACGCTGTTGCCGGGCGCCCTGCTGGCCGAAGCCGGTGCCCTGATCGAACTCGGTCGCCTGGACGAAGCGCGCCGGGCGCTGGATGATCTGTTCGAGCTGGACGAAGCGCTGAGCGATGCCGAACTGGCCTGGGCCCACCTGACGCTGGCCAGGGTGGAGTTCCAGCAGGGTGAACTGGGGCCGGCGCTGCAGTCGGCGGAGCTGGCACTGAGCCTGTTCGAGGTCATCCCCCATCCGGCCGGCCAGGCTGAATCGCTTATGGTCGCCGGCGCCATTCATGACCGGGCCGGTCGCATCGAGGCATCACTGGCGGTGCTGGAACAGGCGGTGGCCCACTTTGCCGAACTCGGCGACCAGGGTCGCCAGGCCCGCAGCATCGTTCAGCTTGGCATCACCCTGATGCGGGCGAACCAGACCGAGGCTGCAATCGAGCACTTCGAGCGCGGCGCGCGCCATTTCCGCAACCTGGGCGATCGCCAGGGCGAAGGCGCGGCGCTGATCAACCATGCCACGCTGCTCGCGCGTGGCGGACGACTGATCGACGCGGAACCGATCTTCGAGCGCGCGCTGGAAGCCTTCACCGATGTCGGAGACCTGCGCGGCCAGGCCATGGCGCTGGGCAACCTGGCCGGCATCGCCGGTGATCGTCGCGATTGGACGCGCTCGATTGAACTGGCCGAGCAGTCCTTGGGACTGTTCGAACTGCTCGGCGCCCAGACCGATATCGCCCGGGTGTCGTACAACCTGGGCGTGCTGCACCGCCGCCGCGGCGATCTGCTCAACGCCGAATTCCGCATCGAACAGGCGGCCGAGGCCTTTGCCAGCCAGGGCGCCACGCTGATGCAGACCCGGGCCCTGACCACGCTGGGTGCCATTCTGATCAGCATGGGCCGGATCGACGAACTCGACGCCATCGTGGCCCGGATCGAGGCCCTGGAGATCGAGGATCCGGCGGAAATCTCGGTCTATCACGCCGTGCTTGGCGAGCGCGCCCTGCTGCTCAAGGACACCGCCACCGCCCGCAGCCAGTTCAGCCAGGCCTACGATCTGATGGCCGCCATTGGTGCCGAAAACCATCTTCTGGTCTCGCGTCTGAACCTGGCCCGGGTCGACCTGGCCATGGGTCGCCCGGTCAGCGCCGAGCAGACGGCGCGCGATCTGGTCGTCGGATTCGGCGAGATTCGCAGCGTCAATCGTCAGATCGACGCGCTGATGGTGCTGGCCGAATCGTTCGTCGAACAGAACCGGCTGACCGATGCGGCCGATGCCATCGGGCGGGCCGAAGCGCTGCTCGAGCAGTCACCCGATGCCGAACAGACGCTGAAACTGGCCCTGCTGCGCAGCCGCGTCAGCGAGCCGGCACTGGCCATAGAAAGGCTGGAGTGGGTGGACCAGATGGCCAGTGAACAAGGCTTTTTTCCCTTGATCGAGCAAACCCGCAGCCTGCGGCAGGTACTCAGCGTTCCTTGACGCTGATCGTCAGAAGCAGCCCCTTTTCGGCTGTTTTCAACGAACTTTCAACTTGCCATCAACTTAGCCACGAGCGAACTCGCCAAGATCGGGATCCTGGTCGGCACTGTGCCGGGCTGTGGATTTAACGCAGGGGAAAGCGCTCATGAAGTCTGCATACCTGATTTTCATCACCGTGGCCGTCCTGGCCTTGGTTGTTGTTCTGCCCCACCCCGCCGCTGCGGCGGGCCAATGGGTCGTCCATACCCACCCCTGCCCGGGATTTTCGCGCACCGACGCCCTGCATCGAGATCCAGACGGTACCCTCTGGGTGGGTTGCGGTACGACTCAGAATGGCACAGGACTCTACGTGAGCTTCGACGGCGGCCCGACCTGGCAGAAGGTGACGACGAACCCCGCCGACACGCTGAGCGAGTTTCGCGTTAACGCCATCGTGCGTGGGCACGACGGCGCTTTGTACGCCGGAGGCGTGGACACGCGCCTCGGTTCCAACAACCGAGTGTTGCGGGTCAATACTGGGGGCACGATGCCCTACCCAACAACGACAATACTGGTCGCCACTCCCCAGGTAGGTCGCCAGTTCACTGTGGGTAACTACGCTGAACTCAGCGACGGACGCAGCCTGGCTGAGTCCCTGACCGGCTTCGACAAATTGTTTCGGCCCAGCCCGACAACGCCACCGGCGGCCTCGAACTGGACGATCCCTTCCGCCTCGCTGGACCAATTCACCCAGATGATCGTTCACAACGACGGCTTTTATGCCGCTGGCAGCCGGATCAACGTGCCGCCGAAAGTGTTTTTACCACCGAGAAACTCCAGCGCCCAGCCTTGGGATCTGGTCGAGGTCATTCTTGACCCGAGCTTCGACGGCGAGATGTGGGGTATCGCGGCGAACAATGACCGGGTGGTGGCCGTCGGTGTCAACCAGGACACAAACACCGGCATGATCTATGTCAGCAGCGGAGACCCCTATGACGCCGGCAACTACCAGGCGCACGAGCTACCCGACATCATCGGTACCGGCGGCACCGGCACCTGGGCGCGCGGGGTTTGCATGCGCGGCAATCTGATCGTGGTGGTCGGAGAGCGCCAGCCACTGAGCGGCTCTACCGGTCGCGTCATGGCCTCGAGCAACGGCGGGACAAGCTTTACGAATATCACTCCGCCGTCACCGCCGGAAACCGTCTCGCGCTGCGCCATCGCGCCGGACGGTCAGGTCACCGTGGCCGGCGCGGCCGGTTTCATCGGTCTGTGGGATGGCTTTATCGGCGAGGTAAACGACCGGATTTTCCGCTCCCGTTTCGAAGCAGCTGACTGAAGCATGCGACTCAACCGCCGATGTAGTACATCTCGATCTTTTCGCGCTCGCCGCTGAGCTGGGTGCGAAGCTCGCTGTAGCGGTCGCTGCGCTTGCGCCAGATGCCGTCGATGATCTGGCCCAGGGTGGCGTCGTCGACACCTTCGCGCAGCGGACCGCGCAGATCGGTGCCCCGGTTGGCGAACAGGCAGGTGTAGAGGCTGCCTTCCGACGACAGCCGGGCGCGCGTGCAGTCGCCGCAAAACGGCTGGGTGACCGAGCTGATGAAGCCGATTTCGCCCTGGCCGTCGGCATAGCGATAGCGCTGCGCGACTTCGCCGCGGTAGTTGGCGTCCAGCGGTTCCATCGGCCAGCGTTGCTGGATGCGCTCAAGCAGGTCGGCCGACGGCACGAGCTGGTTTTCATCCCAGTCGTTGAGCGTGCCGACGTCCATGAACTCGATGAAACGCACGACCACATCGGTGCCGCGGAAGCGTTCCAGCAGGGTATGGATGGTCTCATCGTTGACCCCGCGCTGGACGACGGTATTGATCTTGACCGGGGTCAGGCCCGCCTCGACCGCGGCGTCGATGCCGTCGAGCACCTGTTCGGGGCTGCCGCGCCCGCCGCTGAGCATGCGGAAAATGTCTGGATCGAGCGAATCGAAGCTGACCGTGACCCGGTCCAGACCGGCGGCCTTGAGGGCGGCGGCGTGCTGCGGCAGCATGATGCCGTTGGTGGTCAGGGCCAGATCCTCGACGCCGTCGATCAGGCTGAGCTCACCGACCAGATCGACCAGATCGCGTCGCAGCAGCGGCTCGCCGCCGGTCAGACGCAGCTTGGTCACGCCGCGCTCGACGAACAGCCGGGCCAGACGCACGATTTCGGCGAACGACAGGCGCTCGTTTTTGTGCAGGAACTGGAAATTGCGGTCGTACTTGTCTTCCGGCATGCAGTACGGGCAGCGGAAATTGCACCGGTCCATGACCGAGATGCGCAAATCCCGCAAAGGCCGCCTGCGCGTGTCCTGCAGTACGCGCATTTTCAGCACGTTCTGGTTGGTTTCACTCATTCCCCGAAACACTCTTCTCTCGTTCGACCGACAAGCCTAACGCGACCACAACGGAAATTCCAGACTGAATTGGTCTTATTTCGAGCCGTTGCGATCGCGCAGCTGGTTGAAGTAATCCAGCTTCTCGCGCGCCATGACGCCGGCCAGCAGGATCAGTGCGACCAGGTTGGGCGCGGCCATCAGCCCGTTGAAGGTGTCGGCAACGTCCCAGACCAGCTCCAGGGCGCCGACCGAACCGAGAAACACAAACACCAGGAACAGCATGCGATAGGGCACGACCACGCGCCGACCGAACAGGTATTCCCAGCTCTTCTCGCCGTAGAAGTTCCAGGTCAGCATGGTGGTGTAGGCAAAAAACACGATCGCCAGCAAAACCACGTAGCCGCCCACGCCGGGCAGTCCCTGGGTGAAGGCCTGGCTGGTCAACACCGCCCCGGTAACGACCTGGCCGGTTTCATCGACGCTGCCGAGTACACCGGTGACCAGGATCACCAGCGCGGTCATGGTGCACACCACCAAGGTGTCGATGAACACTTCCCAGACGCCCCAGAACCCCTGGCGGAAGGGGTGATTGCGGGCCTGGGCGTGGACAATGGAGGCCGAGCCGAGACCGGCTTCGTTGGAAAAAATGCCCCGGGCAATGCCGAAGCGGATCGCCATGGCCATCGACGCGCCGGCGAAGCCGCCGACCGCCGACATCGGCTGGAAGGCGTGCTGGACGATCATGCCGAGCGCGGCCGGAACTTCGGTAATGTGGATGGCCAGGATGCCAAGCGAGCCGGCCAGGTAGGCCACCGCCATGATCGGAACGATCTTCTCGGCAGTCACGGCAATCCGGCTGATACCGCCCAGCGTGACCGCGCCGACCAGCACCACCAGGACCAGGCCGGTGACCCAGGTCGGGATGCCGAATCCGGTAGCCACCGACTGGGCCAGGGTGTTGGACTGAACCATGTTGCCGATGCCGAAGGCGGCCAGGCCGGCCAGGAAGGCATACAGCACCGCCAGCCATGTCCACTGCGGGCCCAGGCCTTTTTCGATGTAGTAAAACACCCCGCCGGAGATGTGGCCGTCGGCGTCGACGTGGCGGTACTTCAGGCCCAGCGTGGCCTCGGCCATCTTGGTCGCCATACCGACCAGGGCGACCATCCACATCCAGAACACCGCCCCCGGCCCGCCGAGCACGATGGCCGTGGCGACCCCGGCGATGTTGCCGACGCCGATGGTGGCGGCCATGGCCGCCGTGACCGCCTGGAAAGGCGAAATCGCGCCGGTCTCGTCCTTTGCGCTGGATCGGAACATGCGGCCGAAACTGTGTTTCCAGGCATGTCCGAGGTGGCGGAACTGGAAAAAACCGAGACGCGCGGTCAGGTACACCCCGGTCCCGACCAGCAGAATCATGAACGGAGGTCCCCAGACAATGCCGTTCAGCCAGCCGTTGGCGGCAGTGATCAACTCGAGCATGACGCTTCCCTCTTGGAATGACGTCGATAGGCTATCCGAAATCAAGCGGCCGCGCCTGCCTGATTGAAACGGGGGCCGGCTTCCGTAGTACCATTCTCGACGTCGGGGGGCCAATCGAACCTGAGTTCATGCCATGACTCCCAGACTCCTTCCCTGCGTTTTGCTTCTCATTCTGACTCTGGCGGCGATCGAGGCCCGGGCGGCCGGCGACGTCGAGCTGGAGCCGGCCTTCGGCGGCGCCACGTTCGACTTTCCGGTCGGCGTCCGGCATGCCGGCGACGGCAGCGGCCGCCGCTTCGTCATCGAGCGCGACGGCCGGATCCGAATCGTCGACGGTCACAACCAGGTTCTGGTTTCCCCGTTTCTCGACGTCTCCAGCGCCGTCGACACGACCGGCGAAGGGGGCTTTCTCGGCATTGCCTTTCATCCCGACTACGCTGCCAATGGCCGTTTGTACGTCAAGTACACCTACAACGGCAATCCGGGTGGACCAGTACACCTGATCACGCGCATCTCGCGCTTCACCAGCCCGGACCCGTCCGCCGCCACGATGCCGGCCACTTCCGAAGAGGTGCTGCTGGAAATTCCGCAGGATTTCAACAACCACAACGGCGGCGATCTGCATTTCGGACCCGACGGGCATCTCTGGATCGGCATGGGCGACGGCGGCGACAGAAATGATCCCTGCGATCGCGGCCAGACCCTGGATCCGGCCCACCTTGAGGCGTGTGGCAACCACACCACGACTTCGGCCAAGGCGCTGCTGGGCAAGATGCTGCGCATCGACGTCGATGCGGCCACGCCGGCCGGCGCCAACAACCTGTGCGCGGCATCTGCCGATGGTTCGGCGCCCTACGCCATTCCGGCCGACA
>PWJA01000140.1 GCA_003560975.1 Gammaproteobacteria bacterium
AGGAAAAACTGGCACTCATCGCAAGCTTCCGGTACGGTCGGCGAGTAGGGGCGGGGCGCTGGTTCCGGGGTGATGTGAGGTGGCGCGTGAAATCTGAGGCTTGAGGCGCATGAAAAAGGTTCTGCTGATCGTGCTGGCGGCCTGGCTGCTGGTGACCGGGTACGAGCATCTGGCCGAGCAGGCGTGGTGGCCGGCGGCGGGCGACGAGGCGGCGCTGACCGGTGATGCGGCGCTGGTGGTGCGCGGGGTGGAGGTGCGGGATCTGGACGGTCGGGTCGCCTGGCGCGGGGATGTCGATCTGGGTCCGGTCCTGGCGCGCATCGAGCGCGGCCAGCGCGATCCGCACCGCAACGACGGCGGGGTGTTTCACAATCGCGAGCGCCGCCTGCCCGACCGTCCCGGCGGCCACTACCGCGAGTATGTGATCCGCACGCCGGGCATTTCGCACGCCGGGCCGCAGCGTCTGGTGATCGGGCGCGACGGCGAGATCTTCTACACCGCCGACCACTACCGAAGTTTTCGGAGAATGCGATGAGGGGTTTGACGAATTGGCAAGGGCACCTGGCCTTCGCCCTCAGCGCCGATGGCGCTCGACGTCCTCGGCCAGCCAGGCCTTGATCAGCGACTGGTAGGGCATATCGCGCTTGTTGGCCTCGATGCGAATGCGCTCGAGCAGCGTTTCCGGTAAGCGAAGCGAGATGGTTTTGGTCGAGGGTTTCAGGGCCGGCAGGCGGACCGGCCGCGCCTGGCTCCAGTCGACCTGATCGCTGGAGTCGTGGGATTCCCAGTATTCGCGTTCTTCAGCTTCTGTCCTGAATTTCGGTCGATCCTTGCTGGGCTTGGGCATAAATGTCTCGCTCCTTGCGATGCATCGGTCTGGCGGAGATCACGCGGATCAGCGTGGCGTCGTTGCGCAACGTAAATTTCAGGTGGAGCAGGCGGTGGTCATGCGTCTTGCCCAGCGCATGCAGGCGTTGCTCCTGCTGGCTGTGGGCAGCGTCCTCAACGACCAGCAATGGTTGGTTGAAAAAGACCGACTCGGCTTCCGCCTGGCTGACGCCGTGTTTGTCGATATTTTTTCGGGCATTGCCAGGATCCCACTGAAAGCCTGTGATTCGCCGCCAGTCCATCATTTTTGTATATTACAAAGATATACATTTTGAGTCAAACGCTCAAGCCGGGGCAGGTATGATCTCGAATGCGTTCCCGATGCATCAATCCCATGTGGCAACGGGCCGCAGCGCCTGGTGATCGGCGCGACGGCGAGATCTTCTACACTGCCGACCACTATCGAAGTTTTCGGAGAATGCGATGAGGGGTTCCAGGAATTGGCAAGGGCGGCTCGCCGACTGGCTGGCCGGCGATACGGCGGTGCTGTGTTTGCCCGAAGCCGGGGTGAAGGACGCGCTGCCGGCGCGGCTGGCCGAGATCGGCTATGAACCGGTGCGGGTCGACTTCACCGCGATTGCCGACAAGGATGATCTGATGGCGGCGATGGCCCGGGCGCTGGGGCTGGATGCGTGGTTCGGGGCCAACTGGGACGCCCTGGGCGATGCCCTGTTCGGCCCGGAAGCGCCGAGCGAGCGCGCCCAGGTGCTGGTGTTCGATGTGCCGCCGTCCGGGCCGGCCCTGGACGAGGCGGATTTCGAGATGCTGCTGCAGATCGTTCGCGATGTCGCCGGCTCGGGGCGCAGCGTCCTCAAGGGCGCGATTGTCGTGGGCGGCAGCCCGTTTCGGGGCGGCGCGGAGGAGACGTGAATCGATCCGGCGGAGGGCTCAGCGCCGATGGCGCTCGACGTCCTCGACCAGCCACGCCCTGATCAGCGACTGGCCGGGCACGTCGCGCTTGCTGGCCCCGATGTGAATGCGTTCCAGCGGCGTTCCCGGCGTTTAGGCCCAGCGCCTGAGCACGCCCGAGCGGTCCTCAGCTGCGGCAGTGCTGCAGACACACCGCTGCCACGGGCTTGGCCCAGTTCGGCATGTCGACCGTCTTGCAGCGAATCAGCTGGCCGTCGCGGCAGTGGATCAGCTTTTCGAGCCGCGGCTTGCCGGAGCCGTCCAGCGGCAGGCTGTTGTCGAAAACGGCCAGTTGATGCAGACCCGGAGTCAGCCGGCACAGGTTGCGAGTCGAGCGCTTGAAGCGTTGCCGAATCAAGGCTTCGGGGATATCGTGGCCGCCGCGCCCGACGCGCTCGGCTACGCGCTGAACGTGCAGCTCGACCGACGCCAGCCCGCAGTACCAGACGTCGACCCGAATGCCGGCGGCAATGGCGTCAAGCAGGGCGGCGGTGATGGTGTTGCCGCCCAGGGTGGTCTCGAAGGCGAAGTTCGTATCGTTCTGGATGGCCCGGTGCAGGCGGAGCAGGCCCTCCCGCCAGACCGCGCCGTTGATTTCGGTGAGCGGTCGATTCGGGTAGCGCTGGTGCAGGTCACGAGCGACTTCATCCGGGTTGTACCAGTCCTGCCCGCTCGCGCGCAGGGCCGACCCGCCGATGGAGCTTTTGCCGGCGCCGTTGACCCCGGCCAGGACGATGATCAACCTGTCTCCGTCTCGGTGGCGCCGGGCCGGTAACTCCTGTTCAGATGCTCCACGTCGCCGAACAGCGCCTCATCCGTGGTCTGATCGGCACCGGGTTGGTTCATGCGCTCGACCAGGGCATCGAATCGCGCGCCCAGCGCTTCGCCAAAACCATCGTCTTGCGGAATGGCGCCAAGCTGATCCACCAGGGCCACGATTTCGTCGTACTGGCGGCGCGACAGCGTCACCATGGACCCGACCCCCTGGACCTGAACCGCAACCGCCTCGGACGTCTCGGTGATTCGGGACAGCAGCTCGGTTCCCTTCCGTGCCAGGCGCGACACCGGCACGGTCTCCAGCTCGGACGACGGCTTGAGACGCCGCAACAAGGATGCAGCCGGTATGACGCGCTCGGTCATGATGGGTTTCTCAAGGGTGAGTTCCTGGACAGACTATCACATAATTCACATCCTGTAGCCAGCGCAGCTCTGAACCAGCGAAGGCCGCTTGCAGCCGCAGTTCCTCGCCAGCGGATCAGTCGCGGATCAGTTCGATGCGGGCGACTTCGATGTCGGCTTCGAAGGCTTCGCCGTAGGCGACCACGGCGAGGCTGCGCAGGGTCGTTGCGTCCAGGTCGTGGCGGATGGAGCGGCCTTCGAAGGCGCTGAACGGGACGGTCAGGTCGCGCCATTCCGGGCCGACGTCGAGTGCGGCCCGGTAGTACTGCCATGGCCGCGCGGTGTGGCGGGTGCGCAGGTGCAGGTAGTACGGCCCCGGTGCCGCGCGTACGCGAACCCGGATGGCGCTGTAATCCGAGGCATCGAACGGCGCGTCGTCCGCGCGCAGCGGCAACCGGGCCTGGATGAATCCGCCGTTGTTGTCGAGGCGGACCTGGCCGCGCAGACGCAGTACGGTCTGCTCGCCGTCGCGGTGGTACCCGACCTGCAGATCCGAGCGCCCGCCCATGACCCGGTCGCTGAAACCGCGCCACTGGCTGCCGATGACGGCACGGCCGTCGCTGCTGGAAAAATCGTCGATCAGCATGGGTGGTTCAGCTCCAGCGGGGAGGTGGACGGACAGGCCGAGTACGAGGGCTACGATAAACCATGGCGTTGCTTGCACGATGCGATGAATTCCCGGATGCTGGCCTGATTGCCGGCAACGGTAGCATCGGCCCGGAGAGCGTTTTGCGAAGCCATGTAGTGCACTGCGCTAAGATGCGGGCTTGATTGAAGGGAATCCAGCCATGAAGCGCGACCAGATTGATTTTCCGACTCGCCACGAAGCCTTGCGCGACGACGTCAGCCTGCTCGGCGGGCTGATCGGTGATCTTTTGCGCGAACAGTGCGGCGACGCCCTGTTTCAGCGCGTCGAGCAGGCCCGCTCCGAGGCCATCGACCGGCGCACCGAGCCGGGTTCCGGTGCGGGCCTGGAAGCCCTGTGCCGCTTCGACGACTACGCCGCCGCGACCAATTTCGTGCGCGGATTCGCGGCCTGGTTCCGGATGGTCAATCTGGCCGAGCAGGTCCACCGGATCCGGCGCCGGCGCGAGTACCAGAAAAGCGGCGCCGGCCTGCAGCCCGACAGCCTGGTCGATGTGTTTACCCGACTGGAGAAGGCCGGCATCGGTTGGGGGCAGGTGCGCGAATTGCTCGACGACTTGCTCATCGAGCCGGTGTTTACCGCCCATCCCACCGAGGCAACCCGGCGCTCGATTCTGGAAAAGGAGCAGCGCATGGCGCGCTACCTGGTCCAGCGTCTCGATCCCAGTCTGCCGGCCGCCGAAGTCCAGCGCCTGATCGACCGGGTTCGCATGGAGCAGACCATCGCCTGGCAGACCGCCGAGCAGTCGCACAAGCGCCCGACCGTGGCCGATGAGGCCGAGCACGCCCACTTCTACCTGGCCAACACGCTGTACCGGATTGCCCCGGTCCTGCACGAAAGCATCGCCGAGGCGGCGGCCACGGCGTACGGAGTCGACGTCTGGCCGGGCGCGCTGCCCACGGTGCTGCGGTTCGGCTCCTGGGTTGGCGGCGACATGGACGGCAATCCCAACGTCGGCCCGGACACCGTGCTCGATACCCTGGCCGAGCAGCGCCGCCAGGTCATCGCCAACTACCGGCGCGAGGTCGGGCGTTTGAATCGTCTGCTCAGCCAGAGCGAGGGCCGGGTCGGCATCAGCGCGGAGGTGGCCGAACGCATTGCCGAGTACCGTCGCCGCCTGCCGGAGGTCGACAAGGCCGTGCCGGCGCGCCATGCCGACATGCCGTACCGGGTGTTCTTGTGCTTCATCGACGCGCGCCTGCGCGGCACTCTGGACGAGCATCGGGCCGGCTACGAGGGCGCCGAGCCGTTCCGCGACGACCTCGACCTGATCATCGACAGCCTGCAGCGCCACCAGGGGCAGCGGGCCGGGCTGTTTCCGGTCCAGCGCCTGCGCCGCCGGGTGGACATTTTCGGCTTTCACCTGGCCGCGCTGGACCTGCGCATCGATTCCGGCGACCTGCACGAAGCCGTGGCCCGCCAGTTCGACGATGCCGACTGGCCCGAGCGGGCGCCGGAAGAGCGGACCCGGCGCCTGATCGAGGCGCTGAAGCAGGGCCATGAAGCGGTCGCCGACGATCATCCGGTGTTTCTTCTGCTCGAAGCCGCGGCCACGGCCCACTACCGGTTCGGCGCGCACGCCATCGCCACCCTGATCGTGAGCATGAGCCGTAACGCCGACGACGTGCTGGCGGCCTGGTTCATGGCCCGGGTGGCCGGCATCGAGGACGGCCGGCTCGACCTGGTGCCGCTGTTTGAAACCGTGTCCGATCTGCAGGCCGCCGAGCGCGTCATGACCGGCCTGCTCGAACTCGAAGCCTGGACCGCGCTGCTCCAGGCGCGAAGCAACCGCCAGATGATCATGCTGGGCTATTCCGACAGCAACAAGGACGGCGGCATGGTGGCCTCGCGCTGGTCGCTGCAGGATGCCCAGTCCCGTCTGACCGCGCTGTTTGCCGAGCACGGCACGCGGGTCGTGTTCTTCCACGGCCGCGGCGGCACCATCGGCCGCGGCGGCGGCAAGACCCACAGCGCCGTCCTGGCCTCGCCGCCGGGTTCCGTGGCCGGACGGTTGCGCATGACCGAGCAGGGCGAGGTCATCCACCGCAAATACGCGCTGCGGGCCATTGCCGGGCGTCACCTAGAGCAGACCGCCGGCGCGGTGATCAAGGCCACGCTCGGCGTGGACCGGGTCGCCGAGCGCGACGACGACCGGGCGCTCATGGCGCGCCTGGCCGAGCATTCCCGTGCGACCTACCGCGACCTGGTCTACGCCGACCCGACCTTCGCCGAGTATTTCCGCGCGGCCACGCCGATCGATGTGATCGAGCGCATGCGCATCGGCTCGCGCCCGGCCTCGCGCCAGAAAAAGAGCGGCATCGACGGACTGCGCGCCATTCCCTGGGTGTTCGCCTGGGGCCAGAGCCGCCACAGCCTGCCCGGATGGTACGGTCTGGGCAGCGGCCTGGAGGCCCTGGCCGAGGCGGTCGGGCTGGAACATCTGCGCGATCTCAACGACCGCTGGCTGTTCTTTTCCAACCTGCTCCAGGATGCCGAAATGGCCATGGCCAAGTCCGATCTGGGCATCGCGGCCCTGTACGCCGGGCTGGCCGGTGATCTCGAGAAGCGCTATTTTCCCGTCATCGCCGAGGAGTTTCGCCGCACCGAGCGGATGATCTGCCGGGTCAAGGCGCAGAACCATCTGCTCGAGCGCGATCCCACCCTGCGGCGTTCGATTCTGCTGCGCAACCCCTACGTGGATCCGATGAGCTTCACCCAGGTCGATCTGCTCCGGCAGTGGCGCGCCGGCGATCGCGAGGACAAGAACCTGGAGCAGGCCCTGATCGCCTGCGTCCACGGCATCGCCCAGGGTTTGCAGAACACCGGTTGACCGGGGCCGGGCAACCCGGCCGCCGGTGGACGATTCAGATCACCCGGAGGAAGCGTCCGATTCCTACACGCAGAGTCGGCGAACGCCCAGTGCGCGGTGAATCGTCCAATGGGTACGGTTTCCATCAGGTCGGAAGGCCTGAATCATCGATTGTTTTTTTAACTTCTGTTGTGGAGACTGTCATGAACAAACTGTTTCGCTTCATCGGTTTGCTTTGGTTGGTGGGTTTTTCCATCGCGGCCAAGGCAGACGGCATCTGGGTCCTTTGCGATCATTGTCACCAGGAGGCCGATTTCGCCGAGGTGGCGCTGAACGCGCCGCATCAGGGCCTGGTGTTCGTATCCAACCGCAACTCCGGCGCCACGCGCAAGTTCTCCCGGGTACTCAGATGGGACTCGGCCTCCAACGCCTGGACCCCGCAGGCCGCGCCGCGCGCCCTGAGCGACCACGAGAACCAGGTGTTTGCCGCGACCATCGAAGGAGGTAACACGGTGGTGGTTTCGAATGCCAGAAACTCCGACGGCGTGACTCGCTGGGGTCTGGGTACTGCCCATTCCGTCGTCGACGATCTTTCCAACGGCATGCTGAGTCCTGCTTTGCTGCAGGCGTTGCTCAATGAGAGCCTGGTGCAGGGCTATTTTCCGACCGCATCGACGCTGAGCCAGTCGCTGGGTTTCAGTATTGGTCGGATTGTCTCCTGGTCCGGACAGGAGCTGGGCACATCGAGATCCACGGTGCTCAGCAGCCAGGTGGTGTATGCCGATGGCTCAAAGCTCTTCGTTACCTTCAGCCGAACCGGTGAAATTCTTTCCGTCAGCGCTGTGGACGCGAACGGGGACGGACTGGCGATCACCTTTTCGCCGAGTTCCGGGGCGCGGGTGGATCCGGGGGTTGTCGGCGGCTGGGAGTTTGGCGGTGAATCGGCCGGGGCGGCCCAGGCCCTGGTAGCTTGGATTTCCGCGAGCGGCACACTGGAGTGCGACTGGGAAGTTCTGGCGAACGACCGGGTTCGCGTCTCCTGCAGGCGAAGCAACTAGAGGGAAAAGACCGTGCGGCGGACAACCGGGGTTGTTCGCCGCACGAGTCGAGCGACTCGCCTTTTTGCGCCGTACCGCCGTCTCCCGCGCTATTGGCTCCGATCTCCGGTCAACGCGCGGCCGAATACAGCAAATTCCTGCCAAAATGTGAATTGTGCGTTGCATTATGGTTACGCCTGGATTATGGTTTGGCTTCGAACCCCCGCCTGACGGGACTTTTCTGGCCAGTTACGCACTATCTGGGAGGATTAGCGACATGGCTCGAACCATCAACCAGCACCCCCTCGTCTCCGCCATCTCA
>PWJA01000277.1 GCA_003560975.1 Gammaproteobacteria bacterium
GAAGAGCCCAAAACGATCCCGGAAGATTCGGTCAGTCCGCCGCTCGACCGCGCCGATATCGCAGGCCGCCTGGCCGTCTTCATTGCCGTCCTGGGGTCGTTCGATGCCGCGGGCGTCGGTGGCCAGGCAGCTTGAGTCGTTGAAGGCGTCGATCAGGGGGCTGTTGGCTCTGGGTTTTCTCACCGGCAGGCCATCCCGTCCGGCGGCTAGCGGCATCAGGCGGGCGTTGTTGATCAGGATATCGCTGGCCTCCAGCGTCAGGTCGCAGCCGTCCAGGTCGCCGAAGGCGTTGTTGCCGAGTGATACGAGGCTGGCGTCATCCCCGACTGCGCAGTTGACGGCCTCATGATCGCCCCGGCGGTAGTTGCCGGCCAGTACCGAATTGGCGAGGGTGACGGTCATTTCGTCGTAGACATGCAATGCTCCGCCGGCCGGCAAGCTCCAGCCCTGGCCGCCGCCCGTATTGACGATGGTCATATGCCTCAGGTCCACCTGTCCGGCACCGGCGAAGAACAGACCGCCGCCCCTGCCGCCGGTCACGGTGACATTCTCCATCACACCACTGCACGAGAAGCAAGCCAGGGTGCCGCCGTCGACGTCGGTGCTGTTGCTATCGAAGGTGGTGTCGCGAATATCGAGATTTATGCTACTGCCCTGAATCGCGCCACCGAACCCGCCCGGATGCGAGTTGCCGGTAAACCGCACCCGGCGGGTCGTCAGCGAGTTTGCCTCTCCTTGCGAAGAGATTCGCAAGCCGCGACCACTGATGGTCAGGTTCTCCAGGTGCAGGTCGCCGCTACCGGCCACCTGCATCGTGTAGTTAAACATGTTAGCGCCATGGATACGAGTCTGGCTCGGCCCATTGCCGATCAGCACAGTATTGCCGCTCAGTGTTAAAGGACTGTCGAGCTGATACAGCCCATGGGGAAGCGCAATAACCTTGGGTGTGCCGGCGGCTGCCGCCTCTTCGACGGCGGCGCGCAGGGTGCAGACCCCGTCAGCCGACGCACAGTTTCCATCGCCCGGATTGGCAGCGGGTTTGTCCTTGAGCGCATCACCGGTGGCGCCGACCTGGAAATCGGCCGGGCGCGATACCGGGGTGTGCAGCCGCAGCGAGGTTTGCGATTCAATCGTGGGCTGGTCAACCACGGCGTCGGCCTCGGTCACCAGCAGGCGACCGGAGGGTGTGGTTGTTGCCACCTGCAGGCCGACGCTGAAGGCCTGGGACTGGCCCGGCGACAGGTCATTGACGCTGCAGTGCAGCCAAAAGCCGCTGCGCGTGCAGCCTGCGGGCGTAGTGATGCTGGACGGGTCAAAGCCCGAGGCGAGGCGGATGGCCAGCTCGATGCCGGTTGCGGTCACGCCGGCACCGGCCTGGGGCTGACGATTCTCGACCTGGAACTCATAGAAGATGAACTGGCCGGGCACGGTCACGTCGGTCGAGGCTTCGGCGTTGATCGCAAGATCAAGGCCATCAACAATCGAAACCGGGATATTTTCGCAAGTCGTCAGTGACAGATCCGGGGTCGGGATCTTGTTGCCGTCCGAGTCGAGTTGCATGCGGTCGGTCACGCAGACTTCGACCGATTTCTCTCCTGGCGTGAGGTAAATGTGGGATGCCGTGATGCGCCCGGAGTCAGAGCCGCTGTGAGAAAGAATCGGCCCGGTCGGGTTGCCGTCGGCGTCGAACTCGCCTTCCGGCTCGATCGTGCCGTCGCCCCAGTCGATGACCACGGTGTGGCTTTCGTCGGGATCCGGATCACTGAAGGCCAGATCGAGCTGCAGCCGAAAGCCGGTGCCGCCAAGAACGGACTCATCCGGCACGCTGATGTCCGGTGGGTCGTTGATTTCAATGATCTCGACCTGAACGATCTCGGGCGCAGATGTGAATACCCCGTCGCTGACCGTAAAGCTGAAGCTGTCCGCGCCCCAGGCGTTGGGGGCGGGATGGAAGATTGCGTCCTGCCCGTTGATGATCACCTCGCCCTTGCTCGGCTCATCGACAATGGCGAAGCTCAGCGTATCCAGCGGGTCGGGGTCGCTGCCGTCCAGGAGCACGGGCGTGGGCGTGTCTTCCAGTACCACCACGCTGATGCCGGGCGTGGCAAAAGGCGGCCGGAAATTGCGGCTGACCTCGACTTCGACCTCGGCTGGCGCGCTGACTTCAGGTTGCCCGGTGTCCGGGTCGCGAACGCCGTCGCTGACCCGGAACGAGAAGCGGTCGATGCAGTCGGCACTGTCTTCGCAGGCGAACTCGTTGTTGGACTGGTAGACCAGGTCCGCGTAGTCGTGGCCAATTTCGACAAAGGGCGTGAGCAGGGAAATATGCAGCAGGTTGGTGCTGGGGTCGAGAATGTAGAAATGGCTGGAGTTGGCCGAGACGTTTGTAGGTCGACCAAAATCTCCGATCACAAAGCCTGCTCCCGAGCCGGTGGACTTGGCCTGTCCGGCAAAGAATCCGTCGGTGGAAAACCGCTGGATGCGCTCGTTGCCACCATCGGCGACATAAACTGTGCCGTCAGGTGCGATATCCAGCCCGCTGGGTGTGGACAGGAACTGACCGGGCTGGCAGCCAGTGTGGGCGAAACTAGAAATCTCCTGGCCCGGGCAAACCGTCTCGTTGTTTGAGCTGTCGACCTGACAAAAATCATCGGTGCACGAGAAGCCCAGCGAGCGATGGTTGGTTACATCGCATACTGCCTGGTCACCGGGTGCCAGATCGATATCGCAGCGACCCAGCCAGCCATCCAGGGTGCCGGGATAGGCGAGACCGTCGTCGGCGACGAAGGACGATGTATAGCGGTAGATGCGATTGAGCCGGGCGGCATACAGCCGACCCTGTTGGTCCAACACCAGCTCGCTACCTCTTAGTGTCTGGAATTGAGCGGGTTGTGATAGGACGAGCACGCTGACAAACGAAGGCGAGTGCGTGCACGAGCTATCGCAGTCGAAATCCGGTGGCAAAGTGCCGTCGAGCACAGCAATCGAGCCGCGATGGTCCATCACGTAGATCAGGTCATTGTCATCCATCACCGCGCTGTGGGCTTGGCGGATCCAGCAGGAACCCTCAAAGATTGAGGAGCATTGGCCGTCGGTGCGGTTGTTCAGTTGCTGCAGTCTATAGTGCACAAGTTGGTTGAGTTCCAGGTCCCAGACACGGACCGAAGAAGGAGTTGTCGTGTTGACAGAACTGGTCAGGACCAGGCGGTCACGGTCGAGGTCAAGCACCACGTCACGTAGGTTTGTGTGGCCGAGGGCCCGAGAATTGAGCAGTGTGCCTTGATTGTCAAAGACTGCCACACGGTCCTCACGAGTCATCACGGGAGCAGACGACCGACAATTAATGTGGCCCGAGTCGACCACAAAAGTCCGCCCGTCGTCGGTCACGCTCAGGTAGCTGGGTTCGGATGGAAATTCGAGATGGAAAGAGCCGCTTGAATTGTGTTCATTGGCGCAGATATCCTTCAGCTCGTCATCCGTGATCGACTGTTCGATACGAAAATCCTCGATGAAGTACGGGTGCAACGGCGCGACGAAGAAGCCGTTTTCCGGCGAGCTCTCGATCCTGAAGCGCAGCGGATCGCCATCGGCATCAAAGCCGTGCAGGCGGATCGGGGTCGGCTCGAAGGACACTGCCTCGGCACGGTCGGGGCCGGTCTGGTCCAGCGCGATGGGTTCGATGTTGTCGGCCTTTATGTTGACGATCTGGATTGCCGAGGCACTGTTGCCGGCCGCATCGGTCGCCGTCCAGGTGACTTCGTGCAGCCCCAGGCCCAGCGGCAGTGTCGCGTCATGGCTGACCTGGGGGTTCAGATCGACCAGGTCGAACACCGCCGGCTGGCCCAGATCGGTGACCTGAGTTGAGTCAATCTCGACGATATCCGGCGGCGGAATCAGCGTCGGCGGCATCAGGTCCACCACTTCGATTTGCATGGTGGTGGTCGTCTCGTTCGGCAGACCATCCGCATTTGGGCCGGGATCACGAGCCGTCCAGGTGACTTCGAAGCTGTTGTCCTCGCTGTCGGTACTGATCGGCCAGAAACTGCGCAAGGCCGGGTCCGGAAATGTGATCTCCAGGGTGGTTGGTCGCTCGCAGGCATCCTCCACGTTCAGGAAGGTGCGCAGGATTTGTTCATAGCGGTGGCGTGAAACACCACCGATTTCATCGGCCTGGATAGTGACATGCAGAATGTCGCCGACCAGCTCGGCGCCGGCGTTGCCATTGCTGCCGGGCAGAGGCGTGATGGTCGGCGGGATGTCGTCGATGACTGTGATCTTCTGGAAATCGAAGGTGGTGTGAGACAGCCGCCAGCCGCTGATTTGACTGTCCAGCGTTAAAAGAATGGTCTCGCGGGCCAGGTTCAGGATCAGGGTGGACCAGGGTTCGCCCTTTGCTCCGGATGGAACGCCCGGAATGAAGGTGCTGAACACGTCCACCGGGCTCAGGCGCGGACTGGCGCGCCACGATACCGTGGTCTCACCGACTGGAAACTTGAGTATGCGATCCGTGTAGTAGGGACAGTCGTACTTCGGGCCCGAGCCCTCCAACTGGCTGAATTCAACGCTGCCATCGGCGCGACACTCTTCCCAGACCTTGTCGCTGGCTTCAAACGACGCGCTGGACAGGAGATAGGGGATATCCGTGAACTGGGCTGCCGGCGGCCGCTCGCCGCCGGCTAGCAGCATTACGTCAACGGAGGTGTTGTGGTGAAACACCTGGGGTGTGCCCAGCTCGCCCCAGCCAGACGGGCTGGCAAGTGGAATGCCTAGCGCGTTTTGGTAAGTGGAGGCCATGTGCTGCTGCTTGAACTCCACTTCGCACTCGCCCACCGGCACGAACCGCACGATATCCGGAGGGGCTGTCAGGCTGGCATTGCAGAACTTCAGCGCCAGGTTGGCCCAGAAAGCCGTTGAACTCGCTTGCGCCGCCGCCGGGCTCGGCAGCAGCGCAAAACCAAACGCCAGGTTGTAGGCGAAGGCAAAAGGAAGGATACAGGCCATCGGATCAAGCGCGCCGCTCAGACCAAGCGACTCGAATATTGCATCGGATGATTGGGACACTGAGAGTGACGCGATCTTCATTGGTGCTGCATCCCGCGCCGAATCAATGCGGCGCAGCTCGATGCGGTCAAAGTCCTGCGCGGAGGCAATCGCCATTGAGCCCTCCTCAATCAGGGCCACGCGGCTGCCTGTAATCAACTGATGTGCAAACACCTGACGCCCGACTTCGTGCTCGCCGCGAAACAGGGTCAGGGCCAACATGGCCTGCTTGCGAGGATCGCTGATCGAAAAGGCAATACCGGCGACGGGTTCCCTGAACTCAAGACTCAGCGGTCGCTGGTGATCGAGCACCACCTGGCCCCGGTCGACGGCCAGCTGCCCCAGGGAAAACGAATCCAGCGGCGAATCGGCCTGTCCCCGGGCGTTCCGGGCCTCGATCAGATCAACTTCTTGAAATGCCGCCTGGTGTACCGAGCGTTCTTGTGCGTCCAGCACCACCACCGCAGCCCATGCCACCGGAGCACACAGTAGCCACAGGCCGAAAGACACTACCAAAACTGACAGACGCATGATGCGGACCCTCGTGGTTTCTGATGAGAACCAGCTTGAAAGAAACCCGCATTCAAGGGAATGACTCACGGTTGCAGACTTTTGCCTGTGGGTTGCAATCTGGATTCACTGCGCTCTGGATGCGCCGGAAGGAAGACTAACCGGAGGAAGTGCGATGGTCAGCTTGTCCCATCGATGCTAGAATCGTAAAACAACTCATTGTTCGATCAGTGGAGACTTGCTGCGCATGGAAACCATAAAGGTTTCTCCGAAATATCAGATCGTGATTCCACGCAAGATACGGGAATCGCTGGGTTTGAGGCCTGGCATCCGGCTTCAGGTCATCGAGTTCGAGGATCGCATCGAGCTGATCCCCGTTCGTACACCGGAGAGTCTGCGTGGCACGCTCACGGGCCTGAACACGGATGTGCCGCGCGACGAAGACCGGGTCTGATCACCCGTGAACGTGGTCGACTCTTCGGCCTGGCTGGAGTATTTCGCCGGCGGCCCGAATGCTGATTACTTTGCGGCGGCGATTGAAGACCAGGCAAACCTGGTCGTGCCGACGATCACTGTGCTGGAAGTATTCAAGCGCATCAGCCAGCAGCGCGATGATGCCACCGCGCTGAAGTATGCGGCCGTGCTTCAACAAGGCCGACTGGTCGATCTGGACGCTGCGCTGGCGCTGCGGGCAGCGGCTCTGGGTCGGCAATACAAGCTGCCCCTGGCTGACAGCATCATCTATGCCACAGCTCGCAGCATGAATGCCATCGTCTGGACCCAGGATGCTGATTTCGAAGGGCTGGACGGCGTGCAGTATCGCCCGAAGGGCTGATGTGAAAAGCCGATCCCACCTGGTTAGTCAAAGCCCCGGTGCCCGGTGGCTTGCCATCCTGGCCCTTGCGCTGACCACAGGCTCCCTTGCCCTTGAACCTCCACCCGGCAAACCGCCGGTGCTCAACTACAGCATGGCCGAGTACGGTGGTCACCTGGTCAACTGGGCGGTGCGCCAGGCGCCGGACCAGCGCATCGTAGTCGCCGGCGGCGAGGGTCTGGTGATCTTCGACGGGGCGAACTGGCAGGCGATCCCGACCCGACACGACAACCGCATTCGCGCCATGGAGATCGATGCGGACGGTCGCATCTGGATTGGCTCTCCCAATGAAATCGGCTACTACGAGCCAGGCGTCGATGGCGGCCTGGTGTATCACTCACTGATCGAACACTTGGCTGAAGACCAGCGGACCTTCGGCGACATATACAGTCTGCAACTGATCAACGGTGCCGTCTATTTTCACGCGCTTCGCCACCTTTTTCGCTGGCAAGATGACGACTTGTCGGTCGCCCGGTTCACTGGCGATGTGGTCGTCGTGACCGCCAACCACCGTGACCGCTACCTGGTGGTGTCAGGAGGCCAGCTCTATGACTACACCGAGTTTCCAGAATACGGCGACATGCTGGAGCCCGACCCGGACTGGCGCCTGCCTGAAGGTCCGCGTCCGAGCTTTCTGAGACCCTGGCCGGACGGTCGCCTGCTGCTGGGGACCGTCGCTGACGGTCTGTTCTGGCTGTCTGATGGCGCGCCGGAGCCCGTCGAGACGCCGATTGACTTTTCCGGGGCCTGGCCGCAGCGGGCCCTGCCGATGCCCGATGGCGGAATGCTGGTCGCCACCCGCCATCAAGGACTGTTTGTTCTGGGGCCGAAGGGCGAAGCGCTTGAACAGGTGAGCCGTCGCAGTGGTCTGGTTGTCGATCACATTTTCGACATGACCCTGGATCACGAAAATGGCCTCTGGCTGGCCAAGCACGGCGCCATTGCCCGAGTTGACCTGTTCAGCGGCCGGCGGGTCTACGATGCCGATTTCGGGCTGTCGTCCGCCGACGCTCTGGTGCCCTTTCAGGGCCACTGGGTGATCGGCGGCCAGGGCGGCTTGAGCATCTTGACAGCCGATGGGCACGATGCCAGCCGCCTGGACATCATTGATGCCACTGTGCCGCAAGTGTTTGATGTGCTCGACGATGGCGATGGCCTGCTGGTGACCGGCTCCGGAGGGATCCACCGCATGGTGCCGGATCTGATCAATATGGGTCTGATTGAACACGAACGTCTGCTGACCGATACCAACGCCTACGGGATGACCCGCTCGCGTCTGCGTGAC
>PWJA01000035.1 GCA_003560975.1 Gammaproteobacteria bacterium
GCCATCATCAAGACCGCCCAGGCTCGGGTCGGACCGGTGCCGAAGATTCTCTGGATTCTGATCCTGCTCTTGTTCCCGTTGGTAGGATTGATCCTCTGGTTCTTCCTCGGACCCAAGGGCTAATGGGCCACTAGGCGCCAACCAGAGTCAAGCGCACGAACTTGCGTTTGCCGACCTGAAGCACGCCTGCAAAGCCTGCCTGCAGCGCCAGGCCTCGATCGTCGACGCGTTGTCCGTCGATCTTCACCGCGCCCTGCTGGATCATGCGGAAGGCTTCCGAGTTCGACGCGGTCAGGCCGCAGGCGGTCAGCGCGGCGGCGACTCCCAGGCCCTCGGCACCCGCCGGCAACGTCTTCTCCGGCATGTCCTCCGGCATCTCGCCCTGGCGGAAGCGCGCGATGAAGGTCTCGCGCGCCTGCTCGCCCGAGCCCGCCCCGTGGAAACGGTCGACCAGCTCCAGCCCCAGCTCGAACTTGACGTCGCGCGGATTGCGCCCGTCGGCTACCGCGGTCTTCAGGGCAGCCAGTTCGGCGGTCGGGCGAAAGCTCAATAACTCGAAGTAGCGCCACATCAAATCGTCGGAAATGCTCATCAGCTTGCCGAACATCTCGTCGGGGGGGTCGGTGATGCCGATGTAGTTGCCCAGCGACTTCGACATTTTCTGGATGCCGTCGGTCCCCTCCAGCAGCGGCCAGGTGATGATGATCTGCGGTTTCTGATTCTCCTGGGCCTGCAGGTGGCGGCCCACCAGCAGGTTGAACTTCTGGTCGGTCCCGCCCATCTCGATGTCCGCTTTCAGCGCCACCGAGTCGTAGCCCTGGACCAGCGGGTAGAGGAACTCATGAACGGCGATGGGCTGGCCGCTCCTGTAGCGATTTTCGAAGTCGTCGCGTTCGAGCATGCGCGCGACGGTATAGCGCGAGGCCAGCCGGATCATGTCGGCAGCAGACATGCCGCCGAACCACTCGGAATTGAAGCGCACTTCGGTGGCCGACCGGTCCAGGATCTTGAACACCTGCTCGGCGTAGGTTTTCGCGTTGGCGCGGATTTCGTCCTCGCTCAGGGGCTTGCGGGTCACGTTCTTGCCGGTCGGGTCGCCGATCATGCCGGTGAAGTCGCCGATCAGGAAGATCGCCACGTGGCCGGCGTCCTGGAAACGGCGCATCGCGTTGATGATGACGGTGTGGCCCAGGTGCAGGTCGGGCGCGGTCGGGTCGAAGCCGACCTTGACCCTCAGCGGGTGTCCGGCAGCGAGACGCTGCTTGAGCTCGTCGGCCTGAATGATTTCGGCCGCACCACGGGTTAGTTCATCCAGCGTAGTCACGAAAAGGTAGAATCCGGTGTGTGGTTCCGATGCGGGCGAATTGACTTGTGTGCCCGGAAATCGTTAATGTTACCGGGTTTTTAAGCCCCAAAGCTCACGCATGACGAGAAAAACGATGGCGCGGCGGCGCGCCGGCAGCCCCGACCAAACCGTGATGGGGCGTGTCCGCGCCTGGTCTCCACTCCTGCGACGATTCGCTGAGCGGATGCACGGTGCCGTGCGCGCCCACCCGCGCTGGGCGCTGGCCGCGGTGAGTCTTCTGGCCCTGGGGCTGCTGATGAGCCTGGCCGGTACCGATCGCTCCGCTCCGGACACCACCCTGGCCGAACGCGAAATCCGGCTGCCGCCGGCGGTCAGAGACCTTGCCCGCGGCGAGGCGCCAACGCCGCTGGACGCTTCCGAGTCGCGGGAGATGCCGTCGATCGAGGCGGAACCGGAGACCGACGCCGCCTTGCGCGACTGGACCCTGGTCGAGGTCCGCCCCGGCCAGACCCTGGAGCGGATCTTTCGTGACTTCAACCTGAGTGCACGCCTGCTGCACCAGGTCGTCCATCTCGATGAACACACCCGCGGACTGGCCCGAATTCGACCGGGCGATGAGTTCGGGTTCGACTTCGACCACGACGGAAACCTGCTCGCCCTGCGCGCCGACCTCGACGAGGAACGCTGGCTGATCGTCGAGCAGGACGAAACCGGACTGACCAGCCGGATCGAGCCGCGCGCGCTCGAGGCGCGCGTGGTCGAGGCCAGCGGCATCATCTCCTCGTCCCTGTTCAACGCCGCCAAGGGCTCGGGCCTGTCGGACAACATGACCATGCGCCTGGCCAACATCTTCGGCTGGGACATCGATTTCGCGCTCGACATTCGATCCGGCGACCGTTTCGCCCTGGTGTACGAGGAAGTCTGGCGAGACGGCGAGTACCTGCGCGACGGGGCCATCCTGGCGGCCCGTTTCGTCAACCAGGGCGAGGCGTTCGAGGCGATTCGCTTCGACGCCGGCAACGGGCCGGACTACTTCGCCCCGGACGGGCGGCCGATGCGCAAGGCGTTTCTGCGCGCCCCGCTGAATTTCACCCGGGTGACCTCCAACTTCAACCCGCGCCGCTTCCACCCGATCACCCGGCAGATGCGACCCCATAACGGCACCGACTACGGCGCGGCGACCGGCACGCCGGTCTGGGCGGCCGGCGACGGGCGCGTGATTCGCTCGGCCTACAACAACGCCAACGGCAACTACGTTTTCATCCAGCACGGCAACAACATCATCACCCGCTACCTGCACCTGAACCGCCGCAGCGTCAGGGTCGGCGACCGCGTCCGCCAGGGTCAGACCATCGGCACCGTGGGCATGACCGGAATGGCCACCGGCCCGCACCTGCACTACGAATTCCTGGTCAACGGCGCGCACCGCAATCCGCGCACGGTCGACCTGCCGGCGGCCGATCCCCTGCCGCCGGAATTGATGGACGACTTCCGCCGTACCGGTACCCCGCTGCTGGCCCAGCTCGATGAACTGCAGGGCCCGACGGTCTTGCTCGCCCAGCGTGAGCAGACGCGCTGCGAGCAGGGCGACACCGACTGCTGAGCGTGCCCGAGTACTTTGTCGGCCTGATCTCCGGGACCAGCATGGACGGCATCGATGCCGTCGTGGCCGACTTTCAGACCTCGCCACCGCGCATGCTCGCCCGGCATACGGCCCCCTTCGACGCTGCGCTGCGCACCGAACTCGACGCCATTCGGCGCGATCCGAACCGGTTTCCCGCCCGCCGCCTGGCGCGCCTGGACGCCGGGCTGGGTGATGCCTTTGCGGCAGCAGCACTCGAGGTCATCGAGATGGCCGGACTGGCCCTGGACGAGATCTGCGCCATCGGCTCGCACGGCCAGACCGTGCTGCACGATCCCGATCACAACCCGCCCACCACTCTGCAGATCGGCGACCCGCACCGCATCGCCGCCCGGACCGGTGTCCTCACCGTCGCCGATTTTCGGCGCGCCGATCTGGCCGCCGGCGGTCAGGGCGCGCCGCTGGCGCCGCTGCTGCACCAGGCGCTGCTGGCCAGCGCAGACGAAAATCGCGCGGTGGTCAATCTCGGCGGCATTGCCAACGTCACCATTCTGCCGGCCGTCGGCGGCGTGAGCGGTTTCGATACCGGCCCGGCCAACTGCCTGCTCGACTACTGGTATCGGACCCACCATCCCGGTCCATTTGACGGCGGCGGCGCCTGGGCCGCGTCCGGCCAGGCCGATCGACAGTGGCTGGCCACGCTGCTGGCCGACGAATATTTCGCCCGACCGGCACCCAAAAGCACCGGCATCGAGTATTTCAGTCCGGGCTGGCTCAACGAGCGCCTTCCCGCCTGGGCCCATGAGCGGCCGGCCGATGTCCAGGCCACGCTGCTGGAAATGGCGGTTGGCAGCATCGTCGCGGCGGTCAATGCCCTGCCTGTCGATCAACGCCCCGCCCGGCTCATCGCTTGCGGTGGCGGCGTGCACAACCGGACCCTCATGCGGTGCCTGGCGGATCGCCTCCACTCGGCCCGGCTGTCCTCCAGCGCCGACCACGGCCTGGATCCCGACCACCTCGAGGCCGCGTTGTTCGCCTGGCTGGCACGGGAACGACTCGCTTCCCGGCCGGTACACACCGGGCCAATTACCGGCGCGCGCCGGGCAATCCAGGCGGGTGTGCTGTTCGGTCCGGCCGCTCACGGCATCGGCGCATTCGAGTAATAGTGCCAGACGAAGATGGCCACGGCCCCGCGATACGGCCGCCAGGGCCGGGCCAGCGCGTCGGCACGCTTGCGGTCCGGACGGGCTCTCAAGTTCTTGATCCGGTGCAGCCCGGCCTGGATGGCCAGGTCGTCGGCCGGCCAGACGTCGGGACGGCCGAGCGAGAACAGCAGGAACATCTCCGCGCTCCAGCGTCCGAAGCCCTTGAGCCGGGTGATCTGCTCGACCACCTCGGCGTCCGGCAGGTCGGCCAGCGCGGCCGGGACCAGATCGCCGTCGAGGACCGCCTCGGACAGGCCCCGCGCGTAGCCGATCTTTTGTCGCGACAGGCCCAGCGCGCGCAGTTCGCCGTCGCTCATGGCGAGCACTTGCTCCGGGTGGAAATCGCCCTGCAGGGCCGCCTCGATCCGGCCGAAGATCGTAGCCGCCGCTTTCACCGACAGTTGCTGACCGACGATGATCCTGAGAAAGTGCTCGTAGCTGGGATCGCCGCGCCGACGCTCGGCGGGATAGCCGACTTCCTCAATCGCCTTGGCGATGTGAGGGTCCCTGAGCGCGATCTCATCGAGCGCCTGCTCGAGATGGCGGCGGGTCAATTGAAAGTTCACGCCTGCATCCGTCGATGATCCCATGACAGCATATCGGGTCCCGCCGGGCTCGTTTCGACCGACGCGCCACGATGGCTCCGCGGTACACGGCGCTGATGTCGTGCCGCCCCCGAATGCCCGGACCCCGCCGAGACTCGACGACGCAACCGCGATACCACCGATATCGGAGTACTCGTCGCAACGGAACGAGCGCCGCCCGATTCGGTCTGAGAGAACGAACCCATTGCAACGGAAAACCATGTCTCATCGCCTGAGCTTTCTGCTGATTCCCGCACTGAGCCTTGGTCTGACCGCCTGCGGCGGCCCGGACACCGAAACCGCCCCGCCGCCGCCCGAGCCGGAGCAGACGTTCGAAGACCGCCAGGCGCCGGAACGCGCCGAGCCGGCCGACGCACCGCCACCGGCGCGCGAGCTGACCGAACCGGCCGCAGCCGAAGCGGATCCCGACGCGCTCACCCGCGCCCGGACCGAACGAGAACGGCTGCGCGAACGACGCGCCGCCGAAATCCGCTGGTGGGATGACGACGCCCTGGCCGAACAACTGGGGCTGGATCCGGACCAGCGATCGACCCTGCTGGAAGCGCGCGAGGCCCTGCACGAGGCGCGCCTGGAAGGGCGCGGTCGCCTGCGCGAAGAACGCGAGCAGGCCGGCCAGCTGGACCGGCAAAGCGACCAGGAGCGTCTGAGCGAACTGCAAACCAGCGTCGGCGAAATTCGCGCCCGACTCGACGAGGCCGAGGAAGGCTGGCAGACGACGGTTCGCGACACGCTCCGGCCAGAGCAGCTGCGGCAGCTTCAGGATTTGATCGAAGATCAGCCCTGAAGCGTCGTTTCAGCGAGGCGAAAGCCGGGAGCGGCAACGGGCTCCCGGCCGCCGGTTCAAGCGTTTGCGATCCGATGGACCTCGGTTGAGCGTCTCATCAACCAGATGACCAGCAGCATGGCCGGAATGCCCAGCGCCGAGGCGTAGAAGAAGAAAAACACGTAGCCGGCCTGGTCGACGATCCAGCCCGAGGGCCCGCCCAGGAACTTGCCCGGCAGGGTCATCAGCGAGCTGAACAGGGCATATTGGGTGGCGGTGTAGCGGCGGCTGACCAGGCCCGACATCCAGGCGATGAACACCGTGGCCGAGAAGCCGACGAAGAAATTGTCGCCGGTAATCGTGATGGTCAGCGCCCAGATCACCGGCTGCATGGTCGCCAGCCAGGCGAACGCCAGGTTGGTCGCCGCGATCCCGACCGCGCCGACCAGCAGCATCGGCATCAGGCCGAAGCGCGCCACCATCAAGCCACCGACCAGCCCGCCGGTGATGGTCATGGCCACGCCGAACAGCCCACTGATCGCGCCGATCTGGGACAGCGTGTAACCCACGTCCAGGTAGAGCGGATTGGCCATGGCGGCCATGGACAGATCGCTGGCCTTGTACAGACCGACCAGGGCAAGAATCGGCAAGGCAAGCCAGCGAAAGCGGCGCAGGAAGTCGACGAAGGGCGCGACCACCGCCCCGGTGATCCAGGCCCCCATGTCGGCGGCAAAGCCCCTCAGCGGTGTGCGCTCGCGAAAGGCAATGACCAGCGGATCCTTTTCGATGTCGAGCCGCTCCGGCGAGGACGGTTCGGGCGAAATGGCCACGGCCAGCATGCCCACCACCATCAGCGCCGCCATGGCCAGGTAGGCCGCGGTCCAGCCGACCGCATCGGCCACAAACAGCGCGCCGGCGCCGGTGGCCAGCAGGGCCAGACGATAACCGAGCACGTACGTGCCGGCCAGGGCGGCCTGGAACTCGACCGCATCCGACTCGATCCGGAATGCATCAATGGTGATGTCCTGGGTGGCCGAGGCGAACGCCACCAGCACCGCCAGCAGGGCCAGCTGGGTGAGCTGGGTGAGCGGGTCGGTCACGGCCATGCCGGCCAGACCAAGCAGGATCGTCAGCTGGGCGAGCAGCATCCAGCCGCGCCGCTGACCCAGCCACAGGGTCAGAACCGGCAGGCGAATGCGATCGACCACCGGCGCCCACAGCACCTTGATCGAGTAGGTGATGCCAACCCAGGCGAAAAAGCCGATCGCGGTGCGCGACACGCCCTCCGAGCGCAGCCAGGCGGTGAGGGTGGAAAAGACCAGCATGAACGGCAGTCCGGCGGAAAAACCGAGCAGCAGCATGCGCAGCACGGTCGGCCGGGTGTAGACCGCCCAGGCATCGCGCCAGCTGCGGCGTGGCGTCGATGTTTCAGTCGGCATAGTCGAGAATCAGCGGCGCGTGGTCGGAGAAGCGACCCTCGACGTAGATCTCGGCCCCGCGCACGCGATCGGCCAAGCCCCGGCTGACCACGTGGTAGTCGATCCGCCAGCCGACGTTATTGTCCCAGGCCCGGCCGCGGTTGGACCACCAGGTGTAGCGCTCCGGGCGCGGGTCGACCACGCGGAAGGCGTCGACCAGGCCGACCGGTCCGAACACCTCGTCCATCCAGGCGCGCTCTTCAGGCAGGAAGCCGGAGTTCTTCTGGTTCGACTTCCAGTTCTTCAGGTCGATTTCCTTGTGGGCGATGTTCCAGTCCCCGCAGATCACGTAGTCGCGACCGTCGGCGGCCAGCTCGGCCAGCATCGGCTTGAAATGATCCATGCAGCGATACTTGAACTGCTGACGCTCGTCTTTCGAGGTTCCCGACGGCAGGTACAGGGAGATGACGCTCAAATTTCCAAAATCCGCCCGCAGCCACCGGCCCTCTCGGTCAAAATCGTCCCAACCCAGGCCGTAGGTGACCTGATCGGGCTGAACCCGCGAATACAAGGCCACGCCGGAGTAGCCCTTCTTTTCGGCATCGTGATAGAAGCAGTGGTAGCCGGCCGGGAAAAACGCCCGGTCGATCAGCTGCGCCAGCTGCGCCTTGGTCTCCTGGATGCAGACGAAGTCCACGTTCTGGGCCGGCAGCCAGTCGAAAAA
>PWJA01000037.1 GCA_003560975.1 Gammaproteobacteria bacterium
CTTGCCTGTCGCCCGGGCACGCGCTAAAATGGAGAGCTTCGTCGGGGTGTAGCTCAGCCTGGTAGAGCACTGTCTTCGGGAGGCAGGGGCCGGAGGTTCAAATCCTCTCACCCCGACCAGGATTCGAAGCGTGAAAGGCCAGCCAGGCGGCTGGCTTTTTTCGTTGGCCCGCCTGGCCCAGGGCAGACGGCACGTTTGTTGGCAGCAAGTACCCCATCAAGCGCCTCGGAGAGGCCTCATGACGTAAGCGGTGCCGTCAGCAGGGCCTTGAACTTTCCTGATCCGGGGCAGCTTGCTCGAGTACAGCAGTGCCCCCTGCTGGGCTTTTCCGACCGATCGTGGTAACGGAAGGCGCCCCGGCCCGCGCGGGCTGTCGTTTTTCGAACCGTCAATGCGGCGTCTACTACGCGTCCGCCGGACCAGGCCAGCGTCCTCGTGTAGGCCGATCAAGCCTGATAGGCTTGACCGCAAGCAGAGCGGGGTTTCGAGCCCAGCCGTTGCTCGTGTTCCGTTCGCTTGAAATGGCGCCGACGCCACGTCAAATGGGATTTGGCTTTCGGCATGAGTGGCACGGAGAAAAACGATGACGCGATCCGGAACGGATGGGCTGAGGGCGCTGAACGGTCGGATCGCGGCGCTTGACTTGCGGGGAATGCTTCATGTCTGAACTGATCGTCATCATCGGAGCCGGCGCCATCGGCCAGGCCATCGCCCGCCGCGTCAGCGCGGGCAAGAAGGTCTTGCTGGCCGACCTTGAGCTCGACCATGCACAGGCCGTTGCGGACGCGATGGGGGATGCCGGCTTCGACGTGTGCCCGGCAAAGGTGGACGTCACCTCGCGGGACTCGGTCGAGGGGCTGGTCCGGGAGGCGGAATCTCTGGGCGAGGTGACTGGGGTGATCCACTCGGCCGGCGTCTCTCCTTCCCACGCTTCCCCGGCGCTGATCTTCAAGGTCGATCTGTACGGCACGGCCGTCGTGCTGGAGGCCTTCGGCAACGTGATGGCCCGCGGCGGATCGGGCCTGGTCGTTTCCTCGCAGGCCGGACATCGCCTGGCGCCGTTGTCGAGCGAGCAAACCCGGGCGCTGGCGACCACGCCCGCCGATGAGCTGCTCGATCTTGCCATGCTCCAGCCCGATCAAGTAACCGACTCGCTGCGAGCCTACCAGTTGGCCAAGCGCGGCGCCTCGCTTCGGGTGCAGGCCGAGGCGGTTCGCTGGGCCCGGCGCGGGGCCCGGATCAACGCGATCAGTCCCGGAATTGTCGTCACCCCGCTTTCCAGGAAAGAGCTGAGCGGTCCGCACAGCGAAGGCTATCGACGGATGATCGAGGTCTGCGCGGCCGGCCGCGCCGGCACGCCGGACGAGGTCGGGTCGCTGGGGGCGCTGCTGATGGGCCCGGACGGGCACTTCATCTCCGGCAGCGATTTCCTGATGGACGGCGGCGTGACGGCCGCCTACTGGTACGGGGATCTGGCGCTGGGCTAGCGCCCCCCGCTGCTACCCCCCCCGGAAGATCCAGGGAGGGGGTTCGATCGAGTCGGCCTAGAACCGATACCTCAAGCCAGCTTCGAAGCTGCGCTCGGGCCCGGCATAAATGCCCTGGCGCAGACCGGCAATGTAGCGTTCGTCGGCCAGGTTCTTGATCGCGCCGAACAGGCGGAGGTTCGGATTGAAATCGTAGCTGGCCGTCCAGTCGAACGTGTAGTAGCTCGGGATCAAGCCGCCCATGTGGCGAAGCGGATCAATCTCGGTGCGATTCATGCCGTCGCCGAAGACCTCATCGGTGTAGTTGAACATCAGCGCGGTGCGCAGATTGCCGGTCTGGTAGCTGAGGGTCAGGTTGGCGGTCCAGTCCGGCGAATAGGGCAGACGGTTTCCGTCTTCGGCCTGGCCGGGACGGTCTTCACCGAACTCCGCAGTCGGGATCCAGGTCAGGTTGCCGTTGAGTCCGAAACCGCGGCCGAGATCATAGCCCAGCGACAGCTCGAAGCCCTGGATCAGTGCGCTGCCTTCGTTGGGCAGACGGATGTTGGAGATACCGGGATCGACCTGGTTGGAAAAGTCCATCTGGAAGGCGGTGACTTCGTACGTGAACGCCTCGCCGCCGCCGCGCACGCCGAGATCGAGATTGACGGACTTCTCGGCATCGGTCGGGACGTCCGCCGAGCCGACCACGCTGCCCACCAGCGGGGGCGCGAAGGCAATGTAGGCACTGCCGTAAACCTGGACTGCCGGGCTGACCTGGTAGGTGGCGCCGATGCCGGGCAGCCATTCGGTGTTGCTGAAGGTGTCGACCGCATCGACGGCTCTGCGCAGGTCGTTGCGTTTCTGCTCGTAGGTCTCCACGCGCAGGCCGGCCGTCACCGACAGGGCCGTGCTGATGTCAAAACGATTCTGGGCAAACAGCGCGAGGCTGTCCGCGGAATCGCGCCGGTTTCTCAGCAAGGGGCCGTTGGGATTGCGGGGGGTGGCTCGATCGGCACGCACCGTCTGATCCAGCATTTCCTCTTCAAAATAGCGCACCCCGAACTGCGCCTCGTTGTCCAGGCCGAACAGCGAATGGTTCATGACCAGGCGGGAGTCGAAGCCGTAGCGCTCGGCGGTTCGATTGTTGCCCTGCACGGTATCGGTGTAATTCCAGACCGTCAGACCATCGGCGTTCGTGGTTGCCCCGTCGATCAGGAAGCGCCAGTAATCACGGCTGGTTTCGCTCCAGTACACCACGGTTTGCAAACGCAGGTCGCGATGAATGTTCCATTCGTGGTTGACGTCGAACGCTAACCGATCGGTCAGGAAAAAGTCGTCCGGTGCCGGGTTGAAATCGGCGCCGGCGTTGAAGGCGTCTTCGAAAAAGCCTCGGTAGGAGATGTTGGCGTCGTTTTCGTAGTAGGAGAGTTTCACCCCGACAAAATGGCCATCGCCGACCGCGCTGCCGGCCTTGACCATGATGTCGGTCATGTCCCAGCCCTTGTCGTTCCAGCCGTCGCTGGTCGTGTGGTTCGCGATCAGGCCGAAGCGCGCCTCGCGCGATTCCGACGCACCGCCGATGTCCAGCATGGCCTCGCGCGTATTCCAGGAGCCGAGCCGGCCGCTGACGGCCACCCCCTCTTCGGGCGTGCGGGTCAGAAAATTGACGACACCGCCGATGTTGTTGGGGCCGAAGCGCAGCGAAGAAGCACCTTTCAGGATCTCGGCACCCTCCATCCGATGGACCCGCGGATTGTAATAGCGCGAGTTGCCGACAAAAATCCCGAACTGCACCGGTACGCCATCTTCGAGCACCAGGGTCTTGTAGTCGCCGGCCGGGAGACCGCGCACCCCGATATTGGTCACCACGGCGCTGTCTTCTTCGCGCTTGATGTAGATGCCGGGCACGCGCCGCAGGAGATCTTCCGTCGAGCGCGGCTGAGCCTGTTCGACGTCTTGTTGAGTGACCGTGTAGACGGCTCCCGGAGTCAGTTCGACGTTCAATCGGTCGGGCGCCACCACGCGGATGCGCGGCAAGTCGATGGCAAGCAGGTTGTCGCCGGCCTGCTCCTGACCAGCACCCTCGGCTTCGGCGGACGCCTGGATCGAGCCGAAGGCAAGAAGCAGGGCCAGGGAAATGGCGCCAGACAAGGCGGACGGTCTGGGGAGATTGAGCAACATCGTGGAAAGCTTCCTGGGTGTTTGGATGAGAGCGCCTATCATAACGATAGTCATTCGCAATAACAATACATAACACTGGAATTTCTAACCGATGCTGTCGAAGCGCGTCCTCAGTCAGCAGCGAACGCTGGCGGCAGCCGCGCGCTTCAATCCCACGGCTTCCAGAAGCGCTGGGGACGCGGCGCTCTGATCTCCACAACCAGGTGATCAACCAGCCGCCGGCCGTTGCGATCGACGCTTTCCACCTCGATGACGTGGACGCCGCGGTCCAGACGCTCCGGCAGACGCGCTTTCCACAGATGCACGTTGCGGTCCGACAGCGAGCGGCCCTGCGGCCGCGGCGGGCCTTCGTTGGTTCGACCGCGGAAGGTCTCGTAGCCTTGCGTGCGCGGATTGCCCGAGCGGCTGACCACGGCTCTCCGGGCGTCGCTGGCCTGGCGCTGAACCGAGAACGGGTCGGCGTACAGCGCGCCGGTCCGCGGCGCTTCCCCGGCCCCGTCCTGGGTGCGTTCCAGGGCAAACCACTCGCCCTGCCCCAGCCGCGCCCGGACCTTCGTCGAGCGGCTGCCCAGCCAGACGTTCGCGGTCAGGTACACGCCTTCGCTCAGGTCGTCGGGCGTCAGTAGGTAGCCGTCCGCCAGGTCATGGATCGAGACCGGCGGCACCGGATCGCGCTCGTCTTCCGCCATCGCCATCCAACCGGCCAGCAGCTGGTACCAGGCCCGGAATGCTGGCGTATTCAGCGATACCCACTGCCCGCGCCACGGGTCCAGCCGGGCCCCGCGGTAGCGCTCGCGGTAGTCGGTCCCGTCGAAACTCAGCATCACCACGCCCTTGGGCCCACCCATGCGCTGCAGCGCCATGGGGACACCGTCGATGTCGAGGTTGCCCTGCCACCAGGCCCCGGAAGCGGCGCCGGCAATGATGTGGCGGAACGGCAGCGGGCCGACGCCGACGTGTTCTTGCCAGCCGGCATACCACTCTCCCGGCTCCAGGTTTTCCAGGGTGTGGGTATGGCCGGCCAGCGACAGCGCCGGGCGGCCGGCCAGCAGTTCGTGGATGGCGGCGGCGTTGTCGGTCTGGTGGACCGGGCGGTCGGCATCGCTGAACGAGACCAGCGGTACGTGGTGCAGCAGTACGATCAGGCGCTCTTCGGGAATGTGGGTGAGCAGGTTGTTCAGCCACTGCATCTGGATCTCGGGCACGCGCCCGTTGTAGCGCGGCCGTTTTTCCAGACAGAACTCCCGCCCGGGCCGCTCGGCGTCCTCTTCGCCGCAGGGATAGATCACGTTGTTGAGGACGATGAAGGTGGCCTGGCCGATTTCGAATGCGTAGTAGGACGGCTTGACCCTGTGCCGCCAGGAATCGGCCGCGTGAGCCGGGTCGGTGGCGTCGAAGTCCATGTCGTGGTTGCCGAAAACCAGCCACTGGGGTACGCCCACCGCGGCCCCGAGCCCGAGCAAGCGGTCGAGCAGGTCGAGATCGTCGCCGACCACGTCGCCCAGGTAGATCATGCAGTCGCCCTCGCCCAGTCCTTCATCGAGCAGATCCAGCACCGTGGTCGAGCGAAAGAATCCGACCTCCTCGTTCGAATAGGTCTGCGGGTCGCCGATGACGGCGCAGCGGAACCGATCGCCTTCGGCCGTCGGACGCAGGGCGAAGTCGATGGATTCGGGCACCGGGCCCGGGTCGGGAAGTCCGCCGAAGCGGAGAGGTTCCGGCGTACCGCCGAGCTTGCGGGAAACGGCGAACTGCGGGACCTGACGGGCGTCGACCGGCACCCGCCAGCCCGAAGGCTGAACCACGCTGACGTCCATGTCGGGCCGGATCGGCAGCGTGTAGCGACCGCGCTCGTCGGTGACGGTCACGTCCCGGCCGTTGCTGACCAGGACACCGGCCACGCCGGGCTCGTCCGCCTGACGCCGGCCATCGGCATTGCCGTCGTGAAAGACCACCCCGCTGACCGAATCGGCCAGCAGCGGAGCCGCCAGCACCGAAGACGCCGCAATCAACAGGGACTTCAGAACCCGATTCCGTACCAACATGGACCACTCCTTTGCACGAACCCGTTTGCGATCACAACGCGGGCCGACCGCCACCGGCTGGCAACAGCCACCGCTACTCGGTGGCGAAGAGCTGCTCGAGATCGGCCGCGCTCAGCTCCACCGCCCCGCCGCCGCCCAGCAAGCCCTCGATCAGCTCGCGTTTGCCCGACTTGAGCTGCTGAATCTTGTCCTCAATGGTGTTTTCGGTCAACAGCCGATACACGAAAACCTTCTGGTCCTGACCGATGCGATGAGCGCGATCGGTTGCCTGATCCTCGACGGCCGGATTCCACCACGGGTCGTAGTGAATCACGGTATCGGCCCGGGTCAGGTTCAGACCGACGCCGCCGGCCCGCAGGCTGATCAGAAAGACCGGCGCCCGACCGCGCTGAAAGGCCTCCACGACCGCTTGCCGGTCGCGCGTTTGACCGGTCAGCTTCAGGTACTCGATGCCGCGCAGGGTCAGTTCCTGCTCGATCAGTTCCAGCATGCGGACGAACTGCGAAAACAGCAGGATCCGGCGACCTTCGACGACCATCTCGGGCACCAGATCCATGAGCAATCCAAGCTTGGCCGATGGCGCACTTGCGGCCCCGCCCAGCAAGCGCGGATCGCAGCAGATCTGGCGCAGCCGCAGCAGGGCATCGAGTACCACGATGCGACCCTGTTCCGGACCATTGACGCGAAACGCCTTGCGCACCCGCTCCAGCATCTCCGCGCGCACCGAATCGTACAGCCTGAGCTGGGTGCCGGTCAGCGGCACGCTGCGCACGATTTCGGTCTTGGCCGGCAGTTCCGGCGCCACTTCGGCCTTTGTTCGGCGCAGGAAAAATGGCCGGATTCGCCGCCCCAGCTGCGTCCGGCGCTGATCATCGCCGCCCTTTTCGATCGGCTGGCGGAAATGAGAACGAAACTGGGCGTCCGAACCCAGCAGACCGGGCATCAGGAAGTCGAACTGGCTCCACAGTTCACTCAGGTTGTTTTCCAGCGGCGTTCCGGTCAGGCACAGGCGGTGTCGGGCCGAAAGCTGGCGCGCCGAACGGCTGGCCCGGGTGCGCGCATTCTTGATCGCCTGGGCTTCGTCGAGGATCAGCAGATGCCACCGTGTCTTGATCAACCAGGCCAGATCGCGCACCAGCAGCGGATAGGTGGTGAGCACCAGGTCGGCGTCTTCGATCCACTGGAACTCGCCGCGCCGCCGGGGTCCGTGCAGCAACAGGACCTTCAGTTCGGGCGCAAAGCGCCGAGCCTCGCTGCGCCAGTTGAACATCAGACTGGTCGGCGCCACGACCAGGGCTGGCCGGTCCAGGCGGCCGCCCTGCTTTTCGATCAGAATGTGGGCCAGCGTCTGGATGGTCTTGCCCAGCCCCATGTCGTCGGCCAGGATGCCGCCGAAACCGGCCTCGCGCAAAAACTGCAGCCAGCCCAGGCCGTAGCGCTGATAGTCACGCAGGCGCGCGTTCAGGCCGCGCGGCTCGCGCAGCGGGCGCAGGCTTTCCAGGCGGTCGAGGCGCATCGCCGTAGCGGCGAGATCGGCGTTGCCGACCAGGCTCCAGGCCGGTTCCAGGCGGGCCAGCTCGGCCAGGCGGGCCCGCCGGACGCGCAAGTGCCCGCCCGGCAGCTTGTGCTGCGGATCGGCCAGTTCGGCCAGTGTCGACAAGGCACGCCGAACGCGCCGGGTCGGAACGGCGACCACGCGGCGCCCGATCTCGAGCAGCACGTCCCGGCCCTCGTCCCGACCCTCGAGCACGGTTTGCAACAGCATGGGCGTGGCCTGGCGGGCCCAGTCGGCCAGCGCCGGCAGGACATCGATGCGCTCCGACCCGACCTGGACCTGCAGATCCACCGCCGTCCACTCCTCACCGGCCCGGGCCAGGCGACACCACCAGCGCTCGACGGTCACCAGTTCGAGGATCAGATCGGGCGTCGTTGCCAGGACCCAGCCGCGCGCACTCAGGCGCTTGAGCCCGAGCTGCGCGTCCACCCACGCCTCGGTGAGTCGATCGCGTCGTTCGGGCACCAGCAGTCCGCTGTCGCCGGGCTGGTAGTCGAAGCGCTCGTCGGCACCCAGCGCGACCAGGCCCAGATCCTCCAGCTCACCCATGCACCGCTCTTCGAAGGCCGGATCCCGTTGTGCGCTGAGCACCCGCCTGGGTCCGTCGGCACCGGCGTCGCCCAGCAGTTTCGAGCCTCCCTCGTGATCCCACGGCAGGGACAGCTCACCGTATCGAAAGCTCAGGGCGACGCCCGGCAGCTCGAGGAAGCGGCCGCCGCTGCCCACCTGCACATTGACCAGGCGCACCTGGGGCTCCGGCCGGCCCGACGGCACCGTTTCCAACCGAACCCGCTCCGGCTCCGGCAGGGCGCCGCCCTGCTCCCGGATCTGATCGGCGATGCGGGTCGATTCCTCGGGGTCGATCCAGCCCAGGCCGCGCAGGCGCAGGACCTGGTCGGGCGCGCGGCGGGGGCGGATCGGGCGGCACCGGCCGGTGTCCGGATGCAGCGCCCAGGACGAGCGCAGCGGCAACTCCAGGCTGGCCGCAGACAATCCCGCCCCGGCCAGATCGAAGCACAATGCCTGGCTGCCGTCCTGGCGTAACCGCCAGTCGACATCGGCGCTGACCGGATCGCCTTCGCTCAGGGCCGGACCATCCGGTGACCGCCAGCGACAGCGACCGGTTTCGACCAGCGCCTGGAACAACGCATCGGCCGATGCCGGAATCGGGTACCAGGTCAAGCCGCTGAGCAGTTCCGAACGCTCGGCCAGTTCATGGAGAATGCGGAAGTCTTCGTCCGTGAGATAGGCCGGCGGCGTTTCCTGCTCAAGCAGGCCCAACGGCAGCGGCACCACCTCGCCGATCACGCCGGCCAGCGGAGAACGCACGGGACTGACGCTCAGCTCTCCGCCAGGCGAAAGCTGGAGAAGGTAGAGCAGCTTGTGGCGCGGGCGCACACGCTGGGCGGGTCCACGATGCATGGCCCGGACCGCCCGCTACAGGCCCAGCTGCAAGACCATCACCAGCACCCCCACCAGCACCGCCAGGGTCAGCAACAGCCCGCGGACCAGGCTCCGGCGCGCCCTGGCAGAGCCTTCCGTCTCCAGCTCGTGCATTCCCTTCTCGTCGAGCGCATGGTCTGGCTGGTGATCCGGATCCTGGAGCAGAAGCCGGGCATCCTCGTACTGCGAGCCCAGCACGGCCCACACGGCGGCGCGGGCACCGTCGCGGTGGGCCAGGCCCGGGCGCAGGGTGGTCAGCTCGGATACGTGGGTGGCGATCCCGCGCGAGCGCAGAAAAGCGGCGCGCTCTTCAGCCTCGGGTACGGACGAATAACGGGCTATCAGGCGCACGCTGCATCCATGGAAAAGTCCGGGTCAGCCATTGATTCTAGCCCGGATCAAGCCGCAGGCTCGGGCTGGTGCAGCGGGCATCGATACAGCCGACGACCGGCGACCGTTTCGCGGACGATCGGCTGATCGCACTCGAAGCACGCCTGCCCTTCGCGGCCGAACACGAAGTGACGGTAGTCGGAACGGCGCCAGCCGGCCGCTTTCAGCGCCGCCGTCCTGGCCGCATCGTTGGTGACGCCACCGGTTTCGACCGAGCGCCACATCAGTTCGTGCGCAGCCGAAGCCAGGGCGGCGATCTTTGCAGCGTCCAGGTCGATCAGGCGCTGCGACGGATGAAGCCCGGCCAGATAGAGAATCTCGGAACGCAGGTAGTTCCCGACCCCGGCCAGGAACGACTGGTCGAGCAGCAGGTGACCGAGCTGGCGCCGGGCGAACCTGGGCTCGCGCAGCCATTCGGCAATGGCGGCCGGATCGACGTTGCTCGACAGGATGTCCAGCCCGGCCCGCAGGAGAAAGGGATGCGAGCGCACCTGCTCGGCGTCGATCAGCTCGATGGTGGATGCGCTGTAGAGCAAGGCCGAACGCTGTTGCGTGCTCAGGGCCAGGCGCAGCTGACGCCCGGTTTCCGGTCGACGATCCGGGGCGGAAAACAGCCAGCGCCCGTAGAGCTGGTTGTGGGTGTAGATGACCGACCCGTCGCTGAGGTGCAGGAGCAAGGCCTTGCCCAGGGTCCGGACTTCGACCACCCGCTGATTCAGCAAGGCCCCGGCCCGCCGCTGCAGATGCGGAAAGGCAAACCACACCTCGCGCAGCGGCTGATTGGCGACCGCCCGCGCCACCGCCCGGGCAACCCGATACATTTCCGGACCTTCCGGCATGACTTGGTGGTCCCCTAGCCCGGACAATTCATGAATTCGCGTGATGATCGCGCAGGATATTGTTCGCACAGGGGACTTTCCGATGGAGCGGCGTATCGGGCCATCCGGCCGACTGAGGAAAATCCCCTGTGCGCACAATAAACTAGCGAGGGCGCGCGCAACTTCATGAATTGCCCGGGCTGGCCCGCCCGGGTCGAGTCGGTCGTCACTTCAGTCTTTCCCGGCCCGGAATCCGGCCCAGATCAGGACCAGCCAGCCGAACATCAGGCTGACCCCGCCCAGCGGCGTCACGTAGGTCAGCGCATGAATGCCGGTCAAGGCCGCAGCGTAAATACTGAAGCTGAACAGCAGGGTTCCACCCAGCAGAAAATAGGCCGCCATGGCAATCCAGCGTGCGGGCCGAACGTCGGCCGCCAACGCCAGACCCAGGGCCGTAATCACCAGCGCCCCGACCTGGTGGTATCGAACCGCGGTCATCACCCATCGCCACACTTCGTCGTCGACGCGCTGCTGCAGAAGATGTTCGGCGGAAGCGCCAACGGCAACGGAGAGGAAGCCGAGGATGGCCCCGGCGATCAGAACCGGATTCATGGCATCTGTTGTCCTTTGCAAACAGATCAAAGTATGGCCGACGGCCAATCAGCGGCGTGACAACAGCCGCTCCCCGGAAGCGACGCGCCCTTACCAGCCGCGCGTACCCGGACCGCCCTTGAACGGCCCGGCCACCCAGGAAGTGATCCAGCCGCCGTAAAAGTCTCCGTCCTGAGGCCGAATTCGTTCGCCGGCGACATAGCAGGCCTCGACCCGGCCGGCATAGAAGGAAACGTAGTCGCGGATTCGATCGTCTTTCGGATCCGGATATGCCCAGCACACGTCGCGGATCAGTTCCCCGGCGGTGCGCAGATGCCAGTAGCGCGCCTGCCCCTTCCATTCACAGAAGGTCCGGGTCGGGCTGGGCTCCAGACAGTCGAAGTCGACCGCGTCCGGCGGAAAGTAGAAACACGGTGGATGCGAGGTTTCCAGCACGCGCACACCGGTGCTGGTCTCGGCCAGAATCCTGGCTCCGTGGACCACTTTCAGCGGCCAGTCGACCGCCTCCAGGCGGGGCGGACGCGGGTAGTCCCAGACGGATTCTCGCGCGGGCAGCGGAACGTTGAATTCGCTCATGGGTTTTCCTGAAATGCCGATGATCCGGCGGCAAGGATGACCGGACACCGGTGAACGGCAGAAAAAACTTGCCCGATTCCGCCCGAAAATTGATCTGGATCAATATTGACAATCATTCTCATTTCGTATACTTTCCATCATCATGTACGTATGCATCTGCAATCGTCTGAAGGAAGACCTGATTCGGTCGCTCGCCGAACAGGGTCTGGGCTTTGAAGAAATCCAGGCCATCACCGGTTGCGCGAACAACTGCGGCAGCTGCCGCTCGTACGCCGAAGACCTCGTTCTTTCGGCTCAGACACGCCCGCACAAACCGCTCAGCCTGAACGTACTGGCCGGCACCGGCTGACACCCCCTCGCCCGGGCACGCCTCCCGTGCTGACTGATTCACCGCCGTTCCGGCGCTCAAGTTATAGTATTGCGCGAGCGAAACACCCTACAAAAGGACTTGAAATGAAAGGTGACCCGAAAATCATCGACTGGCTGAACCAGGCGCTGAAGGCGGAGCTGACCGCCATCAATCAGTATTTCCTGCACTCGCGGATGTACGAAGACTGGGGGTTCGATCATCTGGCGAAAAAGGAATACGAAGAGTCGATCGAGGAAATGCAGCACGCCGACAAGATCATCAAGCGCATCCTCTTGCTCGAAGGTCTGCCCAATCTTCAGGACCTGGGACGTCTGCGCATCGGAGAAACGCCGAAAGAGGTCCTCGAATGCGATCTGGCGCTTGAGCTCGATGCCATTCCCATGTATCGCGATGCCGTGGAATACGCCGAACAATGCCGGGATTACGTCAGCCGGGACTTGTTCCAGACCATCCTCGACGATGAAGAAGGCCACGTCGACTGGCTGGAAACCCAGCTTGGGCTGATCGAGAAGATCGGCGAGCAGAACTACTTCCAGGTCCAGGTGGCGCCGGCCGACGAATCCTGACCTCTTCTTCCCAGGGGGCTCAGCCCGAGCCCCCCGGGTCTCTTGGAAGCACTTTTCCGGGATTGAATACATCGCGGGGATCCAGCGCCTGCTTGATCCGGCGCATCATCTCCACCCGAACCGGATCACCCAGCGCTTCGAGCCATTCGCGCCGCAGCAATCCGATGCCGTGCTCGGCAGCAATCGATCCGCCGACCTGAACCACCTGGGCGAATACCGTTTCATTGATTTTCGGCTCCAGCGCCCGAAAGCCTTCGGCGCTCATCGAACGGGGCTGGGTCAGGTTGAAGTGCAGGTTGCCGTCACCCACATGTCCGAATACGCAGGGCCGCACTCCGGGAACCAGCGTTTCCAGCAGCCCGAGGGTGGACGAAATGAACTTGGGGATGGCCGCCGTTGGCACGGAAAGATCGTGCTTGAGGCTGACCCCGCCGACCGCCTGGGCGTCTGAAATCGACTCGCGCAGGCGCCAGAATCCCTCTGCCTGCTGACGATTCTCGGCAATGGCCGCATCGCTGACCTCTCCGGCGCGCATGGCCGCTTCCAGCGCTTGCAGAAGGGCCTCGCGCAGCCACGCGCCCCGGACATTGGATTCGCAGTCCAGCAGCACGTGCCAGCCGACTTCCGGGTCGACCGGGCAGCGGGCATCATCCAGGTGGGTCAGGACGAACTCCATCGCCAGAGCCGGCATCAATTCGAAGGCCGTCAGCGTTTCGCCCAGCGCGGCCCGCGCCCGCCGCAGCACGGCCAGCGCTGCGGCCGGCGACGCCACCGCCAGCCAGGCCACCTCGCGCTGTTGCGGCAGCGGTTTGAGGGCCAGCGTCGCGGCCGCGATGATGGCCAGCGTACCTTCCGACCCGGCCAGCAGCTGGGCCAGGTTGTAGCCGCTGTTGTCTTTGCGCAGCGACGACAACCCCGACCAGACCCGACCATCGGCAAAGACCGCCTCCAGGCCCAGCACCATGGCCCGGGCGTTTCCGAAGCGAATGGTTTCGTTGCCGCCGGCATTGGTCGCCAGTACCCCGCCTATGGTCGCCGACCCTCCGGAAGCCAGCGCCAGCGGCAGCCGCAGACCGGCCTCACGCGCGGCCGCTGCCGCGTGCTCAAGGGTGCAACCTGCCTCGACGGTGATACTGGCCGAGTCGATATCGAGGCGACGAATCGAGCGCATGCGCTCCAGGCTCACGATCAGCTCGCGCCGCTCTCCCCGGGCAACCGCGCCGCCGACCAGGCCCGTGTTGCCTCCCTGCGGCACCATGGCAACGCCGTGCGCGCCACAGATCTTCACCAGGCCGGACAGCTCGCGGGTACTGCCCGGTCGGGCCACCGCCAGCGCCTGCGAACGATAGCGACCGCGCCACTCTTGTTCATAGCGCGACAGGTCGTCGTCCGGCGTCAGCAGACCCGTTGGACCCAGCAGTTCTCGAAGTTCAGCCAGCGCCATTCCGCTTGCCGCCCGGGTGCCCGGCGGGTTCACTCAAGTGCCGCGAAGGCCTGCCGGGTCAGATTGACCGGGTCGCCTTCGCTGACCAGCACGTTGTCCTCGATTCGAATCCCGCCGTAGCGGCGCAGCGACTCGACCCGCTCCCAGCGGACCCGGCGACCGTGCTCGCTGGTGCGCAGCCGGTCCAGCAGCATGGGAATGAAATACAAACCCGGTTCCACGGTAACCACGTTGCCGGGCTCCAGGTCCCGGCTCAGGCGCAGGAACGGATCCTTCTCAGGCGGCGGCAGCGCCTGGCCGTCGGCGGCCACCAGGCCGTTGACGTCGTGCACCTGGGCGCCCAGAAAATGGCCCAGCCCGTGCGGCAGGAAGTACCGGCTCAGACCGCTTTCGACCGCATCTTCCGGAGGCATGTCGATCAGACCGGACTCGTGCAGGACCTCGGCGATGGCGAAGTGAGCCTGTCGATGCAGATCGGCGAAATTCGCCCCGGGCCTCATCGACTCGCACAGGCGCTGCTGCTGCCCATCCAGCGCATTGACTAAAGCGCCGAATTCGGCGTGCTCCGGCAGGGTCCAGGTACGCGTGATGTCGCTGGCGTAGCCGTGGTGATCCGCGCCGGCGTCGAGAAGGAAACTCAACGCTTCCGCGGGCGGCGCGGCCGATCGTTTCTGATAGTGCAGTACGGCGGCATGCTCGTTCAGTGCCACGATGCCGTGGTAGGGCTGTTCGTCCTGATCCTGGCCGACTGCGCGCAGGTAGTCGAGCTGGATTTCGAGTTCGCTCGCGCCGCGTCGAAACGCGTCCGCAGCGGCCAGATGACCGGCGGCAGCGCGCCGGTTGGCCGCCGCCAGGCATTCCCGTTCCCAGGCGGTCTTGCGGGTTCTGGCCTCGGCCAGGCGATGGAGCAATTCGGGCGGATTGATCGCCACGTCGTCTCCCAGGCCGTCCAGTGCGGCCGGATCGCCGATCGCGGCCAGCGCGCGTCGATTGCGAAAACGGGGCTCCCAGTCGCGTGCCGACCCGACCGGCTCGATGCGGAAGTGCTCGGCCCACCAGGTCTCGGGATCCGCCGGCGGCAGGTGCCAGAAATCCTCCGGCTGGCAGTACCACAGCCGGGGCCGGCGGCCGGCCTGAAACTCGAGCAGGCAGTCTTCGGCAAACGGCAGCGGCGCGATGGCGACAAACGGCGCATGGGCCCGGAACGGCGGGGCCTGATCATCGAACAGGCGGTTCTTCGGACGGCCGGAGTGGATCAGCAGGGCATCGTAGCCCAGTTCATTGAGCGCGGCCTCGATCTGGTCGCGGCGGTCTTCGATATGGCGCGCATAGAGCAGATCATCGGACGTGAGCATGGGTATCCTCGATATTTTGGGTACACTGGCCCGCTACCGAAGCCGTCTGAAAACGGCCGGCTCGGGCCCTGTTTGAGATTGTAGCGCGCAGACCCCGGAAAACCCGATGAGCATCCAGATCTACAACACCCTGACCCGACGCAAGGAAATCTTCCAGCCCCAGGATCCGGCCCGGGTGACCGTCTACGCGTGCGGGCCGACGGTCTACAACTACGCCCACATCGGCAACGCGCGCCCGGCCGTGGTCTTCGATCTGCTCTATCGGGTCTTGAGCCGCCGCTACGCCAACGTCGTATACGCCCGCAACATCACCGACGTCGACGACAAGATCAACCAGGCCGCCGCGGACGAAGGCGTTCCCATCGAGGTCGTTTCCAGGCGCTACGCCGACGCGTACCACGAGGACATGGCCCGGCTCGGCGTGGGTCGACCGACGGTGGAGCCGCGCGCGACCGAGCACATAGCCGAAATCATCGACATGATCGAACGGCTGGTCGAGCGGGGTTGCGCCTACCAGGCCGAGCAGCACGTGCTGTTCGACGTGGCCAGCTTCGAGGACTACGGCCGGCTGTCGCGCCGCGACCGTCGCGAAATGATCGCCGGCGCTCGGGTCGAGGTCGCTCCATACAAGAAAAATCCGGGCGATTTCGTGCTCTGGAAGCCGTCCTCGCCCGATCAGCCGGGCTGGGACAGCCCCTGGGGCCGGGGCCGCCCGGGCTGGCACATCGAATGTTCCGCCATGTCGGCCGCGCATCTGGGAGAGGTCATCGACATTCATGCCGGCGGCCAGGATCTGGTATTCCCGCACCACGAAAACGAAATCGCCCAGAGCCGCTGCGCGCACGGCAGCGACACCTTTGCCCGGTACTGGATGCACAACGGCTTCGTGACCGTGGAAAAGCGCAAGATGTCGAAGTCGCTGGGCAACACCCTGATCGTCCACGAACTGCTCAAGCACTGGCCGGGGGAAGTCCTGCGCTACGTGCTGCTTTCGGCACACTACCGCCAGCCGCTGGACTGGTCGGACAAGGTACTGGAACAGGCCCAGGCCACCCTCGACCGGCTCTACGGACTGTTGCGTGACCACGATGACGCGCGCCCGGCCGAACCCGACCCGACAGTGATCGACGCCATGGAAGACGATCTCAATACGCCCACGGCGCTGGCCGCGCTGAACCGGGTGGCCCGAGCGATCAGCAGCAGCCACCCCGATCCGGCCAACGCGGCCTGTCTTCGCGCCAGCGGCGCCGCGCTGGGCCTGCTGCAGCAGGCCGCCGACGCGTGGTTTGATCAGCGGCGGGCCGAGACCGGTGTCGACGCCGGCGAAATCGAGGCCCTGATTGCGGCCCGCAACGAGGCCCGATCCCGACGTGACTTCGACACGGCCGACCGCATACGCGATGATCTCGCCGAACGCGGTATCGTGTTGAAGGATGGTCCTGAAGGAACCGCATGGGAGGCCGCGAACAAATGACCGAAACCAGTCCACAACAAGCACAGCAGGCCATCATCGAAGAATTCGCGTTTTTCGATGACTGGCTGGAGCGATACCAGTATCTGATCGATCTGGGCAAGAAGCTGCCGCCCCTGGCGCCGGAAGAGATGACCGACGACCGGCTCCTGAGCGGCTGTCAGTCCAACGTCTGGTTCGTTGCCGACGGCGATGCATCCCGGCTGGAATTCCGCGCAAACTCCGACGCGGCCATCGTGTCCGGCCTGATCGCCCTGCTGCTGCGGGTCTACTCCGGTCGCGAGGCCGAGGAAATCCTGGCCACGGAACCGGAGTTCATCGACGCCATCGGTCTGAGTGAGCATCTTTCACCGACCCGGGCCAATGGCCTGAATGCGATGCTCCAGGCCGTTCGCAACGTCGCCCGTTCGTCCCTTCAGTAAGCTTGCCCAAACAAAAAAGCCGACCCCAACGGGGCCGGCTTTTTCTAACGCCTCGGCCGGAGCCGATCGCGACATCGATCAGTCGTTGCGGCGCTCCAGAACGATCAGCTCCACCCGTCGATTCTGCTGACGATTTTCGGTGGACGTGTTCGGCACCTTGGGCCGATCTTCGCCGTAGCCCCGGACCACCAGCCGATCGGCGCTCACCTCGCCCTGCTCGACCAGGTGATCACGGACCGCCCGGGCACGCCGCTCGGACAAGCCCTGGTTGTAGCTGGCTGAACCCAGATCGCAGGTGTGGCCCGCCACTTCGACTCGAGTCAACTCGTCGTGCAGATTCAGCAGCGCGGCGGCTTCGTTGAGCTCGGCGATGGCGGCCGGGCGCAAGGTCGCCGAGTCGAACTCGAAGAACACCGCCGCATCGAACTCAAGAATCACTTCCGGCTCGGGATCGGGTTCCGGAGCGGGCGGCGGAGGCGGCGGCGGCGGCGGCGCGGGCGGCGGCTCGGCCACCACCGGTTCGGGCCGTGCTCCCAGGGGGAACCTGAGGCCAGCCGTCACCAGCACGTCGAAGAATCCGGAACTGCGGTTGAAGGTGTCGCGGTCATTGTCGTAGCGACCTTCGACTTCCATGCGGAAACTGACCCGGTCGCTGTAGGTGTGCTCTACGCCGACACCCAGCGACCCGAAGATGTCCCGCCCGTCGTGGTACGCGCTGTCGTGACCCTGAATGCCGGTACCCGCCAGCAGGTACGGCCGAGTGGCCTGCCCCTCGCGGAAAAAGTAGCGGCCGAACAAGCCGTAGGAGTGCAGCTGGATGGACTCACCCGCTCCGGGGGTCTGCTCAGCGAATCCCAGCCGGTAGCGATCCAGTCTGAGATCGAGGCTGAAATTCGGCGAAAAGAACCGCCCGACGCTCAATCCGTAGTGGTAATCGAGGTCGTCGCGGGTCTCCCGGTCCCCGTCGGGGAACACCAGACCTGCGGACGGGGCGATGTACCAGCGGTCGTCGAATTCGGTTCGGGCCTCGGCCACCTGGCTCATCATTGCAACGGCGCCCATCATCATCGCCACTCTGCTGATCTTCATCTTGACTTACCCTCTGTTGGATTCAGATTTCACTTCCGGATGAGCTGTTGCCGGTACTCCCGGCCGCTGCCTCCATCGGACCAGATTAGTGTAATCCGGTCTCTATGCTGACAATATCAAATATTGCAAAGTTCCAGTCGGTCTTCACGGCTGATCAATCAACGGCTGTCGCGCATCTGTTTCTGCTTGAGTTCCCAGCGCTCCTGGGCATCCAGGCACAGGGTCGCGATGGGGCGCGCTTCCAGCCTGGCCAATCCGATCTCTTCGCCGGTCTCTTCGCAAAAGCCGTAGGACCCGTCGTCGATGCGCGACAGGGCCTGGTCAATCTTGCCGAGCAGCTTTCGGTAGCGATCCCGAGTGCGAAGCTCGAGGCTGTTTTCGGTTTCCCGACTGGCCCGTTCGGCTTCGTCACCAACGTCGCGCACTTCGCCACGCAGGTTGTTGATGGTTTCCTGCGATTCCTCGATCAGGTCGGTCCGCCATTTCAGCAGCATCTGACGGAAATACTCCAGATGCTCCTGGCACATGTATTCCTCGTCGTCAGACGGCTTGTACCCCTTGGGAAGCTGTACACTGCTTTTGGTCATTGCCATTCACTCGCCTCGCGCCTGTGAAACTGCAAACCTGCAATTATATATCGGAAAACCCGCCGTAGCGCAAGCTCATGCAAACCCTGCTGCTCGCCCTGATTCGCGCCTATCGCTACCTGCTCTCGCCCTGGATCGGGGGCCACTGTCGTTTCACCCCGACCTGTTCAGTCTACGCCATGCAGGCGATCGAAATGTACGGTGCCGGGCGCGGAAGCTGGCTTGCCTTGCGCAGGCTGCTGCGCTGTCATCCGCTGTGCCATGGCGGGCACGACCCGGTGCCCGGATCGGAAGCAGCAGCCGGATCGCAATCAGCGGAAAACGAGGGCGAAGGGATCAAAGCAGCACGATCAGACTCACACCGGTAAAGGCCAGGCTGACTCCGACCACCTTGCGGCGGGTCAGTGCTTCATCGAGCATCAGCCACGCGAACACGACGATGAAGGCGGCCGCGGTTTCGTTGAGCACGGCGGCGATGGAGGCCTGGGTCAGTTTATAGCCGGCAAGCCAGAGAATCATCGAGACGTAGCTTCCCATCAGGCTGGCAAAAATCACGGTCGCCCACGGCTGCGGGGAACGATAGTGCAGCCACATGCGCTGCCAACCGCGACTCAAGGTGACAAAGAGCAGCATTCCGAACGCCCCGGCGGCCAGGCGCACGCCGACCGTCCACAGAAAATCGTGCGTTTCGAGAATCGGCTTGACCATGACAATGCCGATGGCCATGAGGGCCACGCTGCCGGCGCCGAAGGCGACGCCCAGCCGGAGCGCCCGGATACTGACGTCCTGGCGATGGCGATGCCAGGTCACGATCAGAATGCCGGCGAGCACGACGACCAGCCCCAGGTACTGCAGGGGCCGCAGGGCCTCGCCCAGGAACACCATCGACAGCAGAATCACGAAGGGTGAAAACAGCATGCCGACCACCCCGGTCCGACTGGCGCCCATCAGATTCAGCGCGCGCAGGTACCAGGTGTCGGCAACGGCAATCCCGATCACGCCGGAGACCACCACGATCGCCCACTGCTGGGCGCTGTACCCCGGCAGTCCGGTGCCATGAAAGATCAGGATGGTCGGCACCATCAACGCCGTGGCCAGCACGTTCTTGAACAGATTGAGCTCGAAAGCCGGCAAGGTCTCGCCAGAGCGCCGGAACAGGATGACCGCCAGCGCCCAGCATGCCGCGCAGGCGATCGAGAAAAACTCACCCATTCGCGGCAACCCATCGATACGGGAGCAACAGGATCAGGGCGATGGCGACCTTGACCGCGTAATCCCCGATGGCCAGCGTGACCCAGGGCAGCTCGGTTGCGTAAAAGGCAAGGAAGAAGAACAGCGCCGTGTCGACCAGCGAGCCGAGCACGGACGAAACCAGCGGCGCACGCCACCACCGGCGCCGGCGCATGCGGTCAAAAATGGCCACGTCCATCAGCTGCGAGATCAGAAAGGCGGTTCCCGATGCCATCGCGATGCGCGGACTCGCCAACCAGGCCGACAGGAAGACCGCCAGGACAAAACCGATATAGACCACCCGCCGGGCCCGCTCCGGCCCATACCAGCGATTGGTCAGGTCGGTCACGAAGTACGAGACCGGATAGGTCAGCGCGCCCCAGGTCAGCCAGTCGCTGACCGGGAACTGAACCAGATAATTGGCGCTGGCGACGATCAGCACCATCAGCGTGATCATCACCGCCAGGCCGCGCGGCTGGCTCATCGAGCGGGCCCCCTGGCCGAATCCGGCCCCGGACAGGGATGTAGGCCGACTGGTTTCATGGCGGTGGATGTACGACACGTCTTTTCAGAAGGGTCGCCAGTGTACGGCAGGGCGAAGACGAAACGCTTGATGTATGCTTTCGGTCGGATGTCATGGGGATGAACATGCGGCAGACCGGACTCGCGTTATGACTTTCTGGCTCATCGGGTTGCTGTTGATCGGACTGACCGTCGTGTTCTGGCGGCTGTGGCCGGGACCGCTGGCGCGCGCGTTTCAGTGGATCGAGAGACGTCGGTCCGGTCTTCGCAGCCGGCGCATCCAGCACGGCCAAATCGACTGGCACTATCTGGAGGGTGGTCACGGCGAACCGCTGCTTCTGCTGCACGGATTCAACGCCGACAGCGATCATTTTTGCCGTGTCTCGAAGTATCTGCGCGCCCACTTTCGCATCCTGGCGCCCGACCTGCCCGGCTTCGGCGATACGCGACTGGACGATGGGCCCAGTTTTCGCGTGGAAGACCTGGCGGACCGCATTCTGGACTGGCTGGACGCCATCGGCGTGCATCGGATCTACCTTGGCGGCAACTCCATGGGCGGCTATCTGGCCGTGGCCATGGCTCGGCGGGCGCCGGACCGAATCCGGGCCTTGTGGCTACTGGCTCCCGGCGGGCTGCGCACGGCCAGGCTCTCGCCGGTGCTCGAAGAGGTTGCCGAGGATCGCCACAATCCGCTGGTCGTGCGCAACATCAACGATTTCCGGCGCCTGCTCGACTATTGCTTCGTTCGACCGCCATGGATCCCGGCGCCGCTGCTGAGATTTCTGGCCCGGCGCATGATGGCCAACGCCGTGCGCGCCCAGCGCATTTTCGACGCGATGCGCTACGATTCCAGCCCGCTGGAGGAGTTGGCCGATAATCTGGCGGTCCCCGCGCTGATCACCTGGGGCCAGGCCGACCAGGTCTTGCACCCCACCGGCGCCGCGCTGCTGGAGCAGCGCATGCCCTCGACGCGCAGCCTGATCCTGCCCGGCGTCGGGCATCTGCCCATGCTGGAGGCCCCCAAAACCAGCGCCGAGGCCTGGCTTGCCTTTACCGAAGCCCTGGCCCGGAATCCGGATGGCGACGCGCTGTCCTTGCCCGAGACCTGAGCTCCGACAAGGGGCCGGCGGTTCAGTCCAGTTGATCGATCAAGGCGCGAAAACCGCTCTGCCAGCCCTCGTCCGCCGTTTTGGCCAGGGAACGGGCCAGCCGCCGGAGCATGGCTTCACGCGGTACCCGCCGGTCAAGTACGCGGGCCCGATCAAGATCCAGCAAATACCAGCGCCCGTGGCCGTCGAGCAGGATGTTGCGGGCATTCAGATCGGGGTGATGCAGCCCGGCGCGGAAACACCGCTCCAGGGTCGCGCCCAGGCCCCGCCAGGTCTCCTCCGGCAGCGTGGCGGCCGCGTCCGCCAGCTGCGTTGCATTCGGAATCAGGCGGGTCAGCAGGCCGGCACGATACACCGGGCCGGCCGGTTCGAAGCTCGCGGCCAGCGGTGCCGGCACCGGCAGGCGCATGTCCGCAAGCCGTCCCAGCAAGCGAAATTCACGGAAGGCCCGGCTTCGATCGGCGGCCAGACCGAGATAGCGATCTCCCAGCATCGAGGCGAACAGGCCACCGCGCCGGAAGCGACGCAGAACCGCCGGCCCCAGCGGAGTCTCGAGGGCCAGGGCGGTACCGCGCCCGCCGAGCTCGTCGATCACCGCCGCGCGGTCGCTCCACCACTGCGGTCTGAACCAGTCGGCATCGGGCATTGCCTCGAGCCCGGCATCCGATAAGATGGTGATGCCGTCGACCCTGTACTGACGCTCGATCATTCGCTCCCACTCCGCCATGGCCGTATCCGCCCCGAGCACCATCTGCCTGCTGCGCCTGTCCGCGCTCGGCGATGTCTGCAACACCGTGCCGCTGGCCCGGGCGCTGCAACGCAGCTGGCCGGAAGCGAAACTGACCTGGATCATCGGCAAGGCGGAGCATCGTCTGGTCCAGGCCCTGCCGGACATCGAATTCATTGTATTCGACAAGCGCGGCGGCTGGCCGGCCTGGCGAACGCTGTTGCGGGAACTGCGCGGCCGCCGCTTCGATCTGCTGATCCACGCTCAGGTTTCGGCCCGATCCAACCTGCTCGCCGGCTGCGTCCGGGCAAGGCGCCGGCTGGGCTTCGATCGGCCTCGAGCCCGCGAAGGCCACGGACTGGTCATCAACGAACGCATTCCAGCGATGTCCTTCCAGCATCAGGCAGAGGCCTTGCTGTCGTTCGCCGATCATCTGGGCGTCGAGACGAAGGGGATCGACAGGGCGTTGCCGGTGTCGGAACCGGCCCTGGCATTTGCCCGCCGGCATCAGCCGCTGCCTCGCTCGGCGGTACTGATCAGTCCGGCATCCAGCCACAGCCTGCGCAACTGGCACGCCGACGGCTATGCCGAGGTCGCCGACTGGGTCGTCCAATCGACGGGACGTCCGGTGATTCTGGTCGGTGGCCCCAGCGACGGTGAACGCGCGCTGGGAGCGGAAATCCAGGAGCGAACCCGCTCTCCCGTGACCAACCTGATTGGTCAGGACACGCTCGAGCAGGCCCTGGCCATGCTGCAGCGGTCGGCCTGCCTGATTACTCCCGATGCCGGTCCGGCGCACTTCGCTGCGGCCATGGGCACGCCGGTCGTGGGGCTCTATGCGGCGACCTGGTCGCGGCGGTCCGGGCCGCTGGGCAGCCTGCAGCACTGCGTCGACCGCTACGAGGAGGCGGCGCAGAAATTTCTCGGCAAACGAGCAGAGGAACTGCGCTGGGGTCGGCGCCTGGAATTCCCGGGCGTAATGGACCTGATCGGCGCGGATCAGGTCATCGATCGGCTCCAGCGCCTGCTGGTTCGGCTCGGGTAGTCATTTCCCGCCAGATCTCAAGGGATCAGTACAGCAAACATTCTCCAGCCGCCTCGGTTCCTTCCCCAACCTGCCGACGCACGACCACGGTCGCCTCGGACGTCGCGCCGAACGGATCGGCGATCGTGTAGCGGAACAGGTTGTAGCCGCTGCAGGTCGCGCTGATCGTGAACGTCAGCGTACCGTCCCCGTTGATGACGACCTCGGCGGGGGCAGCGGTGACCTGGGACACTCTCACGACCTCGATCGGATCGCCATCCGGATCGAAATCGTTGGCCAGGACATCGACGGTGATGGGCACGTCGGCCGGCCCCGCCGTCTCGTCCGGATTGGCGACCGGCGCCTGGTTGGCAAACATCACATTGACCTGGATCGTGGCGCTGGATTCATTCCCGCGGTCGTCGGTGATGGTGTACTGAAAGGCGTCATCTCCGAAGAACAGCTGGTCCGGCTGATAGACGAGCAAATCACCCTGCTGCGTCACCGCGCCGTTGCCCGGCTGGGTGAAGGAGGCGATTTCCACCGGCACTTGATCCGGATTGACAATGTGCGGGAATACGTTGATTTCGACCGGACGGGTCCGCTCGGTTCCCACGCTCAGGTCTGCGGCCACCGGCACTTCGCCCGACGCCTGGACAGTGACCGTCACCGTCGCCGTCGCCTGGCCTCCGAAGCCGTCGTCAATCGTGTAGGTGAAGCTGTCCGTGCCGACGAAACCAGCCGCCGGCGTATACAGAATCACGTCACCGCTGATGGCGGCCTGGCCATTGCCCGGTGCGCTCACGCTGACGATGGTCAACGGATCGCCGTCCGGATCGCTGTCGTTGGCCAGCACATCCAGCGCATTGTCGACCGAGTCCTGCTCGACCGCAAACTCGTTGTCGTTGGCCTCCGGCGGCTCGTTGGACCGTTCGACCGCAACCGTTACCGTCGCCGTCGCCTGGCCTCCGAATCCGTCGTCGATGGTGTAGGTGAAGCTGTCGGTTCCGGAAAAACCCGCGACCGGGGTATACAGAATCTCATTGCCGCTGATGGTGGCCTGGCCATGGCCTGGTGCGCTCACGCTGACGATGGTCAACGGATCGCCGTCCGGATCGCTGTCGTTGGCCAGCACGTCCAGCGCATTGTCGACCGAGTCCTGCTCGACCGTGAACTGGTTGTCGTTCGCCTCCGGCGGCTGGTTGGCCAGTTCGATCTCGCCTTCGGTCACGGTTTCGGTGACCTCCTCATAGCGATACGTATCGACCACACGCTTGTGCTGGACCGGGTTGCGCAAGGCCCGGCGAATCCAGGGCGCCTCGGTCGCAACCTCGACCTGGCGCATTTCGGTAATCGGCCCTTCCGGACTGACCCGAACGCGCTCGGTGGTCGAACGCTCGGTCACGAACATGATCTCCACGCGCCGGTTGCGGCTTCGATTCTCTTCCGTATCGTTCGGGTACCGCGGCTCGCTCTCGCCGCGTCCTTCCCATTCGATTTCGGCGTCGGTGATACCGGCACCGATCAGGTAGTCGACCACCGATTCGGCCCGGCGCTCGCTCAAACCCTGGTTGTAGCTGGCCGGTCCGATATTGCAGGTGTGGCCGACCACGCGAATTTCTCCGATCAGTCCGCCCTCGCGCAAGGCCGCGACCAGCTCGGTCAGGGTCTCGCGAGCCGCCGGACGCAGCTCGGAGCTGTCGAACGCGAAGGTCGCCTGATCCGACAGGGTGACCTCGGTCGCCGTGGCCCGTTCCTCGTACCGGGGCTCCGGCATCACTTCCACGGCCTGCTCGCGAAACTCGCGAACCGGACGATAGTGACGACCGAAACTGTAGCCGTAGACCAGGCTGGCACGAAGGTCATTGCGGTCTTCGACCAAGGGTCCACGCTTGGCGGCCCAGCCGGTGCGCAGGGACAGACTGTGCGGCGTATCGGCGAAGAACCGGTCCATGGTGAACGATGCCGTGGTCTGGGAATTGCCGAAATCGCCTTTTTCGTAGTCGAAACCGCCCTGCAGGCGCAGCAGCTGATTGTCGTAGTAGCGTCCGGCGCGCAGGCCAACGCCCCAGTCGTAGGGCTTTTCGAACAGCTCCGTGACTCGCTCGAGCTGGTCGATACGGGTAAAATCGCGCCCGTCGATCTGGCCGCGCACCAGCACGTCACTCAGATCCACGGCCCGATTGATCAGACGCTCGTCGCTCAGGGCGCGCATGCCGTAGGCGCCAATGAACCAGTCCCGTCGCTCATAGCCGAGTCCGAAGGTGAACTTGCGATCGTCGTTCTGGTTCTGATCGGCGGCCATGAACAGCTTCGCGACCCGGCCATCGGTGTAGACCGGCCCGTCCGGGCCCTGCTCGGACGTTCCGGAAAACAGCCAGTGATAATTGAGCTTGACCCCGCCGGCGCCCTTGCGCCCCATCCAGCCTTCGCCGATCACGGCCGTCGTCGGGCTTTCGGCAAACGTCGCCATGAATTCGCCGATGATGTCGAATTCGGTATCGATCCCCACGCCGATGCGGTAGCGGTCACCCGCGAAGGTCAGCGTCGGCGACTGATTC
>PWJA01000093.1 GCA_003560975.1 Gammaproteobacteria bacterium
ACGCGCGCGGCCCGGGAAGGCGGCAGCTCCAGGGCCAGCTCGGCGGCCAGGGCGGCCGCGTCGATCGTGGCCGGTACCCGCTCGCTCCCGGCCAGGATCAGAACGGACTCGCCCCGGCCCTGCTCCGGATCGTTCCGACAGAAGGCGTGCAATTCGTCCAGGCGACCGCGCCGGATGGTTTCATGGCGTTTGGTCAGCTCGCGCGCAACGGTGGCGGCTCGATCGGCACCCAGAACCGCAATGCAGTCGGCCAGAACCTCGATCAGGTCGCGGGCCGGAACGTAGCAGATGATCGAGGCCGGCATGGCTGCCAGCGCTTGCAGCCGACGCCGCCGTGCGGACGCGCGGGACGGCAGAAAGCCTTCGAACCAGAATCGATCCGACGGCAGGCCGGAGGTCGACAGCGCCGCGATCGCCGCGCACGGGCCGGGAATCGGGCTGACCGGCAAACCCGCGGCGTGGGCGGCGCTGACCAGGCGGTAGCCGGGATCGGAAACCAGCGGCGTCCCGGCATCGCTGACCAGGGCCACGTCAACGCCGGACCGGAGCAGGCCGAGCACCTCCTCGACCACCCGCTCCTCGCTGTGTTCATTGAGCCGGATCCAGCGTGGGCCCGTCCGACGCCCGGCGAGCAGGCGCCGGCTGACCCGGGTATCTTCCGCGGCAATCACCGGAACCGTTTCCAGCAGATCGCGGGCCCGCTCGGACAAATCGCCAAGATGCCCGATCGGGGTGGCGACGATCCAGAGGGTGGCCTGACTTTGCCCGGTGGCTTGGCTCATATCTGCATTGTAGGTCAGACCGTCCCGGCGTCCCGGGTCCTGTGAAGCGGGATCGTTTATGATGCCGGAGATGAAGATTCGCCTTTTTTCGGCCGTTCTGACCGTCCTGTTTCTGGCCGCTTGCGCTCCGGACCCGCTGGTCCGCCCGGACGCACCGGAAGACACTGGCGCGGCCGCCATCGCGGCCCTGATCGACGCCGGTCGGTATGACCAGGCCGTGAGCGAGCTGGACGAACAGCTCGCCCCTCTCGCCGAATCCGAGCAGGCCCGCCTGCGCCTGGACGTGGCCGAGCGATTGCTGGCCGCCGACCAGGCCGAGTCCGCCCGCACCCAGCTTGGCCAGGTGCGCGCCGCCGACCTGTCTCCCACCGACGAGACGCGCCTTGCCCTGGCCTGGGCCGAGGCCGCCATCCTCGACGGCGACGGCGCCACGGCCGGCTGGCTTCTGGCCCAGGTCAGCGAGCGCGTGCCCGCCGAACTGACCCAACGCTACCGCGCGCTGGAGCGGCGCCTCCAGGACCTGGCCGCCCGCCCGGCCGACGATGCCGTGCGTGCCCTCGGAAGCAGCCTGCGCGCGGGCGATTTCGAACCGGAACTGGCGCTGGCGCTGTTGATCGAGTTTCCGCTGTCCGTGGTGCGGGAATTGTTCAGCAACCACGGCCATCGCCCGGAGCTGGCGCCGTGGCTGGATCTGGCCGTCACCGCGCGAGAGTTCCTGCTCGACGAAGCGCGCCTGGAAAGCGCCCTGCTCGGCTGGCAGCAGCGCCATCCGAACGCGGGGTACCGGGCCGACGAGGCCGCGCTCTGGCTCGCCGCGTGGCGCCAGATCCAGCCCGCCCCGGCGCGTGTCGCGGTGATTCTTCCCGGCCCCGAGAGCAACCTGGCGCGGCCGGGTCGAGCGCTGCGCGACGGCCTCCTGTCGACCTGGGCCCAGCGTCCGCCCCAGCAACGCCCGGAGCTTCATTTCCTCTACACCTCCGACGCCCCCGACGATGCGATCGACGCCTGGTTTTCGGCGCGCGAACTCGGCGCCGAGTTCGTGATCGGTCCGCTGGACCGGGACCAGGTCGAAGCCCTGCTGGCTCTGGGCGATGCCACGCTGCCGCTGCTGCTGCTGAACCATCCATCACAGCCCCAACTGCTCACCGAGTTCCCGGGCCTGGTCAGTGCCCACGCGCTGATTCCGGAAGAAGAGGCCGAAATGGTCGCCGCCCGGGCCCTGGTCGAGGGCCACCGCAGGGCCCTCGTTCTGCGCCAGGACAGCGAATGGGGTGCGCGTATGGCCGAGTCGTTCAGCCAGTCCTTCCGCCTGGGCGGCGGCGAGATCGTCCGCGACACCCGCTATGCCGCCTCCCAGGTCGACCACAGCATCCTGCTCGAAGTGGTGCTTGGACTGGATCGCTCGCGCGAACGCGCCGCCAGCCTTGAGCGTTTGCTCGGCGTCGCGCTGGAACACGAACCGTCCCGGCGAACCGATGCCGACCTCATCTTTCTGGCTGCGCGCGCCGACGACGCGCGCGCCATTCGACCGCAGCTGGCGTTCTTCGGCGCCGGCGACCTTCCGGTCATGGCCACCTCCCACGTCATCGCCGGACCGCCCAATCCGCGCCGCGACCAGGATCTCGACCAGGTGCTGCTGCCGTTGCCGCCCTGGTTTCTCGACAACACCCGCGAAGGCCAGGTTCGCAGGCAGGCCGAGCGGCGCTACCAGGACCTGGACAGCCCGACCCTCTCGAGGCTGTTTGCGCTTGGCGCGGACGCGCTGAGCCTGCTGCCGTGGATCGACCCCATGCGTGCAGACCCGGCGCTCTACCTGCCGGGATTGACCGTGCGTTTGCGCCTGGATCGCCAGGGGCGGATCGAGCGCGACCTTCCCTTTGTCCGCATCGTGGACGGGCGGGCCGTCATCGAATGAGCCGCACTTCGCGTCAGGTCAGCGGGGACCAGGCCGAGGCCCTGGCCGAGCAGTTTCTTCATCGAAACCGCTTGACCACCCTGCTGCGCAATTATCGCTGTCGGCTCGGCGAAATCGATCTGGTCATGCTGGACGCTTCCGATGCCCCGCCCGAGATCGTCGTGTTCGTGGAGGTTCGATCCCGCTCCCTGGACGGCCGGGTGTCGGCACTGGAAAGCGTCGACGAACGCAAACAGGGAAAGCTGATTCTGACGGCCCGGCACTTTCTGGCCGCTCGCCCCGAATTCCAGGAATTGCCCTGCCGCTTCGACGTGGTCGGCTTCGATGCGCCCGACCAGCCGCCCCGGTGGGTGCGCAACGCATTTGAAGTCGATTTCTGAGCCCGGGCAAACTTTTGCGGCCCGGCGACGGTCCATTCTGTTGTCAATTACGGAGACACAAACGCATGAACATGATGTTTCGGGCGCTGCTGGCGCTGCTCGTCGCCACCCAACTGGCGGCCTGCGCCGCGGTCATCGTTGGCGGGGCGGTTGCGACCGGCGTTGCCGTGCATGATCGACGGTCGGTCGGCACGGTCATCGATGACAACGTGCTCGAGGTCCGGGTCCGCAACGCGCTGTTTGGCGACGAACGCTTCGATCAGTCGGTCCGGGTCAAGGTCAACGTTCACAACGGCTGGGTGCTGATGGCCGGCGAAGCGAGGACGCCGGAGCTCGTTGAACGGGCCACGGAACTGGCCTCCGAGGTTGACGGGGTGCTGCGCCTGTTCAATGAACTGGCGCCACTGGAGCGGGCCGGGTTCAGTCAGGCCAGCAGCGATCGCCTGGTCTCCGGACGGGTCACGACCAGTTTCACTCGAATCCGTGACTTGCCCGGCTTCGATCCCAGCCGGATCAAGGTCACCACCACGCGCGGGATCGTCTACCTGCAGGGCCTGGTCACCGAGGCTGAGGCCGAAGCGGCGGTAGAGCAGGCCCGGACGGTGCGCGGTGTCGAACGAGTGGTCACCATGTTCGAGTTCAAGAACGCGGCCGCGTGATCCCGAAGAGCCCGCTGGAGCCGTGAACCGCGCCGACGACGATACCGACCCGGCGGAAGATCCGACGCCGACCTCGTTTGAAACCCTGATCGAGGGCGCAAGCGGGATCGCCGGGGAGACCGGAGAGCCCACCCCCTGGCAACGGATACAGATCGACCGCTTCGAACTGCTGCGTGAACTGGGGCGCGGCGGAATGGGGGTGGTCTTTCTGGCTCGGCAAACCGAACCGGTCGATCGGCAGGTGGCGCTCAAGCTCATTCGAAGGCGCGTCCTCAGTACCGACAATCGCGTTCGTTTCGAAGTCGAACGCCAGGCGCTGGCGCAGATGCAGCATCCGGCCATCGCCCAGGTGTACGACGCCGGAACGACGGCCGAGGGCTATCCGTACTTCGCCATGGAGTACGTGGATGGCGTTTCCCTGGACCGGTTCTGCCGGGAACATCAGCTCGGACTGACGGCGCGCCTGGCGCTGTTCGTCCGGATCTGCCAGGGGGTGCAGCACGCCCACCAGAAAGGCATCATCCATCGTGACCTCAAGCCGGCCAACATTCTGGTCAGCCGGATTGACGACACCCCGCTGCCGAGGATCATCGATTTCGGAATCGCGACCACCGCCGATACGGCCGGTCGAGGTCAGCACCTCGAACGCATCGGAACTCCGGAGTACATGAGCCCGGAGCAGTTGCGCGACAACGCGAGCGACATCGATACGCGCAGCGACGTCTACTCCCTGGGCGTGATTCTGCATGAATTGCTGATCGATCAGCCGCCGATCCCGCGTCGACAGCTGACCGGCGCGGCCAGCCAGGCCGACGTGGCGACCGCGTTCGCCCGGGCGACGCGAGCCCCTTCGCTGGTGCTGGCCACCGACCCGAGTTCCGCCGATCGGATCGCGCAGCAACGCAAGACCACTGCGCGCCGTCTGCGCCGCCGTCTGCGCGAAGACCTCGATGCCGTGGTCCTGAAGGCGCTGGCAATCGATCGCGAGGCCCGCTACGCATCGGCCAGCGACCTGGCCGCCGACGTCCAGCGCGCGCTGCGTCACGAACCGGTCAGCGCGATGCCGGGGCATTTCGGCTACCGGGCCCGGAAATTCGTTCGCCGCAACGCGATCGCGCTCGGCAGCGCCAGCGCGGTGTTGATCGCCCTGCTGGCCGGACTGGCCGCGGCCACGCTCGGCATGCTCGAAGCGCAGCGTCAGTTCCAGATTGCCGAACAGCGCCAGCTGGCGCTGGAACAGGTGGCCCGGTTCCAGCAGGCCATGCTCGAAGAGATTCAGCCGCAGGTCATGGGCGAAGGCATCATGGAGGAGTTCGGGCGTCAGTGGAGAAGCGGCCTGGCCCGAACCGGCCGGAATCCGGACCAGGCCGACGAGCTGCTGGCACAGGCCGCAGACCACGTCAACGCGACCGACCTGGCCCGGCACACCATCGATCGTCACGTGCTGGCGCGGGCGACGGCTTCGGTGGCCGAACAGTTTTCCAACCAGCCGGGGCTGCAGGCCGACCTGTACCAGTCCATTCTCGCCGTCTACGGCGCCATCGACTTCCCCGATCCGATGCCGGAACTGGCCGACCGGATTGTCCGCCTGCGCAGCGAGCAGCTCGGTCCGAATCATCCCGACACCCTCCAGGCGCTGGTCGAGTCAGGCTGGGCCTACTACCTGGTCACCGAGCTGGATCAGGCCCGAAGCCTGCTGGAAACGGCCATCGAGGGCTACGACCAGCGCCGCGCCGGGGATCGCGAATCCCTGCTGCTGGCGCGCAATCGGCTGGCCAGCGTTCTGGTCGACCTCGGCCGGATGCAGGAGGCCATGAGCCTGGTCGACGAAAGCGTCGAACGGGCCGGGCAATGGCTGGGGCCCGATCATGAAACCACGATTCGCACGGCCAGCACCGCCGGCTTTGTCTACGCCCGGGCGCGCAACTTCGAGCAGGGCCTGATCCATTTCCAGGACGCGCTGGAAGGAATGCGCCGGACCCTTCCCCCGGGCGATCCGCGGGTGGGCCGGGCCCTGCTCAACGTGGCCTCGGCGCTGGGACAGCTCGGCCGTCAGGCCGAAGCCCTGGAGATCGATCGCGAGGTGGTCGCCTTCTTCACCGCCACGGAAGGCCGGCGCAGCACCAACACCCTGCGCGCCATGAGCAACATGGCCAACAATCTGGCCGCGCTCGAGCGCCTCGATGAAGCGACCAGCCTGCTGGTCGAAGCCAGCGAGCTCGCGACCGAGGCGCTGGGTCCGGAACATCCCGTGACCTTGCGCACGCGCCTGAACCTGGGCAGTTTGATGGCTCGCCAGGGCGAGCGCGAACGGGCTCAGCGGATTCTCGAAGACGTGGTCCGCGCCCGGCTCGAGTTGCTCGGTCCGACCCACCAGGAAACCCTGGGCGCCCAGGAAGTCCTGGCCAACGTCCTGCTCGACCGCGGCCTGATGGCCGAGGGGCTGGAGATCATCGAACCGGTGCATGAAAAGCGCCGTGAACTGTTCGGCCGCGACCACCCCCAAACCATGGCCGCCGCCCGCCTGCTCGGCCAGGCCCTGCTCGGTACCGATCAGATCGAACGCGCCGAACCGCCCCTGGCGCTGGCCGCCGGCCACTTCCAGGACCGTCTCGGCCCCGACCATGTCCTGACCTTGCGCACCAGCCTCGACTGGTACCGGGTTCTTCTGCGGCTGGATCGCGCCGATCAAGCAGCCACGGTCCGGGCCGGGTTTCTCGGGCCCTTGTCCGAGCCCGACGAGCTGAACGCGCAATCCCGAAGCCTGGCGGCCGAACTGGCCGAGCTCGAACGCCAGCCCGGTGGCTCAGCCGAATAGGCGCCCCGCCCCAATCAGCACCACCAGCGCGTACACCGCGGCGAGCAGGTCGTCGATCATGATGCCGAATCCGCCCCCGACGCGGCGATCCAGCCACCGGATCGGCCAGGGCTTGAGAATGTCGAAGAATCGGAAAAGGACAAACGCGGCCAGCCACCAGAGCGGCTGAAAAGGGACGAACAGCAAGACCAGCCACATGCCCACGAATTCGTCCCAGACGATGCCGCCATGGTCGTGCACCCCAAGCCGGTGCGAGGTCTCGCCACACAGTCGGCAGCCGACCACGAATGCCAGGCCGACGACCAGCACACCCGCCCAAAGGGGCAACGCGACCAGAGCCGGCGCGAACACCAGGGCGGCCACCGTACCGGCGGTACCCGGCGCTTTGGGGCTCAGGCCGCTGCCGAAGCCGAAGGCCAGAAAACCGGTCGGCGTGGCCAGGGCGATGCGGCGTGTCCGTTCGCGTTCAGTCTCCAAAATGATCCCACCCGGTTCGTGCCGGCTCGAGAACGCTGCCGTCCGGTCGGCGGCAGCGAATCCCGGCCCGCTCCGTCAGCGTCCCGATCTCGGACAGGCGAAGTCCAAGCGCTTCCATCCTGCCCTTCAACGCCGGCACCCGTTCGGGGGCTGCCGTCATCAGCAGCTCGTAGTCGTTGCCGCCGGCCAGCTGCAGCGGCCAACGCTCCCCGGGATCGGCCCTGGCGGCGATCAGCGCGCGGCTGGACGGCAGTTGGCCAAGCTCGATTTCGGCGCCGCAATCCGGCGGGAGCAGATGTTCCAGGTCGGCCAGCAGGCCGTCGGAAATGTCGATCAGCGACGAAACCCGGCCGGCCAGGGCCCGGCCGGCAGCCAGACGCGGCTCGGGCCGACGCAGGCGCCGGACCAGCTCGGGCCCGGCCCGATCCCCGAGCCCCAGCGCCGCGGCGGCATCGCCGAGACAGCCGGTGACCAGGATCCGCTCGCCCACTCGCGCGCCGCTGCGCCGGGCAATCCGCTCGGGCTCGATTTCGCCGATCAGCTGAACCCCCAGATTGAGCGGCCCGGAGGCCAGATTACCTCCGATCAAGGTGGTCCGGGTGGACCGGGCCAGGGCCAGGAAGCCGTCCAGAAAGGCATCCAGCCAGACCGGATCGGCCTCGGGCAGGGTCAGCGACAACAGGGCCCAGCGCGAGCGGGCCCCCATGGCAGCCAGATCGCTCAGGTTCGCGGCCAGGGCAAGATGGCCAAGATCGGCGGCCGGCCAGTCCTGATGGAAATGCCGGCCGACAACCAGTGAATCGGTCGTACTGACCAGGGCCAGGCCGGGCGTGGGCAGGAACACGGCGGCATCGTCGCCGATGCCGACCAGCAGCTCCGGGTCGCCGGGACCGACGCGCGCGCGAATGCGCGCGATCAGATCGAACTCAATCCTGCGCTCGATCGGCATCTCGCTCGACCCGACGGACCTCCTCGGCGAGCCGGTCCAGCACCCCGTTGACGAACGTATGGGCTTGTTCGGCGCCAAACCGATGGGTCAGCTCGATCGCCTCGTCGATGACGACGCGATACGGCGTTTCCGGGTGGTGGAGAAGCTCGTTGGCGCCGAGCCGCAGAACCACTCGTTCCATTTGATCCAGACTGGCCTCGACGCGCTTCAGATACGGGGTCACGGCCTCATCAAGCTCGTCCCGACGGGCAACCACTTCATTGACGAGGGTCTCGAAGTATTCCTGATCGACCCCGTCGAAGTTCTGTTCTTCGAGGAATTGGGCGATGATGGCCGCGGCCGAATCATCGTTCAACTGCCACTGGTACAGCGCCTGGAGAGCGCGCCGCCGGGCCCGCCGCCGCGGTTCGTAGCGATTGCTGGAGTTTGCCGAACGGGCCTTAGCCACCCTCGATCTCCGCGCGCAGCGCCATCATTTCCAGCGCCGCCAATGCCGCTTCGCGACCCTTGTTCTTGCGCTCCGGATGCGCGCGCTCCACGGCCTGGGCCGCGTTTTCCGGCGTCAGCACGCCGAACGCGACCGGGATCGAACTGTCCAGCGCCACCTGGCCCAGCCCGCGCGTGCACTCGGCGCTGATGAAGTCGAAATGGGCGGTTTCCCCGCGCACCACCGCGCCCAGCGCAATGACCGCGTCGAAGCGCCCGCTGGCGGCCAGCCAGCGGCAGACCAGGGGAAGCTCGAACGCGCCGGGCACCCGTACCAGGGTCAGGTCGGCAACGCCGTGCTCGTGCAGCGCTTGCCGGCACCCGGCCCACATCAGCTCGGTGACGTCACGGTTGAAGCGCGACACGGCAACTGCGAGCCTGCGCCCGCGCCCCTCGGGTCGGCAGTCGATTTCGTTCATGAATTCTCCGGTTCTCCTTCAGGAATCACGTACTCGGTAATCTCCAGCCCGAAGCCATCGAGCGCGTGCAGCCGGCGCGGCGCTCCGAACACCTGCATCCGGCGTACCCCCAGTTCGGCAATGATCTGCGCGGCCAGACCGTAGCTTCGCAGCTCGCGCGTGGCGCGGTCGCGGTCAGCCCCGACGGCTTCGTCGGATACGGCCCGACGCAGCCCGTCGAGACGGGACTGGTCGTCTTCATCATAGCCCAGCACCAGGGCCAGACCGCGACCGCGCCGGTCGATATCGGCCAGGGCGGCATCCAGCGGCATGCCGAAGCCGGGATCGGTGATCCCGAGAACGTCCCCGAGCAGTTCCGGTACGTGGACTCGAACCGGGAACGGATCGTCGCCGGAAATCTCGCCCCGGATCAGGGCCCAGTGCAGTTTCTGATGAATGCCGTCCCGAAACACTTTCAGCCGGAACGGGCCGTGGGCGGTGCCAACGGTCTGCTCATGAATGCAGGCCACCGTTTCCTCGGTGCCGAGCCGATACCGGATCAGATCGGCAACGCTGCCGACCTTGAGTCCGTGCTCGCGGGCAAACACCTCGAGTTCCGGTCGCCTCGCCATGGTGCCGTCCTCGTTGAGAATCTCGACCAGCACGCCGGCCGGTTCCAGACCGGCCAGCAGGGCCAGATCCATGCTGGCTTCGGTATGTCCGGCCCGGGCCAGGACCCCACCCGGCTGGCCCATGAGCGGAAACACGTGCCCGGGCTGGGTGAGGTCCTCCGGGCGGGCGTTGGGCGCAACGGCGGTGCGGATGGTGTGCGCCCGATCGTAGGCGGAAATGCCCGTCGTGACCCCTTCGGCGGCCTCGATCGAGACGGTGAAATTGGTCTGATGATGGCGATCGGTATCGCGCACCATCAGCTGCAGTCCGAGCTGGCGGCAGCGTTCGCGAGTCAGGGAAAGACAAATCAGGCCGCGCCCGTAGCGAGCCATGAAATTGACGTCTTCCGGCCGGGTCATGCTGGCCGCCATGATCAGGTCACCTTCGTTTTCCCGATCCTCATCGTCCAGCATCACGACCATTCGGCCGGCCCGGATGGCCTGCAGAATCTCGGGGATGGAATCAAATTTCATGCAATGCCTCGTTCGGTAAGAAGCCGGTCCAGGTAACGGGCCAGCAGGTCGATTTCCAGATTCACGCGGTCCCCGGGCGCCAGCCGGCCAAGCGTGGTGACGTCCCAGGTGTGGGGAATGATGTTGACTTCGAACTCGCTGCCTTCGACTTCGTTGACGGTCAGGCTGACCCCGTCGAGCGTGACCGAGCCCTTTTCAGCGATGTACCGGGACAGGCGGTCGGGCACGCGAAAGCGCAGCAGGTGGCTTTCGCCGACCGGCTCAAGCCGGATCAGTTCGGCCAGGCCGTCCACGTGCCCCGACACCAGGTGTCCGCCCAGACGATCGCCTACGGCCATGGCCGGCTCCAGGTTGACCCGCTGGCCTTGCTCGAGCGCACCGAGGCTGGTTCGGGCCAGGGTCTCGGCCGAAAGATCGGCGCTGAATCCGTGTGCATCGAGCTCCAGCGCGGTCAGACAGCATCCGGCCACGGCCACGCTGTCTCCCTCCTGCCAACGCGCCGGCTGCAGCTCGGGACACAGGATGCGCATGCGCTGGCCGGCGGCAAGCGGACGAATCTCGGCGATGATGCCGGCGCTCTGAATGATTCCGGTGAACATGATGGGCTCTCTGGTCAGAGTCTCGGCCGCAGCAAAAAACGCTGATCCGGGCCGATTCGACGTTGATCGATGATCTGGAAATGGAGACGCTGCTCGAACTTTTCCATCCCCGGCAGCGTCAGCAGGGAAATGCCGCGGCCGAGCAGCGTGGGGGCCTGGTACAGCAACAGCTCGTCGGCCCAGCCCCCTTCGACCAGCGCTCCGGCCAGCACCGGGCCGGATTCGACGTGGACCTCGTTGACCTCCAGTTCGGTCAACCAGTCCATGACCGAGGCCAGCCCGACGCGCCCATCGTCGCCGGCCGCCACTCGACGCCACTCGACGCCGGGGGCGCTCCAGGCAGGTGCGCGCACGGCGGCGATTTTCACCGCCCCGCCCGCTTCGAGCAGGCGCGCCGACCGGGGCAGGCGGGCGCGGGAGTCGAGCACCATCCGGAGCGGCTGCCGATCCGCTCCGGTCCGACGCACGGTCAGGCGCGGATCGTCGCTCAGTACCGTGCCGATCCCGGTCAGGATCGCCCCGGCCCGGGCTCGCCAGGACTGACCGTCTGCCCGCGCAGCCGGCGAGGTAATCCACTGAGAACGCCCATCCGGACCGGCGACGAAGCCATCGAGGCTGGCGGCCAGCTTGATCCGCACCCATGGCCGACCGCGCTGGTGGCGGCTGACAAAGCCGATGTTGAGCTCGCGCGCCAGGCCTTCCATCAGGCCGCTCCGCACCCGGATTCCGGCAGCGCGCAGACGGGCCAGTCCGCGACCGGCAACCCGCGGGTCCGGATCGGGCATCGCGGCCACGACTTCGCCCACCCCGGCCTCGATCAAGGCATCGGCGCAGGGGGGCGTCCGGCCCACGTGACTGCACGGTTCCAGGGTGACGTAGGCGACCGCACCGCGGGCATCGGGGCCCGCCTGGCGCAGGGCCAGCGCCTCGGCGTGAGGTTCGCCGGCGGCCCGGTGCCAGCCGCTTCCGACGACGTCCCCGTCGCGGACCAGCAGGCAGCCCACGCGCGGGTTGGGATCGGTCGACGGCAATCCGCGCGCGGCCAGGCGCAAGGCCTCGGCCATGTACTGATGGTCGAGCGCGCTGAAGGGCCGGCTCATCGGGCCGGATCGAACCGCTGCGCGGGGGGGGCGGGAACCGGGCGCTGACAGCCTCGGGCAGGACCGTTCAGCGCCTGATCAATCATCCTGCTCTCCTCCCAGAAGCGAGATCTGGCGGGTATCCAGCGAGCCCGGATTGGCGCGCTCGAGGCGCTCGATTTCCTCGCGGAAGGCCTGAACGTCTTCGAAGCGCCGGTACACCGAGGCAAAGCGGACATAGGCGACCTGGTCCAGCCGGGCCAGCTCGCCGGCCACCCAGTCGCCGATGCTCTGGCTCGGGATTTCGGCTTCGTCCAGGGTCCGGATCTTGCGCAACAGGTCACGAATGGCGCGTTCCACTTCCCGCGTCTCGACCGGTCGCTTTTCCAGCGCCTTGAGCATGCCCCCGCGCAACTTTTCTTCGCAGAAGATCTCGCGCGAGCCATCCGCCTTGATCACGTTGGGCGCTTTCAGGGCCGGGGTCTCGTAGGTATTGAAGCGGGCGCCGCAGTTGGCGCATTCGCGCCGCCGCCGGATCTGCAGACCGTCCGAGGTCAGGCGCGAGTCGACGACCCGGGTCTCTGTGTGATTGCAGAACGGACACCACATGCCTTCAGGTCCCCGGGATCGGGAGCCCGGAACCCGGGGGGGCGGAAGCGAGCAGTTCGCCGGGAACGGCCACCCCCGGTTCCGCCGCACCGGGAACCGAACACCCCGAATCCCGCATCGTGTCCCGCCAGGCCGGACAGACTGACGATTCGTTCAAGCCCGGTACACCGGGTAACGCCGGCACAGTTTCAGCGCGCTATCGCGCACGCGATCCTCGACCGCTTCGTCGCCCAGCGCATCGAGCACATCGCAAATCAGGCCGGCAAGCTCGCGACAGTCGTCGGTGTTGAACCCACGCGTGGTCACCGCGGGCGTGCCGATTCGGAGCCCGGAGGTGACGAAGGGCGAGCGCGGTTCGCCGGGAACGGTGTTCTTGTTGACCGTGATGTTGGCCCGGCCCAGGGCCTCCTCGGCGTCCTTGCCGGTGATGTCGGCGTCGATCAGGTCGACCAGGAACAGATGATTGTCGGTTCCCCCGGAGACCACCTTGTAGCCGCGCCCGACGACGACGTCCGCCATGGCCCGCGCGTTGTCGATGACGCGCTGCTGGTAGTCGCGGAATTCCGGCTCCAGCGCCTCCTTGAAGGCCACCGCCTTGGCCGCGATCACGTGCATCAGCGGCCCGCCCTGGCAGCCCGGAAACACCAGCGAGTTGAATTTCTTCGTCACCGTCTCGTCCTGGCCCCTGGCCAGGATGATCCCGCCGCGCGGACCGCGCAGCGTCTTGTGGGTCGTCGACGTCACCGCGTGCGCGTGCGGCAGCGGGCTGGGATAGACCCCGGCGGCAACCAGGCCGGCAATGTGGGCCATGTCGACCAGGAACCAGGCGCCGACGGCATCGGCGATCTCGCGCATCCGCGCCCAGTCGACCACCCTGGAGTAGGCCGAAAATCCACCGATCAGCATCTGCGGCCGATGCTCGTGGGCGAGTTCGGCCATGCGCTCGTAATCGATTTCGCCGGTGGACCGGTCCAGGCCGTAATGCACGGCATTGAAAATCTTGCCGGAGAAGTTGACCTTGGCCCCGTGGGTCAGATGCCCGCCTTCGGACAAGTCCATCCCCAGAATGGTGTCGCCGGGCTTGAGCAGGGCCAGAAAGACGGCCTGGTTGGCCTGGGAGCCGGAGTGCGGCTGCACGTTGGCGTAGTCGGCGCCGAACAATTGCTTGAGACGATCAATCGCCAATTCCTCGGCGATATCGACGTGCTCACAGCCGCCGTAATAGCGCCGGCCCGGATAGCCTTCGGCATACTTGTTGGTCAATACCGAGCCCTGGGCTTCCATGACTCGGGGGCTGGCATAGTTTTCCGAGGCGATCAGCTCGATGTGTTCTTCCTGGCGTTGCTCTTCGGCCCGGATGGCCTGGGCCAGTTCTTCATCGAATCCGGCGATGGTGAAGCTGCGATCAAACATGGCGGTTCCGCTTGGGAAATGACCTTGCCATGATATCACCGGCGCCGTGCAGGCCGCCCTGGACAAACCGCTAGACGGAGGAGTCGGCAGCGGCGTCGGAAGGCAGGGGCGGGTTGATTTTCGGATCGAGGTTGAGGCGGTTCGGATCGCCGCCGACGTGGGGCAGGTTCAGCGTGCGCGGATTCATGACCCGGAACCACAGCGGCGGCAGATAGGCGAGCACGAACATGCCGAAGTATCCGCTCGGCAGACGCGGCAGATCCGGAAAATCACGCAGCGACTGGTAGCGGCGCTGGGGGTGGGCGTGGTGGTCGGAATGGCGCTCGAGGTGGAATAACAGCAGGTTGGAGACCACGTGGTTGCTGTTCCACGAATGATGCGGACGGCAGCTTTCGTGACGGCCGTCGGCCCGCTGCATTCGCTTCAGACCGTAGTGCTCGACGTAGTTGGCGCTGGTCAGCTGCCACCAGGCCACGGCGTTGTGAATCAGCACAAACAGCAGCGCTTCCCAGCCCAGCCAGACCACCAGCAGCCCCTGAAGCAGCAGCGTGACCGCCCACGACTGCACGATTTCATTGTGTATCGTCCAGAACCCGCGACCGCGGCGATTCTGGCGGGACCGCTCGATCGCCACGGCGCGGCGCAGGCCACCCGGGATCTCGCGGCGCGCGAATCGGTAAATGGACTCGCCGAAACGCGCGCTGGCGGAGTCTTCGGCGGTGGCCACGTACCGATGGTGACCGAAATTATGCTCCACCGAAAAGTGACCGTAGGCCGGAACAGCCAGGGCCAGGCGCGCGAACCACTGATCGACCCGATTGCGCTTGTGCCCGAGCTCATGACCGGTGTTGACCGCCAACCCCCCCACCAGCCCCGCCGAGTAGGCCAGTCCCACCCAGCCAATCCAGCTCAGCGAGGTGCTGACCGCATAGCTGGTCGTGACCGCCAGCCCGACCAGATACAGCGGCACGGTCAACCACAGCAGGACCCGGTAATAGGCGTCTGCCTCCAGCTCGGCCACAACCTCCTCCGGCGGGTTGCTCGCATCCTCGCCGAGCAGGGCATCCAGCAACGGCACCAGAACATAGACCACGGCCAGCGGCAGAAACAGCCACGCCTCCGAACCGAAGTGACGGTGCAGGCCCAGGGCCAGGATCGGCAGCAGCGGAAACAGGACCGAAAGCGTCCAGGCCAGGCGCTTGCGATCGACGTAGCCCTGCCTGCCGGCAGGAGACGCCCAGTAATAGGTTCGCTGCAGCATGGTCTGTTGGACGGTTTTCCAGGGTACGGATGCCAGTCCACAGCTTGCCACGCTGGCCAAGCGGCCCGATAGTGCATAAAATGACCATCAATGGTCATTACACGCCAAACGGGTTCCTCGGCCTTCGATCCGGGGCTGCCCGCCATCTATCTGCTGCATTTTTTCGACGCGGTGGTTCCGGACCTGGCCCGGCAGCGCGAACTGCTGGCCGCAGCCGGCTTGCACAGCATCGATCACGATCCGGAGCACCGGGTTGCGCTGGACCGCGTCCTGGCGCTGATCGAAATCCTCGATCAGCAGGGCCGGCCGGGCTGGCACATCGAACCGGCCCTGGCCATGGAAGCCGCCCACCATGGACCGGTCGGCATCGCCGTCACGACCGCTCCACGCGTTCATCTGGCCCTGGCGCTGTTGAGCCGCTTCGAGCCGCTTCGGGCGCCGTTTGCCGTTCTCCAGGCGCAAACGGACGAAACCGGCTGGAGCGCGCGAATCCTGCCGACGGGGCAGCGAGACGGGCCGTGGGATTTGCTGCTGGAAATTCACCAGCTGGTCCTGGTCGGCCTGCTCGAGCGTTTGCTGGGGCGAAACGCTTCGGTTCTGAGCCTGCAGATGCCGGCTTCGTACCGGTCCTGGCGCGCGCACCTTCGCCGGCGCTTTGGCGAACGCCTGGTCTTCGCCGGCCACCACTACCGGCTTGGATTGCCCGGCGACGTCCTCAACGAGCCGTGCCGGCTGGCCAGCCAGGACATGCATCGTGACGCGCTGGCCCGCTCCGAACAAGCCGTTCGAGAGCGTCTCCACTCCAGTCCGCTGGCCGCCGAAATCCGTGCCCGCCTGCTGGCCCGTGGCGGCCGATCGCCCGGTCTGGAGGCCATGGCCGCCGAGCTGGCGTGCTCTGCGCGAACCCTGATTCGCAGACTGGCCGGATCCGGAACCAGCTACCGCGAACTGGTCGACGAAACTCGACGGACCATCGCCGCCGATCTGCTCAGGCGCTCGGATCTGCCGATCAGCCGGATCGCAGAGCGCCTGGGCTACCAGGACACGGCCAATTTTGGCCGCGCCTGCCGTCGATGGTTCGGTGACTCGCCCGGCAGATTCAAAAAAAACGCGAGTGACGCCGACGGCCATTGACCGCGCCGGTCTGCGAACGGGTTCACCCCCGGATCCGAATCCGCGCCACCAGGACGCCTTGCTATCGCGAATGGACCGCGGGACAATAAGACGCTCGAATTCATCGACCGCCATGGGGACCATGTTCGATCCACGCAATCTGGCAACTGCATTTCGCTGGCACGCGGTCTTTTGCAAACCGCGTCAGGATGATCGGGCCGAGGCGCACCTGCGCAACCAGGGCTTCGAGACCTTCCGACCCCGAACGCGCCAGCACAGTACCCGCAACGGCAGGCGCCGCGTTCGAATCGATTCCATGTTCCCGCGCTACCTGTTCGTCCGTCTGTCCGCGACCGGTCAGGATTGGGGACCAATCCGCTCCACGCGCGGAGCGATCGGCCTGGTTCGCACCGGCCAGCAGGCCGCGCAGGTGCCGGAGACCGTGATCCGGGATCTGCAGCAGCGCTGCGACGAACACGGCATCATCAGCCTCAGCGGCAGCATCGACTCCCGGCCCGACGAGCCGGTCGAGATCATTGATGGCCCCTGCGCCGGGTATCGGGCCCTGTTCCAGGCCCGGACCGGCGCGGAGCGGGTCTGCGTTCTGCTCACTCTGCTCAACCACCAGCGCCGCGTCGAGGTGCCGGACTGCGCGATTCGCCGGGCCTGATCGCCCGCCCGTCTTCCCTTGCCCCCTTCCAGGAGCCTTATTCGATCATGAACCGGCTGGCCGACAGTCCTTTCAAGGCATACGACATCCGCGGCCAGGTGCCGTCCCAGCTCAACAGCGAGCGCGCGCGCCGAATCGGCCATGCCTTTCAGGCCGTGGTCGCACCGTCCGGCCCGGTGGTGATCGGCCGCGACATGCGCCTGTCCAGCGCGGAACTGGCCGAGGCCCTGGTGCGCGGCCTCAACGAGGCCGGCGTCGATACCCTTGATATCGGTCTGTGCGGCACCGAGCTGGTCTACCACGCCGCGTCGCTGGCCGGCATGGGCGGCGGCGTGATGATCACGGCAAGCCACAACCCGGCCGATTACAACGGCATGAAAATGGTGCGCGAACACGCCATTCCGATCAGTGCCGATACCGGCCTGAAAGACATCGAGCAGCACCTGGCCGACGACGCCGAACCCGTCCTGGCCGCAACCCCCGGCAGCCACCAGTCGCTCGACGTGCTCGAAGGCTACATCGAGCGACTGCTGGGCACGATCGACGTTGCCGCCGTGAAGCCGCTGAAGCTGGTCGTCAACGCCGGAAACGGCTGCGCCGGTCCTTTCTTCGATCGGCTCGCCGCGGCCCTGCCGCTGGAGGTCGTCCGCCTGCACCACGAGCCGGACGGGCATTTTCCCAACGGCGTACCCAATCCGCTGCTGAGCGAAAACCGGGCCGAAACCGCCCGGGCGGTCATCGCCAGCGGCGCTGATTTCGGCATTGCCTGGGACGGCGATTTCGATCGCTGCTTTTTCTTCGACCACAACGGCCGCTTCATTGAGGGCTATTACCTGGTCGGCCTGTTCGCCGCCCAGCTTCTCGACCGCCATCCCGGCGAGAAAATCGTCCTCGACCCGCGTCTGACCTGGAACACCCTGGCCCAGGTCGGCGAAGCGGGCGGCGAGGCGCTGATCAACAAAAGCGGACATGCGTTCATCAAGGAACGCATGCGCGCCGAAGACGCCTTGTACGGTGGCGAAATGTCGGCCCATCATTACTTTCGCTCTTTCTCGTACTGCGACAGCGGCATGATTCCCTGGCTGCTGCTGGTCGAAAACCTGTCGAAGACCGGGCGCAGCCTGGCCGAACTGGTCGATGAACGGATTACCGCCTATCCGTGCAGCGGCGAAATCAACTTCACCGTCGACGACACCGACCGAGTCCTTCAAGGCGTGCTCGACTACTACGCCGATCAGGGCGGCCAACTGGACCGGACCGACGGCATCAGCCTGGACTTCGAGGCCTGGCGCTTCAACCTGCGCGCCTCCAACACCGAGCCGGTGATTCGCCTGAACGTGGAAACGCGCGCCGATACCGAACTGCTGGCGCGGAAAGTCGCCGAGCTCTCGGCGCTGATCCAGTCCTAGACAGGTCTAGTGGGCCTGACGATCCGTCCCGTCCGTGGCCGACAGGCGCGGCCGTGGCTGGACGAACTGGCCGCGCTGCGCATTCGCGTGTTTCGCGATTTCCCCTATCTCTACGACGGTACGCTGGAATACGAGCGCGGCTACCTCGAAGAATACGCCCGATCGGACCACAGCGTGATCGTGCTCGCTCTGGACGGCGACCGCGTCGTCGGCTGCTCGACCGGCTTGCCGATCAGCGACGCCGATCACGCGTTCCAGCAACCCTTCGTCCAGGCCGGGTTCGAGCTGGCAAACGTGTTCTACTTCGGCGAATCCGTGCTCGACGCCGGCTGGCGCGGACGGGGCATCGGCCACCGTTTTTTCGATGAGCGCGAAGGCCATGCCTTCGCGCTTGGTTTCGAAACGACCACATTCTGCGCCGTCCAGCGCCCTGTCGACCACCCCCTGCGCCCGTCCGACTACCGCCCGCTGGACGCGTTCTGGAAAAAACGCGGCTATCGGCCCCGGCCCGACCTGATCACCCAGTTCAGCTGGAAAGACCTGGATCAGCCCGAGGAAACGGACAAGCCAATGCAGTTCTGGGTCTCTCATTCCTCCATCAACTCGATGATCACCGCCACCGGGGCTGAACCGTAGCCGAGAAACTCGTTGTGGAAAGCGCGCAGATCGAAACGATCGCCAAGCTCGGTCCTGCGCTGTTCGCGGAAGTCGTAAATCTCGGCAAACCCGGAAAAATAGGTGCTCAGCTGTACCTGCGACAGGGTCGCTCGGCGCCACTTCTCCTGCGCCTCCGACGCTTCCTGGAATGCCTCCTCGCGCAGCAGACGCATGGCCTCCTCGCGCTCCAGACCCAGCACGTGGACGCCGTAGTCGACGATGGCGTTGGTGACCACCCGCAGGGCCCATTTGCCGTACATCAACCACAATTCGGGCTCATGGTCTCCCCAGCCTTCCTCGAGCATCATGCGTTCGGCATACACCGCCCAGCCTTCGATCATGGCGCCGTTTCCGAACAGGCTCTTGACCAGGCTGGGTGAGCGGTTGGCGTGCAGCAGCTGGGTGTAGTGGCCCGGAATCGCCTCGTGGATGTTGAGAATCTGCAGAATCCAGTGGTTGTACTCGCGCAGGTAGCTGGCAGCCATATCCGCCCCGTAGGTTTCCAGGGGCGTGACGTTGTAAAAGGTCTCGGCACCCGGGTTGAACGGGCCCGGCGCGCTCACCGACGCGATATTGCCGGCGCCGCGCAGGTATTCCGGCGTCTCGCGCACGGTCAGTGGTTTGTCCGGATCCTGATCGAGCAGATCGCGCTCGCGCACGAAGGCGGCCAGCTGCGGAATCTGGCGCCGAATCTCGGGCACAAAGTCCTCGATCGCCACATGCCGATCCGACAGGTGCTCGATCAACTGACCAATGCGCTCCAGCGGCTCGCTCGGCATCGGTCGTTCCGGCAGATGGCGCGACCAGATTTCGACCGCGATTCCGTCCATCTCCCGGTGCAGGCGCGCCTGCTCCTGCAGGGCGCGGTCGTAGAGCTCGCGCGCGCTGAGATCGGCCTGGACGTCCAGCGCAAACTTCTCCTCGAACCGGGTTTCGCCGATGCGGAACGAGCGTGCGGCGCCTTCGGCACTCAACCTGGTTTCCAGATCCTCCAGCCACTCGATCCAGCCTTCGATCGCCGCCTGTGCCGCAACCAGGCGCTCTTCGAAACGCTGGCGCTCACCCGGCGGCAGGCCCGACGCATCCACCCGGGCCAGCAAGTCGTCATCGAGAACGGCCAGCGTCCCGCGACTACGAACAACGGCCAGCTCGAGATGTTCCAGGGTCGGCCGGTCGATGTTGGCGCGGGCGGCCTCGAAATAGGCCGGCACGGCGGCCAGGCGGGCCGAAACCAGGCGCAGGCGTTCCTCTTCGGGAGCGAAATCGGTATTGAGCAGCACCGACACGGGACCGGCGACGTTGTACACCGACGGCATCCACTGCCAGTTTCGAAAGCGGTCCTGGTACCACAACATGGACTCCATCCGGTTTTTGAGCACCCGGTACTCGGCCCGGCGCAGGGGGGTCAAGCGAGCGGGCTCGAAACGGGCCAGTGCATCCAGCGAAGCGAGCAGGAACTCGTGCCGGGCCGCACGGCTGGCCACATCCGGGATGGTCACCTGATCCGCCCACTCGTAGCGCCCCTGATAAATGGCCCATTCGGGCTCGCGCGCGAGGAGCTCCTCGATCCAGGACTCGGCGAAAGCGGAAAACAGCGCGTCGTCGTGTCCGACGCGGTCGCGATCATCCCCCTCCACCGCACCGAGCTCGCCCCCGCCTGTGCTCACGCGATTGCCGGCAGACGAATCCGCCGGGTCTTGCGGGCTGCAGGCCAGCATCGAAAAAAGCACCAATCCATGGAGAAGAAATCGAAAAATGAGCATGAACTCGCCTGGGCAAACAGCCTCGGAGTAACGGCTCTACATCGTACCGGTTCGGCCACGGTGATACCATGCAACGATGTCGAGCCTGCGGCACCATCGGGAGGAAATCGCCAACGCCGTGACCCACGGCATCGGCGTGGTGCTGGCCGTCGGTGGCGGCGCGGTCCTGATCACCCTCGCCGTCCTGTTCACCGGCGCGCGCGAAACCGTCAGCATCGCGGTGTTTTGCGCTTCGCTCGTCCTGCTCTACACCGCCTCGACCGCGTACCACCTCGCCCAACGGCCGGAACTCAAGTCAAAACTGAAAATCCTCGATCACTGCGCGATTTTCCTCCTGATTGCCGGCACCTACACGCCGTTTACCCTTGCGGCCTTGCACGGCGGCTGGGGCTGGTCGCTGTTCGGGGTGATCTGGGGCCTGGCCGCGCTCGGAATCCTGCTCAAGCTGTTCTTTACCGGCCGCTTCCGCTACCTTTCCACGGCAACCTACGTGGGCATGGGCTGGCTGGTCGTGGTCGCGTTCGTGCCGCTGACCCAGGCCGTCACCCCGGCGGCGCTGGGCTGGCTGATTGGCGGCGGCGTGTTTTATACCGCCGGAACGCTGTTTTATCACAATCACCGCCTGCCCTATTCGCACGCCATCTGGCATCTGTTCGTGCTCGTTGGCAGCGTCTGCCATTTTGCCGCCGTGACCGCCCAGCTGATCGTCCCCCGGCTGAGCCTGCATTGAGTGGCCGCCGCGGGCCACGGCGGCTGCTAGAATCTTGTCCACAACCATTCGACGGAAATACGAAATGCACCCAGCTGGTCGAGTCCTTGCCGCACTGTTCCTGATCGCCTTGTTCACTGCGTGCGCGAGCACGCCCAGCGACGACCGGATGATTCGCGAGTCGCGGGCCGCGCTGGATCGTTTCGTCGACCGGGATCCTGGCATCCAGGACTGGATCGACAACGCCTACGGATACGTGATCTTTCCGGAAATCGCCAAAGGTGGGTTCTGGGTCGGTGGCGGCTTCGGTCGCGGCATCGTTTTCGAGCGCGGTGAGCCCGTGGGAAGAGCGACCACGTCGCAGGCGACCATCGGCGCCCAGATCGGGGCGCAGTCCTACAGTCAGGTGATTTTTTTCCGCGACAACGCGGCCTTGCGCACCTTCCAGCGCGGCAACCTCGAGTTTTCCGCCCAGGCAACTGCGGTTGCGGCCAGCGCCGGCGCTGCCGCCACGACCAGCTACGAGCGCGGTGTGGCCGTATTCAACATGACCCGTGGCGGGCTGATGGCCGAAGCTTCGGTCGGCGGCCAGCGCTTCAGTTACGAACCCCTCTAACGGGATTCGACCGCGTCCCCTGCCTCCAGCGGGGTGGTCTCGGACGGCCCCTGGTCCAGGAACTGCAGCCGCGCCAGGCGCGCGTACAGACCGCTCTCTTGCATGAGTTCATCGTGCGTGCCCTCGGCAATGACCCGACCCTGATCGAGGACCAGAATGCGGTCGGCCCGGCGAACCGTAGCCAGGCGATGGGCAATGACGAGAACGGTGCGATCCTGACTGAGGTTTTCCAGCGCCGTCTGCACCAGACGCTCGCTTTCGGCGTCCAGGCTGGCGGTCGCCTCGTCGAGCAGCAGCAGAGGCGGCTGCTTGATCAGAGCACGGGCGATGGCAATCCGCTGGCGTTGTCCGCCCGAAAGCTGCACGCCCTTTTCACCCAGAAACGTCGCGTAGCTCTGCGGCCAGGTGCGGATGAATTCTTCGGCATGCGCATGACGCGCGGCCGCTTCGATCCGTTCGGTCGACGCCTCATCGACACCATAGGTGATGTTGTCGGCCGCCGAACCGGAAAACACGACCACGTCCTGCGGAACGAAGCCCAGCTGCCGGCGCAGTTCCGCCAGGTCCAGGTCGCGCAGGTCCACCCCATTGATCTCGATCCGGCCCGATGCCGGGTCGTAGAAACGCAGCAGAAGCTGGAACAAGGTTGACTTGCCGGCCCCCGAGGGTCCGACAATCGCGACGGTTTCGCCCGCGTTGACGCGGAAATCCAGACCGGTCAGCACCTCCAGATCGGGGCGACCGGGGTAGGCGAAACGCACGTCTTTCACGGTCAGGCTCAGCGGCGCGGAGGGGAAGGTCTGCGGCCGCTGCGGGCTGTGGATCTCCGGCGCGATCGAAAGCAGCTCGGCCAGTCGTTCCATGGCTCCGGCCGCGCGCTGCAGCTGACTCCAGATCTCGCTCAGCCCGGCCGTGGCGCCGGCCGCAATGGCGGCATACATGACGAACTGGCCCAACTGGCCGGGGCTCATGGCGCCGGTGAGAACGGCGCGCGCGCCCAGCCAGAGAACGAAGGTCACGGCGCCGAAGGTCAGCAGAATGATGAGCACGATCAGGACCGTGCTGGCGGCGATTCGACGACGGGCCGCACCCAGAGCCGCTTCCACGGTGGCATCGAAACGGCGACACTCCCGCGCTTCCTGGGCAAAGGCCTGCACGGTCTGGACGCCATTGATGGCCTCATCGCCCAGCGCGCTGATGTCGGCAACCCGGTCCTGGGCCGCGCGCGACAGTCGGCGCACCCAGCGTCCTAGGATCAGGACCGGCAGGATCATGACGACGATGAGCAGCGCGATGATGCCGGCCAGGTCGGGCGCGGTCAGCGCCAGCGCGATCGCGCTGGCCACGAGCATCACCAGGTTGCGAATACCGAACGAGACCGTTGAACCGACCAGGGTCTCGACCAGCGTGGTATCGGTATTGAGGCGGGACAGCACCTCTCCGGTGCGGGTGCGAGCGAAAAACTCCGGGCTCATTCTCAGCACGCGCTCATAGACCGCCTTGCGCATGTCCGCCACGACGCGCTGCCCCAGCCAGCTGACCCAGTAAAAGCGCAATCCACCGCCGACGGCCATCACCGCGGCGGCCGCGAACAACAGCCAGAACCAGCGATTGATGTGGGCCAGATCCTCGGCCATGAAACCGCGGTCGATGACCTGGCCTACGGCCAGCGGAATAGCCAGCGCGCCGGCCGCCGAGATCAGCAGGAAAAGGCCGGCCAGGCCAAGCTGCAGCTTGTAGCGGCCCAGGAAGGGTTTCAGGGCCGACAGCGAGGAAACCTGGCGGCTGGTCGGACGTTGCGTGGTGGATGGGTCCATGAGATCGGCAGGAGAGGTTTATCAATCCAGGCGCGGTCGATGCCAGCCAGCCCAGAAAAACAGGATCAGGGCCAGCCAGACAGCACCGAACGTGACAGCGTGATCCATTGTAAACGGCTCCCCGTAGATAAACACCGCCAGAACGAACGTGAGGCTGGGCGCCAGGTATTGCAGCAGTCCCATGGTGCTCAACGGCAACCTCCGCACGCCGGCGGCAAACAGCAGCAGGGGAGCCACCGTCAACAGCCCGGTTCCGATCAGCAGCAGCGCAGTGCTTGGCTCAGCCAGGGAGAACGACAGTTGCTGGCGGTGCTGCAGCGTCAGCATCCAGACAACGGCAAACGGGGAAACGATCAGGGTCTCCCAGAACAATCCGACCATGGGCCCAACGTCCAACAGCTTCCGGATCAGTCCGTACAGCGCGAACGTGGACGCCAGGCTCAGCGAGATCCAGGGCAGATGGCCCTGGCGATAGGTCAGGTAGCCCGCCCCCAGCGCGGCCAGGACAACGGCGATGACCTGGACGGGCACAAGACGCTCTCGAAACACCACCAGCCCCAGCACCACCGACATCAGCGGATTGATGAAATAGCCCAGCGAGGTCGCCAGCACTCGGTCGGTATTGACCGCATGGATGAAAATCAGCCAGTTGAGAGCAATCAGGCCGCCCGTCACAGCCAGCAGGACTGCTGTTCGCCGGTTGACGCGAACGTGAGCCCACAGCCCGCGTCGCTTGCGAATCAGCAGAACCAGGCCGAGAAAGAAGACCGACCAGACCACCCGGTGACCCATGATCTCGTCGGCCGGAACATGGCCCAGCCACTTGAAGTACACCGGCGCAAGGCCCCAGATGACGAACGCGCATACACCCACGGTCAGGCCCAGTCGAGCCTCGCGTACATCGGGTCCTCGGCTCACTGTTCGACATCGTCCTCGGATGCCGCGATGAACTGCGGGGCGCCGCTGTGTCCACCCAGAAAAAACATCTGCGACGGCTGATCGGCCACGACCAGCTCGGCCGTCCCGGACAGGATCCCTGAATCGCGCAGCACGAATCCTTCCAGCTGAATCATCACATCCTCGGCAACGATCTGAAGGTATGGGAATGCCAGTGCATCTTCATAAATCAGCAGTCGTCCAAGCAACCGGCGAAATCGATCACCCTCTGGCACGCCGGCCAGTTCACGAAGCCGATCCAGACCGGCCCAGCGCCCGTCGAAGAACTCGATGTCGGCTTCGCCCAGCAAACCTGCCGAGTCCTCCGATGTCGGCCGAATCGAGACCCGTCCGGCACCGTCGGCGTCGATGGGACTGCCCACGGAGCCCAGGAGCACTCCCAGGTCGTCGACGTCCAGACGGGCAACCCCGACGAGACTCGATTCGACCGGCTCGACCCGAACTTCTCCCTCGATCTCCAGAACACCGCCGGGAAATCCGGCCCGGGCCTGCTGAATGCGGCCCAATCCATCTTCGGCCCGGACAGACAGGCGCGGCGAGGTCAGCCCCAGTCCAAGAAAGTCCAGCTGTTCGGCGGCAAATTCCAGCTCAAAGTCGTGCTTTCCAACCCATCGAACGGCGATTTCCGGCCAATCCCCGCCCATGTCGGTTGAAAACGCCACTCCCAGATCGCCCAGATTCAGCCTTTGGGCGTTCATATCCAACCTGAAAAACGGCCGCAGTCGACTTTCATACTGGCCTTCCACGCGCAGCTCCTGCTCTCCGACCCGCAAGCGCCCGTCATCGAGCTGCAGGGCCAGAGGAGGAATGGCGGAAACGCTCATCGCGCCGAGCAGCTCGAACGGCTGCCGCGCTCCGCTCATCGTCC
>PWJA01000195.1 GCA_003560975.1 Gammaproteobacteria bacterium
ATGGAGGCTAGGCCCGGAGTCGAACCGAGGTACACGGCTTTGCAGGCCGCTGCATAACCACTCTGCCACCTAGCCTTTGGTGGTGCGTTTGCGCTTCCAGTATACCCAAAGCCGAGGCCGGACTGGCGGCGGACCTGGCGACTGAAACAAAAAGGCCCCGGAGCGTTCCGAGGCCTTTTCCAAAAGCTTTGGAGCGGGAAACGAGACTCGAACTCGCGACCCCAACCTTGGCAAGGTTGTGCTCTACCAACTGAGCTATTCCCGCGCCAGAACCGAGCATTGTAGGCAGTTCAGCGAGTCTGTCAAGTAGCCCGCGCCGTTTTTTCCGAATCCCTGCACCGCAGCGCGGTTTCCGGGACCCGGATCGGCGACAATGGTTGTCTGTCGCCTTTGGTGTCGAAGTCGTCCCAGCCGAGCATGCAGCAGTCCGTTGCCAGTAATCCCGTGGTCAGCATCGTCGTGCCGACCCTCAACGAAGCCGAAAACATCGATGCGCTGCTCGGCGCCATCCGCGATGCCCTGCAAGACCGGGTGGACTACGAGGTGCTGGTCGTCGATGATTCCTCGACCGACGGGACGACCGATCGGGCCCGCGCCTGGGCGACGCGCATGGACGTCCGGGTCATCGAGCGCACGGGCAAGCCGGATCTGTCCGGTGCGGTACTCGACGGGGCGCGGGCGGCCCGCGGGGACTGGCTGGTGGTCATGGACGCCGACGGTTCGCATCCGGCCGAGAGGATTCCCGATCTGATCGCTCCGCTGCTGGCCGGCAGCCACGACATTGCCATTGGTTCCCGTCATGCACCCGGCGGTCGCACCGAGGGCTGGCCCTGGCATCGGCACCTGGCCTCCGGGGCGGCCACGCTGCTGGCCTGGCCGTTCACGGAAGTACGCGACCCCATGGCCGGCTTCTTCGCCGCGGCCCGTGACCGGCTCCTGCAACTGCCCAGCCAGACCGCCGGCTACAAGATCCTGCTCGAGCTGCTGGTTCAGGGCGGGGACCAGATCCGCACCATCGAAGTGCCGATCTGCTTCGAAGATCGCCGCTTCGGCGAGTCCAAGCTGGGACTGGCCCAGCAACTTACCTACCTGAAGCGCCTGGCCTGGCTGGCCGGCGGCCGCGTATCGCTGGGTAGTGCCTCGAAATTCGGGCTGGTCGGTCTGACCGGGATGGTGGTCGATCTGATCATCTTCCAGGCCATGATGGGCACCGGTTCGGCGCTGGGCTCGGCCCACATCGCCAGTTTCGTGCTCGCCACCCTGACCAATTTCGCCCTCAACTACCGCTGGACCTTCCACGGCGATGACCACACGGCGATGCCGCTGCGCCAGCGCTACGCGCGCTTCCTGGTCGTAGCGGTGATGGCCTTGATGATCCGGGGCGGTGTGCTGGTCGTGCTGGTGGAGCTGCTGGGTATCGCGCCGCTGCTGGCCATCTTCCCGGCCATCGTGATCACCGCCGGGGTCAATTACCTGGGCTCGGCCTTTTACGTGTTCGCCTCCACCGCCTCGGGCGTGATTGCCCGCGTACGGTGGCATCTGGCCGCGCTCGGGCTACTGGCCTACATGCTCATTCTGCGCGTGCTCTACATGGGCCACGTCGAGCTGATTCCGGACGAAATGTACTACTGGATGTACGCGCAGAACCTGTCCCTGTCGTATCTCGACCATCCACCGCTGGTTGGCTGGCTGATCGCGGCCGGGACCTGGCTGGCCGGAGATACGGTGTTCGGGGTTCGGGTCATGCTGATCCCGCTGACCCTGATCGGGGCAGTCTTCTTTTACCGCTACGGCGAAACCATGGGCGGCCGCACGACCGGCCTCCTGTGCGTGCTGGCGTTTGCCGTGTTGCCCTTCTTTGCCGCCTCCGGGCTGCTCATGACGCCGGATGCGCCGATGATCGCGGCGTGGGCGGCCGCCCTGTTTTATTTCAAGAAAGCCCTGATCGACGACGAGCCGCGCGCTTTTCTGGGCCTGGGTATCGCCATGGGGCTGGGGCTTCTGGCCAAGTACACCATCGCGCTGCTGGCCCTGGGGGCCCTGGTGTTCATGCTCGTCGACCGGCAGGCCGGGCGCTGGTTTTTTCGCCCCCACGCCTACCTGGCTGCGGGCCTGGCGACCCTGATCTTTCTGCCCGTGTTGATCTGGAACTGGCAGAACGACTGGGCGTCCTTCCTGTTCCAGGGAACGCGGCGGCTGATCGAAAATCCCGACTTTTCCAGTTACCTGGTGATCGTCTACGCCCTGTTGCTGCTGTCGCCGGTGGTCGGACTGGCCGCTTTCCTGGTGTTCGGGCGCATCCGGCACACGCTGGAGCCGAATGCGCGCAGGCGACGCTTCATGCTGATCATGACCGCGGTTCCGCTGGCAGTCTTTGCCCTTTACGGAGCGTTCTCGGTCATCAAGTTTCACTGGACGGTGCCGGCGTGGATCGCCCTGCTGCCCATGATCATGGCCGCGCTGACCTGGCCGATCTGGCCGGAGCGCCGCCCGGTCGGCCGTCTCCACGCCGGGCTGATCCGGGCATGGCCGCCGTCGGCCGTGGGCCTGGCGATCCTGTTCGGGCTGCTTCTGCACTACTTCACCCTCGGCTTGCCGGGCGTCAAGACCACCGACTTCGGCACCGGCTACCTGGGCTGGCCGGAACTGGCTCAGGAGCTGGCGGCAATGGAACGCGAGCTGGCCGCCGAGACCGGCCAGGAGCCCATTCTGGCCGGGACCAGCAAGTGGGCCGCCGCGGCCGCCCTCGCCTTTCACCATCCGGACCGTCGCCACGACCACATCACGGCGCAGAACCTGATCGGCATGAGCGGTTCGATGTGGGAGTTCTGGTTCGAGCGCGATACCGATCCGACCCGACCGGTGATCCTGTTTCATACCCGCTCGAAATTGATCGACGAGGACTGGCTGGAAGGAGCGGTGATCGGACTGGGGCCGCTGCAGAGTCGGCAGGTCAAGCGCGACGGTGCGGTGATTCAGACCTTGTACTACCGGATTGCGGACGGGTTCCGGCCCGAGCAGCTGCGCTTTCCGGACCAGATTCCGGAATGATCAAGCGCTGGCCGACACAAAAAACGCCCTCGTCACTTGTTTCCGTGTCCAGAACTGGCACAATAACGCGGTTTTAACGAAACAACAGGAGCCTTCATGGCCAAAGATGATGTGATCGAAATGGAGGGCAAGGTGCTCGATACCCTGCCCAACACCATGTTCCGGGTCGAACTCGACAACGGGCATGTAATCACGGCCCACATTTCGGGCCGCATGCGCAAGCACTACATCCGCATCCTCACCGGTGACCGGGTCAAGGTCGAAATGACGCCGTACGACCTGAGCAAAGGCCGCATCACCTACCGCATGAAGTGATCCGGGACGAAGCCGGGCTTCGTCCGCTTCCCCGCCCTGCTCGCCTGGGGCGGAACTCGCCGGCAATCAGGCATCCGGAAAGGTTTCGGCCTCCTTGCTGGGCTCTTCGGCGGCGCTGACGTCCAGCGCAAGTCCGTCTCCCGCCTCGTTCAGATCCACACGAATCTCCCCGCCCGCTTCCGACAGGGGCCCGAACAGCAGTTCGTCGGCCAATGGCCGCTTGATGTGATCCTGGATCACGCGCTTCATGGGCCGAGCCCCCATGTGCTCGTCAAAGCCATGCTCGGCCAGCCAGGTGCGCGCGCTCGTCGACACGTCCAGCGAGACGCCCTTGTCGGCCAGCTGGTTTTCCAGATCCATCAGGAACTTGTCGACCACTTTCAGGATGACGTCCATGGGCAGCGAGCGGAACTGGATGATCGCGTCGAGGCGATTGCGGAATTCCGGCGTGAACTGACGTCGAATCGCTTCCATGCCGTCGGAACTGTGGTCGGACTTGGTAAAGCCGATTCCGCGCCGGTTGACCAGCGCCGCGCCCGCGTTGGTCGTCATGACCACGATCACGTTGCGGAAATCGGCCGTGCGGCCGTTGGCATCGGTCAGCTTGCCGTGGTCCATGATCTGCAGCAGCAGGTTGTAGACGTCCGGGTGGGCCTTCTCGATCTCGTCGAGCAGGAGCACGGCGTGCGGGGACTGGGTGACGGCTTCGGTCAGCAGCCCGCCGCGATCGAACCCGACGTAGCCCGGCGGCGCCCCGACCAGGCGCGAGACGGTATGCGCCTCCATGTATTCGGACATGTCGAAGCGGATCAGCTCGATTCCCATGGTCAGGGCGAGCTGCCGGGTCACTTCGGTCTTGCCCACCCCGGTCGGGCCGGCAAACAGGAAACTGCCGATGGGGCGGTCGGCGTCACCGAGACCCGAGCGCGCCATCTTGATGGCCGCTGCGAGCGTGGTAATCGGCTCGTCCTGACCGAAAACGACCATCTTGAGATCGCGCTCCAGGGTCTTGAGCGCATCCCGGTCCGAGCGCGAGACCTGGCGCGGCGGAATGCGCGCCATGCGCGCGACCACGTCCTCGATCGCCTCGACCGAAATGACCTCCAGGCGTTCGTCCACCGGCTTGAGCCGTTCGCGCGCACCTGCCTCGTCGATGACGTCGATGGCCTTGTCGGGCAGGTGCCGGTCATTGATGTGACGCGAGGACAGCGTTGCCGCCGCCTCCAGCGCTTCGGGCGTATACGACACGCCGTGATGCTCCTCGAAGCGATGCTTCAGTCCGTTGAGAATCTCGATGGTCTCGCCCACCGTCGGTTCGACGATATCGATTTTCTGGAAGCGCCGCGCCAGGGCACGGTCTTTTTCGAACACGCCGCGGTATTCCTCGAACGTGGTCGAGCCGATGCAGCGCAGCTCGCCGTTGGCCAGCACGGGCTTGATCAGGTTGGAGGCATCCATGACCCCGCCCGAAGCCGCGCCGGCTCCGATGATGGTATGGATTTCGTCGATGAACAGTACCGACTTGGGCCGGTCCTTGAGTTCGGCCAGCACGGCTTTCAGGCGCTTCTCGAAATCGCCGCGATACTTGGTGCCGGCGAGCAGCGACCCCAGGTCCAGCGCCCAGATTTCCGCATCGAGGAGAATCTCCGGCACCTCTTCCTCGACGATCCGCCGGGCCAGACCTTCGGCCAGTGCGGTCTTTCCGACCCCGGATTCCCCCACGTAGAGCGGGTTGTTCTTGCGCCGCCGGCACAGGATCTGAATGGTGCGCTCCACTTCCAGCGCCCGCCCGATCAGCGGATCGATCTGGTCGGCGCGGGCGCGCTCGTTCAGATTGCTGGCGTAGGCGGCCAGGGCGGACTTGTCCTGGTCATCGCCGCGCGCTTCGGCAGCCCCGCGGTCAGCAGCATCCGGAGCTTCCGGCTCGCCTTCGCGCTTGCTGATGCCATGGGAGATGAAATTGACTACATCCAGACGGGTCAGGTCCTGCTTGCCCATCAGATAGACCGCGTGCGAATCCTTTTCGCCGAACATGGCGACCAGCACGTTGGCGCCCAGCACTTCCTTGCGCTCGGCGGACTGGACGTGGTAGAGAGCGCGCTGCAGGACCCGCTGAAAACCGACCGTCGGCTGGGTATCGCGCTGGTCCCCCGCCGACAGGACCGGAATGGTTTCATCGAGCACCTGACCCAGCGAATGGCCCAGGGTCTTGATGTCGACCCCGCAGGCATCGAACACCTCACGGGCGGACGGATTGTCCAGCAAGGCAAGCAGCAGGTGCTCGACGGTCAGAAATTCGTGTCGCTTGCCGCGGGCCGTGTTGTAGGCCTGCGAGATCGAGAGTTCCAGGTCTTTGCTGAACATGTTGGTTGCGCCCTTTTCGTCCGTGGCCTGAGATTCTGACCCCGCTGATCGGTAATGATTCCGGGTCAGTGTTCCGCCTCCTCCAGCGTACACTGCAGGGGGTGTTCGTGCTCACGCGCACATTCGTTGACCTGAATGACCTTGGTTTCGGCGATTTCGTAGGTAAACACGCCGGCCACACCGCGGCCCCGCGTGTGAATGTGCAACATGATGCTGGTTGCCTTGTCGTGGGAGAGACTGAAAAACTGTTTCAGTACCTGGACCACGAATTCCATGGGCGTATAGTCGTCGTTGAGGATGACGACCTTGTAAAGAGGGGGGCGAGCCAGCTTGGGCCGCGCCTCTTCCAGAGCCAGGCCTTGGCCCGCTCCGCCGTTCTCTGGATGCTCCTTTTCGGACATGGTCTGCCGCAGCAGTCTATGAATGTGGTCATATCATACTGCGGCAGACGCAATGCGTTCTCAACGCGACCTCACGCTTCTTCGAACTGCTCCTCTTCGGTGGAGCCGGACAGCGCGCTCAGCGAAGACTGGCCGCTGCTGATCGCCTGGGTCAGCTGGTCGAAATAGCCCGTCCCGACCTCACGCTGATGGCGCGTCGCCGTGTAGCCCTGCGCCTCGGCGGCGAATTCGGCCTCCTGCAGTTCCACATAGGCCTCCATTTGCCGGGCCTTGTAGCCGCGGGCGAGCTGAAACATCGAGTGGTTCAGCGCATGGAAGCCGGCCAGGGTAATGAACTGGAACTTGTAGCCCATGGCACCGAGTTCGCGCTGGAAGCGCGCAATGTCGGTGTCGGACAGATTTTTCTTCCAGTTGAAGCTCGGCGAGCAGTTGTAGGCCAGAAGCTTGTCCGGATACTCCGCGCGAATCGCTTCGGCGAATTCCCGGGCCTGCTCCAGGCTGGGCGTGGACGTCTCGCACCAGACCAGATCCGCGAACGGCGCATAGGCAAGGCCTCGCGATATCGCCTGCTTCAGACCCTGATTGACCCGGTAGAACCCTTCGACCGTGCGCTCGCCGGTGGTGAATTCATGGTCGCGCGGGTCGACGTCCGAAGTCAGCAGGTTTGCGCCCATGGCATCGGTCCGGGCGACGATGATGGTCGGCGTATTGCAGATGTCGGCGGCCAGACGGGCAGCGACCAGCTTCTGAACGGCTTCCTGGGTCGGCACCAGCACCTTGCCGCCCATGTGCCCGCACTTCTTGGCCGAGGCCAGCTGGTCTTCGAAATGGACTCCGGCCGCCCCGGCCTCGATCATGCCCTTCATGAGTTCATGGGCATTGAGCACGCCGCCGAAGCCGGCCTCGGCGTCGGCGACGATGGGCGCGAACCAGTCGATGTCGCCCTTGCCTTCGCAGGTCTGGATCTGATCGGCGCGCTGGAAGGTGTTGTTGATGCGCTTGACCACGGCGGGCACGGAATCGGCCGGATACAGGGACTGATCGGGGTACATCTGGCCGGCCAGGTTGGCATCGGCGGCAACCTGCCAACCCGACAGATAGATGGCCTTCAGGCCCGCGCGCACCTGCTGCATGGCCTGGTTGCCCGTCAGAGCCCCGAGGGCGTTGACGTAATCTTCTTCCTGCATCCGCCGCCACAGCTTCTCGGCGCCCATCCGCGCCAGCGTGTACTCAATGGTCACGCTTCCGCGCAGGCGCATGACCTCGGCGGCATCGTACGGCCGCTCCACGCCTTTCCAGCGCGAATTCTCCAGCCAGTCCTTTTCCATATCAATGATGTTTTTCACATCGGTCATCAGTTGGTGCTCCCGTCAGTGTGCTTGAAAAAATCCGGAATCCGGGGCCTGGTCAATCCAGGCGCGCATAGCCCGGCAGGGTCAGAAACTCAACGAAATTGTCGCTTTCGGTCACCTCGGCGATCAGCTCGGCGGCGGCCTCGTAGTGGCCGTCGGCAAAGGCTTGTTCACCCACATCTTCCCGAATTGCGGCCAGTTCCTCGGCCTGCCAGGCGCGAACCAGCGCCAGGTCGATGTCGCGACCGTTCTCGAGCTTGCCGGCCGGGTGGCGAATCCACTGCCAGACCTGGGCGCGGGCGATTTCGGCCGTGGCCGCGTCTTCCATGAGGTGGTTGATCGGAACGCAGCCCTGGCCGCTCAACCAGGCGGCCATGTAGCGGATCGCCACGTTGAGGTTGCCGCGCAGGCCGGACTCGGTGATCTGCCCTTCGCAGGGCGCGACCAGATCGGCGGCGCTGACCTCGACGTCTTCGCGCCGCACCGAAAGCTGATTGGGACCGTCCAGATGGCGATCGAAAATCTCCATGGCGATGGGAATCAGACCCGGATGAGCGACCCAGGTCCCGTCGTGGCCATTGCTGGCCTCGCGCTCCTTGTCTTCACGAACCCGCTGCAGGGCCTGCTCGTTGGCTTCTTCATCGCCCTTGATCGGAATCTGGGCGGCCATGCCACCCATGGCGAAGGCGCCGCGACGGTGGCAGGTCTTGATCAAAAGCTGCGAGTACGCGCTCAGGAAAGGCACTTTCATGGTGACCTGAGCCCGATCCGGAAGCACTTTATCAGGATGCTTCTGAAAGCACTTGATATAGCTGAAGATATAATCCCAACGCCCGCAGTTCAAGCCGACAATGCGGCTCTTCAGGGCATGCAGGATTTCGTCCATCTGGAAGACCGCCGGCAATGTCTCGATCAGGACCGTGACCTTGATCGTGCCCGGCTCGATCTGCAGTGCTTTTTCGATGTCGGTCAGCACCGCCTCCCACAACTCCGCCTCGCGCCAGTGCTCCAGCTTGGGCAGGTAGAGATACGGCCCCGAACCCTGACGAATCAGCGCGTGGGCGTTGTTGAACAGGTAGACCGCCGCGTCGAAGATCCCGCCCGGCAGCGCCCGACCCTCCACCTCGATGTGCTTTTCGTCGAGATGCCAGCCCCGCGGACGGACGATCAGGACGGCGGGATCGGCCTCGAGCTTGTAGCGCTTGCCGTCGGGCTGGGTCAGCTCGATGGACCTGCGCACGGCGTCGTGCAGATTGACCTGACCATCGATCATGTTGGCCCAGGTCGGGGTCGAGGAGTCCTCGAAATCCGCCATGAACACGCGCGCGCCCGAATTCAGCGCATTGATGATCATCTTGCGGTCGACCGGGCCGGTTATTTCCACGCGCCGGTCGCGCAAATCCTGCGGGATCGGCGCCACCGTCCACTGGTCCCGGCGGATCGACTCGGTAGCCGGATCGAAATCCGGCACCTCGCCGGCATTGAAGGCCGCCTGACGCTCTTTCCGAGCCGCCAGCAATTCATCGACCCGAGCGCGATAGCGGCGCCCCAACTGGCCGAGCAGGTTCAGCATCGCCTTGGAAAACAGAGGCCGGGCGGCCTCCTCGGGCGGGCTCAGAAACTGCGGAAGCGGTGCGTCCCCGCGCAGGCTGTCGGATGGGTGTTGCTGTGACGGTTGATTCATGCTGCTCCGTTCGGTGGCGTACGGGTATCCCTACAAGGCTAGAACGCCGCCAATTATTTGGCAAATTAAATCTTTCGATTTAGAGTATTGATTAAACCAAAAGTGAAACCCCCGTGTACAAGGGCAACCTACTCAAGCACCTGCGCGCCTTCATCCAGACCGCGCGCGCCGGCAGCGTCTCGGCCGCGGCGGAGAAACTGTACCTGAGCCAACCGTCGGTCAGCCAGCAGATCCGCGCCCTCGAAGACGAGCTCAAGCAGAGCCTCTTCAGCCGCCACGGCCCGCGCCTGCAGCTCACCCCGGCCGGCAAGGCGTTGCTGGAGATGGCCAAGCCGCTGATCGACCGCATCGACGCGCTTCCGGACGAGTTCGCCCGTCGCTACGGATCGCTGGAAAGCGGCGAGGTGCGCATTGCGGCCGGAGAATCGACCATCATGCATCTGTTGCCGCCCTTGATGATGCGCTTCCGGCGCCAGCATCCGGGCATCCACGTGCACCTCCACAACGTGACCGGCGCCGACGGCCTGGGCATGATCCGCGAGGATCGGGTCGACTTTGCCGTTGGCTCCATGCTCGAGGTTCCCGCCGACATCGACTATCAGCCGGTCTATCACTTCAACCCCGTACTCATCATGAGCCCCGAACATCCGCTGGCCCGACGGCGCGCCATCAACCTCGCCGACATCAGCCCGCACGGGCTGATCCTGCCGCCGCGGCGCCTGACCACCTTCCAGATGGTCGATATGGTCTTTCGGAAAAACCATCTGCCGTTCCGGGTGACGCTGGAAGTCGGCGGCTGGGAAGTGATCAAACGCTACGTCGCCCAGGGCATGGGCATTTCCATCGTCACCAGCATCTGCATCACCGAGGCCGATCGCCAGCGTCTTCTGGTCCGCGACATGAGCGAATTCTTTCCGCGCCGGTCGTACGGTGTGGTCATGCGCCGTGGCGCCTACCTGTCCCCCCAGGCCGAGCGCTTCATCGACCTGATGAGCCCTGAACTGTTCTCCGACGGCCAGGAGCAAGAGCCGCCGCCGATCCGCGCAGAGGATCGCGCGAAGCCGTAGATTCAGACCTGTGACAACATGGAATCGGGTTCATCCGCGCTTCCCTTTGCCCTCCTCCGACCCCACCTTCAAGGCCATGAAGACGCCAACACCCGACATCATGGTTGCCCTTTCCGGGGGCGTGGATTCGGCGACGACGGCCTGGTTGCTTCAGCGCCAGGGCAAGCACATCGCCGGCATGTTCATGAAAAACTGGGAAGAGCAGGATACGGTCTCCGGCTGCAGCGCCGAGGAAGACGCAGAAGATGCCCGCCGGGTCTGCCAACAGCTCGGCATCACCTTTCACGGACGCAATTTCTCGGCCGAGTACTGGGACGATGTGTTCGCGCATTTCCTGGCCGAACTGAAGGCGGGGCGGACGCCGAATCCCGACGTGCTGTGCAATCGGGAAATCAAGTTCAAGGCCTTTGTCGACCACGCCATGGACCTGGGCGCCCGGCGCATCGCGACCGGGCACTACGCGCGCCGCCGCGACAATCCGGACGGCACGGTTTCCTTGCTCAAGGGCCGCGATGCGGGCAAGGATCAGAGCTATTTCCTCTACGCGCTGAGCCAGGACCAGCTGGCCCTTGCCCTGTTTCCTCTCGGCGAGATGAAGAAAGATCAGGTGCGCTCGCTGGCCGACCAAGCCGACCTGGCCGTGGCCCGCAAGAAAGACTCGACCGGAATCTGCTTTATCGGCGAACGCAACTATGACCGCTTCATCGACCAGTACCTGAGCGCCGAGCCCGGCCCCATACTGACCCCGGAGGGCCAGCTTGTCGGCCGGCACAAGGGCCTGATCCACTACACGCTGGGCCAGCGCAAGGGTCTGGACATCGGCGGCAGATCCGGCTTTTCCGAGGCGGCCTGGTACGTGGCGGCCAAGGATGTGCAAGGGAATCGGCTGTGCGCGGTCCAGGACAGCCGGCATCCCCTGCTGATGTCGACGCGACTGTGGGCCGACACCCTGAACTGGATCGGCGGTAAGCCCCCGACCTCGGGGCAACGCCTGACCGCCAAGGTACGCTACCGTCAGGCCGACCAGCACTGCACCGTGGCCGGCTGCAACGACCGGATTCTTGAACTGGTCTTCGATGAGCCCCAGCGCGCCGTAACCCCGGGTCAGTCGGTGGTGTTGTACGATGGTGATCAGTGCCTCGGCGGAGGGGTGATTGCCGACTGCAACGCGCCCCGCCCGTCCTGGCTGAGCCCAACCGAACAATCGAATTCGAAGCCGACATGACCGACGCCACCATCGCCTTTGCCGGCATGCTGCAGGCCAGTGAACTGGTTCGCCAGATCGCCACCTCGGGCAATTGCAGCCAGCAGGCTGCGCGGGCCAGTCTGGACAGCATTTTCAATATCGATCCCGAGTCCACCGAAAGCGTGTACGGCGGCCTGAGCGGGGTTCGCCTGGGCCTTCGGATCATGGTCGAGCTGTTCAGTGCGCGCAACAACCCGGATAGTCTGGTCAGCCTGAACTACGCGCTTGGTCTGGCCAAGCTGGGCAACCGGATCCGACGCGACCGGAAGCGGCAGGAAGCCCTGGGCCGCGAGATTGGCCTGGTCGAATCGGCCTGGCGAGATACGGACGACCCGCTCGACGAGAGCGTCACCAGCCAGCTGGGGGATGCCTACCAGCGCCACGTGTCCTCCCTGGATTTCCGTCTGGCCATCAGCGGAAAACCGGAGTATCTCAAGCAGGACGACAAGGTGGCCCTGGTCCGGGCCTTGCTGCTGGCCGGGATTCGTTCGGCGTTTCTCTGGCACCAGGTCGGTGGTCGCCAGTGGCGACTGATTTTCCAGCGCCGGAAGATGCTTGTTGATGCCGAACGGCTATTGACGGCCTGAGCTGCCGCGGCAAGATCGATCCAGCAACTTCGCTGCCCGCGCTTGCGCGGTCTGCGGATTCGGGCTCATGGTAAAATTTCAAAAAATTAGGATCCGTGCGTGTTTCGGATCTCGTGTTCGGCCCTGAAGCAGGCCACCCGATAACCTGGAGGATGATTCGCATGCGTGACGCGCTTGGCTGCCGCGACCAGCTGAAAGCTGCCGGCAAGAGCTACCAATTCTACAGTCTGAAGAAACTCGCTAAACGGCACGAGTCGGTCACTCGATTGCCCTTTTCTCTGAAGATTCTCCTGGAAAATCTCCTGCGCCACGAGGACGGGACCAACATCACCGAGGCCGATATCGCCGGGCTGGCCAACTGGAATCCCCAGGGCGAGCCGAACCAGGAAATCGCGTTCACCCCCGCGCGCGTGGTTCTGCAGGATTTCACCGGCGTGCCGGCCATCGTCGACCTGGCCGCCATGCGCGATGCCATGAAGGCCCTCGGCGGCAATCCCAACCGCATCAACCCGCTCTCGCCGGCCGAGCTGGTAATCGATCACTCGGTCCAGGTCGACAACTACGGCCGCGCCGATGCCCTGGACCTCAACAACCAGATCGAGTTCCAGCGCAACAAGGAGCGGTATGCGTTCCTGCGCTGGGGCCAGGGCGCATTCGACAATTTCAAGGTCGTGCCGCCCAACACCGGCATCGTCCACCAGGTCAATCTCGAGCATCTCTCGCGCGTGGTGTTTGGCGAGGAGGTCGACGGCGAACGGATGGCGTGGCCGGATACCGTGGTCGGCACCGACTCCCACACCACCATGATCAACGGCCTCGGCATTCTCGGCTGGGGCGTGGGCGGCATCGAGGCCGAAGCGGCCATGCTCGGTCAGCCCATTTCCATGCTGATTCCCCAGGTCATCGGCTTCAAGCTTTCCGGCAAGCTGCCCGAGGGCACCACGGCGACCGACCTGGTCCTGACCATCACCCAGATCCTCCGGGAAAAAGGCGTCGTCGGCAAGTTCGTTGAATTCTTCGGCGACGGGCTCAGCCATCTGCCGCTGGCCGACCGGGCCACCATTGGCAACATGTCGCCGGAATTCGGATCGACCTGCGCGATTTTCCCCATCGATGCCGAAACCATCCGCTACCTGGAGCTGTCGGGGCGCAGCCCGGACCGCCGCGAACTGGTCGAGGCCTATGCCCGCGCCCAGGGACTGTGGCGCGAGGACGGGGCGGCCGATCCGGTCTACACCGACACCATCGAGCTGGACATGGGGACCGTCGTACCCAGCCTGGCCGGCCCCAAGCGGCCACAGGACCGGGTCCTGCTCAGCAACGCCAAAAACGAGTTCCTCGCCGCCAAGTCGAAAATGACGGCCGAGCGCGATGCCGCGCACAGCCAGGAAGAGGCTCGGTTCGCCGGCGAAGGCGGCAGCACCGCGGTTGGCGCCCGGCTGCCGGCCGGCTGCGCCGAAGTGACCTACAAGGATCAGACCTTCCGTCTGAGCGACGGCGCGGTCGTCATCGCCGCCATCACTTCGTGCACCAACACCTCCAATCCGGCCGTCATGCTCGGCGCTGCGCTGCTGGCCCGCAATGCCCGCCGCAAGGGCCTGAGCGTCAAGCCCTGGGTCAAGACTTCGCTGGCGCCGGGCTCGAAGGTGGTCACCGACTATCTCGAGTCGGCCGGCCTGGTCGACGATCTGGAAGCCCTGGGCTTTTACACGGTCGGCTACGGCTGCACCACCTGCATCGGCAATTCCGGCCCGCTGCCGGAAGCCGTTGAGGCAGCCATCAAGGATCGCGACATGGTGGTTTGCTCGGTGCTGTCGGGCAACCGCAACTTCGAGGGTCGCATTCACCCCGAGATCAAGACCAACTATCTCGCCTCGCCGCCGCTGGTGGTGGCCTATGCCATCGCCGGGCGCATGGACGCCGATCTGATCAACGATCCGCTGGGCAAGGATCCCGACGGCAACCCGGTCTACCTGAAAGACATCTGGCCGGACGCCAAGGAGTTGCAGGAATTCATTGCCGACAACGTGTCTTCGGGGATGTTCCAGAGTTCCTACGAGAACGTGTTCGAGGGCGACGATCGCTGGAAAAGCATGGACACGCCGACCGGCGAAATGTTTGCCTGGAGCGATGGTTCGACCTACATCCAGAACCCGCCCTACTTCGAGGGAATGGACATGGAACTCCCGGGCATTTCCGATATCCGGGGGGCGCGCGTACTCGCCAAGCTGGGAGATTCAGTGACCACCGACCACATTTCCCCGGCCGGCAGCATCAAGCCGGATTCGCCCGCCGGTGAGTACCTGCAGGAGCACGGCGTCTCGCCGGTCGACTTCAATTCCTACGGCTCACGTCGCGGCAATCACCAGGTCATGATGCGCGGCACGTTCGCCAACGTGCGCATCCGCAACCAGATCGCTCCGGACACCGAGGGCGGCTTTACCAAATATCTGCCCGACGATGCGGTGATGCCGATCTTTGATGCGGCCATGAAATACCAGGCCGACGACACCCCGCTGATCGTGATTGCCGGCAAGGAATACGGTTCGGGGTCGTCGCGCGACTGGGCCGCCAAAGGCACCCGCCTGCTCGGTATCAAGGCTGTGATCACCGAGAGCTTCGAGCGCATTCACCGCTCCAATCTGGTCGGCATGGGCGTGTTACCGCTCAACTTCATCGACGGCGAGACCCCGGAAAGCCTGGGCCTTGACGGCACCGAGACGTTCGACATCATCGGCCTCGGCGACGGCAGCGCCAAGGAGGTCGACGTCACCGCCACTCGATCCGACGGCAGCACGATCGAGTTCAAGGCCCGGGTGCGCCTGGATACGCCCAAGGAAGTCGAGTATTACCGCCATGGCGGCATCCTGCACTACGTCCTGCGCCAGATGGCCGGCGGTGATCCGGGCGAGGCGGCCAAGGCGGCCTGATCGCCTGATCGCTGAGGGAATGCGCGCATGAAAAAAGCCGGCCCTCGTGGCCGGCTTTTTTCATTGCGCGTGATTTCCAGCGAATGCTCAGGCGAAGCCGGGCGGACTCCACTGATCCATCATCTTGCGCTGGGCGGCGTCCAGGCGGGTGGCCATGAGCTCGGAAAATCGCTTCAACAGCGGATAGCCGAAATCGCTGTCGGTCTCGCACCGTTCCCGCAAGGCCTTGCCGTCGAATTCGAGCACCCGGGTCGGTCCCGACGCGCGGGCATGAAAATGCCACTCGTAGGGTGCGATCAGCCAGGACCAGCCGAAAATCTCGCCCTTGCCCAGACGGGTGATCTCGAGCTTGGGCCCGGCAATGGCCGGCACCTCGATGACCAGCGCACCCTCGAGGATCAGATAGAAGGCGTCGGCCGGGTCATTGTGGCGCGCCAGCACCTCGTCGGCTTCCAGGCTACGCTCCGTGGCGTGCTCGGACAAGCTCGTCAGGTGCTCGGAACTCAGTCCAGTGAACAGACTTTGATCGGACAAAAGCTGTTTGATATCAGTGCGTTCCATTTCGTCTCCTTGCAAATGCCGAAGCTGTCGCCCTGGCACGGTGCAGAACGGACCCCAACACGATCAGATTACCATCGTTTGGGCAAAGGACGGAACACCCTGCTCGGCAAGCGTGCCGTTGCCTGGGTAGGCAAGGCATCCGTGAACTGCGATAATCCTGCGCTGGACGTATTCACAGAGAGTCTCCCATGAGCTTCCGCGCGCGTTTGACTGCAGCCCTCGCCCTGTGCTTCCTGTTGACCCCGGTTCTGGCCGACAAGATTCCAACCCGCCACTTCTTCGACAACGCCCAGGTTCGCAACATGCGCATCTCCCCGGACGGAGAGCACGTGGCCTTCACCTTCGAACTCGGCAGCGAGGTTCGCCTGGCCGTACTCAATCTCGACCAGCGCGAGGTCACGGCCAGTTTCGGTTTTGGTGAGAATCAGCACGTGCTCAATTTCTGGTGGGGGAGCAACAGCCGCGTGGTCATGTCGGTCGGTGAGGTCACCGGAATCCTGGACACCACCCGGCTTGGACCGGCGCTTTTGTACGCGGCAAACGTCGACGGTTCGCGCCGGGAGCAGATTTTCGACGACCGCAACCTGGCCGGCTACCAGGTTCTGCATGCCTTGCCCGACGATCCCGACCACATCCTGATTGCCCGCTACCATGTCGGCGACGGCGGTGAGCCGAACGCACACCGACTCAACATCTTCCGCGGCTCAACCCGCTACCTCGCCGACCGTCCGAGCAGCCGCAATATCCGCTCGTTCATCGCCGACAACGACGGCGAGCTGCGCGTGGCCGTGGAGTTCATCGACGCCGACCGCTTCGAAGACATGGAATTCAACCTGTTCCTGAAGCACGGCGAGGAGTGGCGGCGCCTCAACGTTGATTCGAAAAGACCGCGTCCATCAATCACTCCGCTGGGTTTCAGCGCGGACAACGAGCAGGTCTATTTCCTGTCCAACCACGACATGGCCGAAGACGACCGTGCCGGCGCGTTTCGCTACGACTTCCAGAGCGGTGAACTCGAATTTCTGTTCCGGCATCCGGACGTGGACGTCTCCGGTGCCCTGCGCGGCCACGACGGCGAAGTGCTTGGCGTTTTCAGCCGCTTCGGCCCGGGCACCTACACGTTTTTCGATGACAAGGCCCAGACTCACCGCGATGCCGTGCTGCTGCAGCAGCTGGCGATGTCGTTTCCGCACGACGACGTCGGTCTGACTTCGTTTTCGCGTGACGGCAAGCGCGCCGTGCTGTTCGTGCGCGGCGACAGAAATCCGGGTCAGTTCTACCTGTTCGACACCGAAAATCTGCAGGCCGAGTTCCTCGCCGCGGTTCGGCCGGAGCTCACCCGGGACGATCTGGTTCCCATGCGCGCGGTTCGCATCGAAGCCCGCGACGGCCTCGAACTGCACGCGATGCTCACGGTTCCCGATTCAGTCGACGGGCCGGCTCCGCTGGTGGTCAACGTGCACGGCGGGCCGTTCGGCATTACCGATCACTGGGGCTTCAACCCGGAAGCACAGTTTCTCGCCCATCACGGGTTCGCCACCCTTCAGGTCAATTTCCGCGGCTCGGGCAATCGCGGCCAGGATTTCGTCCGCAGAGGCTGGCGTGAATGGGGCGAGGCCAAGCAGGACGACATCACCGACGCGACGCGCTGGGCCATCGAGCAGGGCATTGCCGATCCGGACCGAATCTGCATCATGGGCGGCAGCTACGGCGGCTATGCCACGCTCAAGGGCATGATCAAGGAGCCGGAGCTGTATCGATGCGGGATCGGCATCGTCGGGGTCTACGATCTGGTCTGGTTCCGCGAGGGTGACGGCTCTGATTTTTCGCGTCTTCGCGATCGAAACTCGCGGGCCAACTTCGAGCGCTTCATGAACAGCCACGTCGCGACCAATGCCGCCAACCTTGAACCGTTCTCACCGGTTCATAACGTCGAGCGCCTGCAGAACGAAGTATTCATCATCCACGGCGGCAACGATGTGCGAGTACCCGTTGGCCATGCCGAGCGCCTGCGCGCGGCCATGGACCGACACGACAAGCCCTATCGCTGGATGATCAAGGAAGACGAAGGACACGGCTTTTTCGATGTCGACAACCGGGTCGCCCTGTACGATGCCGTGGTCGACTTTCTGAACGAACACATTGGACCCGAGTGAGACTGAATCGGCGCCCGGCAATCCGAGCGACAATGAGCCAGTGAGCCAATGAGCCGGCCCCGTCCGCGCATGCCGCATACCCTGGTCCTGCTGTTCGGGATGATGGTCGTGGCGCTGGCCCTCACCTGGCTGCTGCCGGCCGGTCAATTTCAGACCGAGGTCGGCGAAACCGGCCGCGAAATGGTCGTGCCCGGCACCTACGAAACGCTGGAAGAACCGCCTCGCCTCAGCCCCCTCGCCCTGCTGACCGTGGTTCCACGGGCGCTGGCCGACGCCCAGGGCATCATCTTTTTTGTCCTGATCGTCGGCGGCGCCATCGCCGTGCTGCGCCGCACCGGCGCCATCGACGCGCTCCTGCATGCCGTGATCGCGCGCTTCGGTCATACGCCCTGGCTGCTGATCGCCGGCGGCATGCTGGCCTTCGGCATCGCCTCGGCGACCCTGGGCATGGCCGAGGAATACATCCCGTTCGCCGCCATCCTGGTCGCCCTGTGCGTGGCAATGCGCATGGATACCGTGACCGCCATCGGCATCATGGTGGTCGGCTACGGCATCGGCTACGGGGTGGCCGTCATCAATCCCTTCACGCTCCACGTCGCCCAGGGCGTGGCCGGCCTGGAACTGAGCTCGGGATGGGAGTTTCGTCTGGCCCTGTTCGTGCCGTTCATGGCCATCGGATTTCATCACGTCTGGTCCTACGCCCGCAGGGTTCGGACCGATCCCTCGGCCAGTCTGGTCGCCGACATCCCGACCGCCCAGCCGCCCGAGGCCGACCCGCACCCGAACATGGACACCCGCCGTATGCTCGTGCTCCTGGCGACCGCCGGAGCGCTGATTCTGCTGATCGTGGGCATCAGCCGCTATGGCTGGTACCTGGTCGAACTGGGCGCCATGTTTCTCGGCCTGGCCATTCTGATCGGACTGATCAGTGGGCTGAAGCTCGACGACATCGCCAACCAGTTCACCCGCGGCGCGGCCGAACTGGCCGGCACCGCCCTTCTGATCGGATTTGCCCGCTCGATTGCCCTGCTGCTGGAAGATGGCCTGGTCCTGCACACCATCGTCCACGCCCTGGCGACGCCCCTGGCCATGGTGCCGGCCCAGCTGTCGGCCGTCGGGATGCTGTTCATCCAGAGCGCGCTGAACTTCTTCATCCCTTCCGGTAGCGGTCAGGCGTTCGTGACCATGCCGCTGATGGCCCCGATCGGCGACCTGGTTGGCGTCAGCCGTCAGGTCGCCGTGCTGGCCTATCAGTTCGGAGACGGGTTCATGAACATGATTGTGCCGACGAATGCCGTGCTGATGGGCATCATCGGACTGGCCGGCATCCCCTACGATCGCTGGTTCCGCTTCATCTTCCCGCTGATCATCAAGCTGCTGATTGCAGGTTCGATTGCGCTGATGATCGCGGTCTGGATCGGGTACGACTAGTGGGCCACGCGGCAACTAGTCAACGTAGAGGGAACTGACCGACTCGCCTTCCGACATGCGGCGAATGGTTTCGGCCAGCATCTGGGCAACCGAGAGCTGGCGGATGCGGCCGCAGTCCCGTGCTTCCTGGCTCAAGGGGATGGTGTCGGTGACCACGATCTCATCGAGCCTGGAATTGCGGATGTTCTCGATCGCCTTGCCCGACAGCACCGGGTGCACGCAGTACGCCACGACGCGGCGCGCGCCCTCGTCCTTGAGCGCACCGGCCGCCGAACACAGGGTGCCGGCCGTGTCGATCATGTCGTCGACCAGAACGCAGATCTTGCCGCCGACGTCCCCGATCAGATTCATCACCGTGGCTTCGTTGGCGCGCGGCCGACGCTTGTCGATGATGGCCAGATCGGCGTCCAGGCGCTTGGCGATGGCGCGGGCCCGCACCACCCCGCCCACGTCCGGCGAGACGACAATGATCTCGTCAGAGGTGTAATGCTTCCAGATGTCGGCCAGGGTCAGCGGCGAGGCATAGACATTGTCGACCGGGATGTCGAAAAAACCCTGGATCTGGTCGGCGTGCAGGTCGACGGTCACGACTCGATCCGTGCCGACCACGCCGATCATGCGGGCCGCCACCTTGGCCGTGATCGGAACCCGGGACGACCGTGGTCGCCGATCCTGGCGCGCATAGCCGAAATACGGGATCACGGCGGTGATGCGCGAAGCCGACGCCCGGGACAGCGCGTCAATCATGACCAGCATCTCCATGAAATGCTCGGCGGTAGGCTGACAGGTCGGCTGGATGACGTACACATCGCGACCGCGCACATTTTCCATGATCTCGACCATGGTCTCACCGTCGCTGAATTGGCCGACGGTGGCGCGGCCGAGGGGAACCCCCAGACAACCGGCGATCGACCGGGCAAGCTCCGGATTGGCATTGCCGGTAAACACCATGACTGAAGAGGTTTCGTTCAAGACCGTACCCGCTTCGCGTGCGTCAATCGCGGTGAAAATGGCTGGGACGGCAGGACTCGAACCTGCGAATGCGGGGATCAAAACCCCGTGCCTTAACCAACTTGGCGACGTCCCAGCAGAAAATTGGCCGGCGCCCCGAGGGGCCATCCATCCGGCGGGGCTCATTATAGCGGCAATTCATTGCCCCGGGTCCGACCAGCGCCAGTTACGCATGACCAGGCGTACCTGATAGGGCGGGCTGTCGGCCTGCATTCGCACAGGCATCAGCGGCCCCTGGCCAGGCTGGGTAAAACGTTGATACTCGAGCGTCCACGGTGGCTCGGCAATGGTTTCCATGGTGCCGTCCGAGGCAAACACCACCCGTTCGCCGGCCGGAGAGCTCAGGCCGCGCAACCACCAGGCCAGGCGGGTGACCGGAATCGGCCAGCCGACCGCTTCGGCCACCAGAGCGTCCGGGTTCGGCCCTCGCATCAGGCCGACATCGCTGCCCTCGAGCACGGCGCCATGGGGATTGAACAGCAATCGCCACTGCTTGCCGCCCGCCAGTGTTCGCAGGCGAACGTCGTGCTGATCGCCCTGCGCCTTCCAGTCAAAACTCAGCTGGCCACCGCGCTCGCCGTCCGACAGCGCGATCCGCCCACTGACTTCCCACAGCGAGTACATCTCGAACCAGGCTTCGCGTTCCTCCAGCCAGGCGCCCTCCGGTCGCGGTTCGCGCACGGCGCACGCGCTCACGACGATCACCAGGCAAAGCAGCAGCAGGAACCTGGCGCCGGACGAAGTCATGGCATCAGGTCCAGGCGGCCCATGATATCGGCCAGGTGCCGATCCTCCGGGTGTCGCTCCCAGGCCGCCAGCAGCACCGCGCGGGCCTCTTCCGACCGATCGAGATGCCACAAGACCTCGCCCAGATGGGCGGCGATTTCCGGATTGTCTTCACCGTCCAGCGCCTGCTCTAGGTATCCCAGCGCCGTTTCCGGCTGGCCCAGCCGGAAATAGACCCAGCCCATGGAGTCGAGTATGGCCGGCTCATCGGGCTGCAGGTCAAGAGCCCGACGGATCAGGCGGTAGGCTTCGCGATGACGGCTGGTGCGATCGGTCAGCGTGTAGCCGAGCGCATTGAGGGCCATGGCATTGCTTCCATCCATGCGGATGATTTGCCTGAGGTCCTGCTCGGCCAGCTCCAGATCATCGCGCTCGATGGCATGGATCGCCCGGGCGTACAGAAGCGATATGCTTCGCGGGGCCTCTCGCAGGGCCTGCCCGAGCAAACTCACGGCCTCCTCGGTCTGCCCGGCTTCGCGCAGCAACTCCGCCTCGACCAGCCAGGCCTGTTCGCGCAGGTCCGGCTGGTCGGTATCCCGGGCCAGCATCAGCAGCTGGCGGGCCTGGTCCATACGACCCTGCTCGGACAGGAGCACGGCCCGGCGCAGCAGGGCTCGATCCACGTTCGGGCCGGCGCGGACACGCGCATACCATTCCGCCGCCTCGGCCTTCAGGCCGATGGCTTCGCCCAGCCAGGCGACCAGGAAGGAATGGTGATCGGGATCTTCCACCGGCGCCCAGTCGGCAAGCTGCCGCCAGGTATCGCGCGCCGCCGCCGAATCCCCGGCCAGGTACTGGTACTGGGCGCGACTGTAGAGCACATCGAGCGAGTCATCCAGGCCGGAAAGCACGTCGAGGGCTTCTTCCAGCCGATCCAGCTGGCGCAGCACCTCGGCCTCGGACAGACCCAGCGCCGCATCCCGAGGCGCCTCGACGCGCGCGCGGCGATACAGGTCGAGCGCCGTTTCGTAGTCATCCTGCGCGGTCGCCAGCTGAGCGGCCCAGACCAGGTGCAGTCGCGTCGGCGACCGCTCGGCCGCCTGCAGGGCCAGTTCCAGAGCCTCTTCCGAGCGGTTCAGCTGCCACTTCAGCTGACTTCGGGCCCGCAGCGTTTGCGCCTCATCGCTGCCGTTGCGCGCACCCCGCACCAGCTCATCCATCACCCCGATCGCCGTCTGCTCGTCGGCGCCAGCGAGAATCTGGACGACTTCGCGCCAGGCTTGCGGCTGAGCCGACGCGTCGGCCGTGCGCAGCCACTCGGCCATGGCATCGGCCGCGTCGCCTTCGCGACCGCTGTTGAGCAGGCCGAGGACGCGCAGACGGCGCGCATCGGCTGCGTCCGGATCGGTCGCTTGCCACAGCTCCGCCGCCTCGACCAGGGATTCCCACTCCCCCATCCGCCAGGCCATGGCCACCACCTGCTGGGTCATCTGCGCATCACCGCTTTCCCGGGCAGCCTCCAGCAGATGTTCCAGGGCCGAGAGCTGGTCGCCCACCGCGCCGCTATGCTCGGCTTGCCGAAGATGATGCGAAACGCTCTCTGACCACTCTCTGTCGAGGTACGATGCACTGTCATCCGGCTCCACCTCGGTCTCGCTGCTCTCCCGCTCCGGCGCGCTGGCGCATCCGGCCAGAAGCAGGGCGACAAAAGCCGAGCCGACGCCAATTTGCTTGATCTGGCGCCAGCTCAGGGTCACAATGGTGAGTTTTTCCAGCATATCGTTACCGTATGTCCTTATCTGCCGTAGGAATCAGCCATCACACCGCCCCGATTGCCATTCGGGAGCGGCTGGCGTTCGCTGCGGAAAACCTGCCGGAGGCGCTCAAAAGCCTGGCCGCGACACCGGAGGTCGAGGGCTGCGCCATCATCAGCACGTGCAACCGAACAGAGATTTACGCTTCCAGCCGAAAGCCTATCACGCGCCTGATCACAGACTGGTTGCACGACTGGCACCAGCTCAGTCCGGGCCAGTTTCAGGAGCACTTGTATCATCTGGAGCAGTCGGCCGGAATCTTTCATCTCATGAAGGTGGTCTGCGGCGCCGATTCGATGGTCGTCGGCGAGCCCCAGATCGGCGGCCAGGTCAAGCAGGCGTGGCAGCTGGCGCGCGAGATCGGCACATTGGACAGCAAGCTCGATCGCATGTTTCAGCACGCCTTTGCCGGCTCGAAGCGGGTTCGCTCGGAAACCCCGATCGGCCAGAACCCGGTCACCTTGCCATTCGCCTCGCTTCGCCTGGCGCGCCAGATTTACGGCTCCCTGGACCGCTTGCGCGTACTGATGATCGGTGCCGGCGAAATGATCGAAGAATGCGCGGTCCATTACCGTGACAACGGCATCGAGACGCTTTCCATTGCAAACCGCAGCGTGGGTCGCGCCCAGGAGCTGGCCGGCAAACTGCAGGCCGACGCACACACCCTCGAAGATCTGCCGAAACTGTTGCCGGAGCACGATCTGATTCTGGCCTGCACCGGCAGCAAGACCCCCATCCTGACGCGCGCCATGTTTGCAGCGGCCATCGCCCGGCGCCGCCACCGCCCGATGTTTGCGCTGGATCTTTCGGTGCCGCGCAACATCGAGCCGCAATGCAGCGAGTTATCGGACCTGTTCCTGTACACGATCGACGATCTGCATGCGATCGTGGAGTCCGGCCAGAAGCAGCGAATGGCCGCGCTTCACAAGGCCATGGAAATCATCGAAAGCGAGGTCACGGCCTTCGAGCGCTGGCTGCGCCTGCAGTCGACCAATACCACCCTGAAGGATCTTCGCCAGCGCGCCCAGCTGGAACGCGATCAGCTGCTCGAGCAGGCGCTGAAGGACCTGGCCGGAGGCCATGACGCCGAGGCCGTTGTGCGACGCCTGAGCCACCGCCTGGTCAACCGGCTGCTGCACGCGCCCAGCATCCGCCTGCGCCAGGCCGCTGAAAGCGACGACGAGGCGTTGCTGGAGGCGGCCCGCTTCTATTTCCTTGACCACGACTGAAGCGCACGCATGGACTCCGGAATTCGCCAGCGGCTGACCGAAGTCAGCGAACGGTTCGAGGAACTGGCCAGACTGCTGGCCGACCCGGACGTCATCGCCGATCAGCGCCAGTTCCGTAGCTACTCGCGCGAGTACGCCGAGCTCGATCCGGTGATGCGGGTCTGGCAGTCCTTTCAGGCCTGCGAGTCCGAACGCGGCGAAGCCGAAGAGATGATGACCGAGGGCGACGCCGAACTGCGCAATCTGGCGCATGAGGAGATCCGGCGCATCGAGCAGCGGCAGAACTCCCTGACCGAGCAGCTGCAGAGGCTGCTGCTGCCTCGCGACCCCAACGACGAGCGCAGCATTTTTCTCGAGATCCGCGCCGGAACCGGTGGTCAGGAAGCCGGCCTGTTTGCCGGCGATCTGCTGCGCATGTACACCCGCTACGCCGACCGTCTCGGATGGACCGTCGAGATCCTGGCCGGCCAGGACAGCGAAGCCGGTGGGTTCCGCGAAGTGATCGCGCGGGTGATCGGCCGCGGCGCCTACTCGCGCCTGAAGTTCGAGTCCGGCACCCATCGGGTGCAGCGGGTCCCGGCCACCGAGTCTCAGGGCCGCATACACACTTCTGCCTGCACGGTCGCCATCCTGCCCGAGGTGGACGAAGTCGATGCCATAGCGATCAACCCGGCAGACCTGCGCATCGACACGTATCGATCATCCGGGGCCGGTGGTCAGCACGTCAACACCACCGATTCGGCGATTCGCATCACCCACCTGCCCACGGGCATTGTCGTGGAGTGCCAGGATGAGCGTTCCCAGCACAAGAACCGGGCTCGGGCGATGAGCCTGCTCAGCGCCCGGTTGCTGGAGGCGGAGGTGGAGGAGCAACGCAGCCAGCGCGCCGCCGACCGCAAGCTGCAGGTCGGCAGCGGTGATCGGTCCGAACGCATCCGAACCTACAATTTTCCGCAGGGAAGAATCACCGACCATCGCATCGGATTGACGCTGTATGCACTCGAAAGTATCCTCGACGGTGACCTGGACCCATTGATTCAACCCCTGCTTGAGGCCCACCAGGCCGAGCTGCTGGCGGAGCTGAAGTGACGCACGTATTCCAGAAACAGCTGATGGTGCACACCGATGGCCGGCAACTGCGCGACATCACCCGTGAGATCGAGGAAATCGTGAATGCCGGGCCGGTCCGTCACGGCCTTTGTCATGTATTCATCCGTCACACCTCGGCCTCCCTGCTGATCAACGAAAATGCAGATCCGGATGTGCTGGCAGATCTGGAGCGATTCTTTTCCGATCTGGTGCCGGATGGAGACGACCGTTTCGTCCACCGCGCCGAGGGTCCCGACGACATGGCCGCGCACGTGCGCTGTGCCCTGACCCGGACCGACATCACGCTACCGGTGGTCGACGGCGCTCTCGCGCTGGGGACCTGGCAGGGAATCTTCCTCTGGGAACACCGCTACCGCCCTCACGAGCGGCGCATGATCGTGACCGTTTCGGGCGCTGTCTGACCCCCTCGGAGGAGGGGTCGTGACGACATCCATCAGCGTCCGGTCATGTATACTCCTCTCAGGCTGTAAACAAAGGCTGTTCTCATGGATCTCGACACGATTCTCAC
>PWJA01000181.1 GCA_003560975.1 Gammaproteobacteria bacterium
ATTCCGGTGACGCTGCAGTCGGCCCGGGCCAACGGGGTCCGCGAGACGGTTTCGTCGTTTACCGTACCGCTGTGCGCGACCACCCATCTGGCCGGCTCGACGATCACCATCGTCGCCTGCGCGGTGGCGGTCATGGTCCTGCAGGACGGGCTGGTGATGCCGTCGCTGTTGAGCATGATTCCCTTCATCCTGACCCTGGGAGTGGTCATGCTGGCCGCTCCCGGGGTGCCGGGTGGCGCGGTGATGTCGGCCGTGGGGCTGCTCGGCTCCATGCTCGGCTTCGGCGAGACCGCGATCGCGCTGATGATCGCGCTGTACATGGCCCAGGACAGCTTCGGCACGGCGTGCAACGTCACCGGCGACGGGGCAATCGCCCTGATCGTCGACTCGGTTGTGACGGAAGACGGAATCAGGGACGGGTAGGTCGGGGTTATACCCCCGACGGGCCACAGCCGAATCTTTTCTCGGTATTGACCCCGGTCCCGCAACCCCTGATCCCCCAACCTTCCACGCCAAAAAAAACGCGGCCCCCGGGGCCGCGTTTTTCGTGCCTTGCTGTCGGTCGTTCCTACTGACTGAGCAGCGGTGCGATCACCAGGCTGACGATGGCCATCACGTTGATCAGGATGTTCATCGACGGGCCGGAAGTGTCCTTGAGCGGATCGCCCACGGTGTCGCCGACCACGTTGGCGGTATGGGCTTCCGACCCCTTGCCGCCGAAGTGGCCTTCTTCGACGTGCTTTTTGGCGTTGTCCCAGGCACCGCCGGCGTTGGCCATGGTCAGGGCCAGCAGCACACACCCGAGCAGGCCGCCACCGAGCATCCCGCCGAGCGCTTCGGCGCCCATGCCAAAGCCGACCACGACCGGACCGAGCACGGCCAGCGAGGCCGGCAAAAGCATGCGCTTGATGGCGGACTTGGTGGCGATGTCGACGCAGCGGGCCGCGTCCGGCTCGGCCTTGCCTTCCAGCAGCCCGGGAATCTCGCGGAACTGGCGACGGATTTCCTGAATCATCTCGAACGCCGCATCACCCACGGCGGTCATGGTGATCGAGGCGACCAGGAAGGGGAACAGACCGCCGATGAACATGCCGATGAGCACGTTCGGATCGGAGATCGCGAGCTGGAAGTCCGGAATCCGGTGACTGACCTCGGCAATGTAGGCGGTGATCAAGGTCAGCGCGGCCAGGGCGGCGGCACCGATGGCGAAACCCTTGCCGATCGCGGCCGTGGTGTTGCCCAGCGAGTCCAGACCGTCGGTGATCTTGCGGGTGTCCTCGCCCAGGCCCGACATTTCGGCAATGCCGCCGGCGTTGTCGGCAACCGGACCGTACGCATCGATGGCCATGGTAAAGCCGACCGTGGCGAGCATCGATACCGCCGCGATGCCGACGCCATAGAGGTCGGCATTGGCGTTGGCGACGAAGATTATGGCGCAGATGGTCAGGATCGGAATCGCCACCGACTGCATGCCGATCGCGAGTCCGGAAATGATCACGGTTGCCGCGCCGGTCTCGCCGGAACGGGCGATGTCGCGAATGGGTTTGCCGGCCGTGTAGTACTCGGTCGACAGGCCGATGATGACGCCGCCGACCGACCCGACGAGGGTGGCGAACCAGACGTTGGCGCCCACGCCGATGGCCTGCATCAGAAAATAGGCCAGGATCACGAAGCCGATCGAAGCGGAGAAGGTGCCGATTCGCAAGGCAACCTGCGGCGACTTGTTTGATACCAGGCGCACGATGCCGATGGCGATGATCGAGCAGACCAGACCGAGCGAGGCCAGCAGCAGCGGCAGGCTCATCAGGCTTTCGCCGGGCACCATGTGGCCGCCCAACTCCACCAGGGCGCCGGCGCCGCCGGCCTGCAGCACCATCACGGTGGCCAGGGCCACGGTGGCGATCATGGACCCGCAGTAGGATTCGAACAGGTCCGAGCCCATGCCGGCCACGTCGCCGACGTTGTCGCCGACGTTGTCGGCGATCACGCCCGGGTTGCGCGGGTCGTCTTCGGGGATGCCGGCCTCGACCTTGCCGACCAGGTCGGCGCCGACGTCGGCCGACTTGGTGAAGATGCCGCCGCCGACGCGGTAGAACAGCGCGACCACGCCGGCGCCCATGGCGAAGCCGTGGATGTTATGCGCGGTCTGCGGATCGGTGCCGAAGATCAGGTACAGCGACCCGAGTCCAAGCAGACCCAGTGACGCCAGAACCAGCCCCATCACCGAACCGCCGAAGAAGGCGACGCTCAGCGCCGTATCCTGGCCTTTCTCGTGGGCAGCCGTGGTCGTGCGGACATTTGCCCGGGTCGTCGCCATCATGCCGAAAAAGCCGGCCGCGGCCGAACAAACGGCGCCGACCAGGAAGGAGACGGCGGTCTCGATCCCGAGATCCGACACGGCCAGGGCCACGAAGATGACGGCCACCGAAAGGGCAATCAGGATCAGCTCGCGCTTCATGAAGGCCATGGCGCCTTCCTGAATCAGCTTGGCGATCTGGACCGGCTTTCCTTCCATCACCGGGTACCGCATGACGATGCGGTAAATGAAAAAGGCCGTGATCAGGCCCACGATCCCGAGCATCGGGGGGATCATCATTTGGTTCATTGGCTTGGTACTCCCTAAAACTGGCAGGTGGTTGATTTGATGTTGTCGAGCCTTGAACGGCGCGCTCAGCAGCCCATATAGCCGCCCAATTGTAGGGATTCCGGGCCGGCGGGGCAAATCCTATGACCGCCAATCCGGTTCCTTTCAGGATTCTTCGCCCCGATAGCTGCAGCCGGACATGCAGGTTTCCCGAATCACGACCCGGCACAGTTCCGGGAGGCGGGGTTTGAGTCGCTGCCAGATCCAGCGAGCGAGGTTCTCGCTGGTGGGGTTTTCCAGGCCTTCGACCTCATTGAGGAAGTGATGATCGAGCTGATCGTAGAGTGGCCGGAACGCGGTTTTGACGTCGGCAAAGTCCATCACCCAGCCGAGCCTTTCATCGACCGGACCGCTGACGTGAATCTCGATGACGAACGAATGCCCGTGGATCCGGCGGCACTTGTGCCCCTCGGGCACGTTCGGCAGAAAGTGGGCCGCCTCGATCTGGAAAATCTTGAACAGTTCCATGGGGTGTTACCGGGGGTTGTCGTCGTTGATGCGATGGTGGAAAACCAGGCGCACCCAGTCTTCCCGGCTTGCCATTTCGGGCTGCGCGTCGAAATCCTGATAGGCTTCGGCGACCGCCTCGGCCTGTTCTGCCAGAATTCCGGACAGGACAAGATGCCCGCCCGGACGGACACAGTGTGCCAGAACCGGCGCCAATTCGATCAGGGGGCCGGCCAGAATGTTGGCAACGACAAGATCGGCCTCGCGCAGGGTGCTTTCCAGCGCCCGAAAATCGTCCGGAGAAAGCGCCCGGATGGCAGCGGCGACGGCGTTTCGTCGGGCGTTGTCGCGGGTTGCCGTGAGCGCCTGCGGGTCGTGATCCACCCCCAGAACCGTGCTTGCCCCCTTCAAGGCGGCGGCAATGGCCAGGACGCCGGAGCCGCAGCCGAAGTCGATCACGCGCCGGTTGGTCAATGCGACCGAGTCGATCCATTCCAGGCACAGGGCGGTGGTCGGATGGGTTCCGCTGCCGAAGGCCAACCCGGGATCGAGACGCACGACCAGGGGCCATTCCGGTTCGGGCGTGATGTGACTGGGACAAATCCACAGATCGCGGCCGAAGCGCATGGGGCGAAACTGGTCCATCCAGGCGCGCTGCCAGTCGCGATCGACCAGGTCGGAAAAGCGCAGCGCGGTGGCCGAATCGACCAGTCCGGCTGCGCGTAACTGCTCGCTGAGCTTCGCGCCCGACGCGCTTTTGGGAAACAGTGCCTGGATCAGGACGCGGGGCCAGAGGGGGAGTTCGCCGGGGCCGGGCTCGTGCAGGGGATGATCTTCGGCATCGAGCAAGGTCACCGACACCGCGCCGACCGCAAACAGGCTGGTTTCGGCCTGGGCGGCGCGTTCGGCCGATACGGTCAGTTCCAGCGTCAGCCAGTCGGGGTTCGATTCGGTCACGGCCATGGGTGCAGATCGTCGGCCAGAATGGCGAGCGCCTCGGTCAGGCTGTGGTCGGTCAGTACGGGGGTGAGCAGGATCAGGACCGCGAGGATAGCGGTGGTGGCCACGATCAGGCGATCGGCCCAGCTCCAGGCTTGCCGCCAGGGCGGCGGCTCGCTGCGGCGGGTGCGGGCTTTCGGCGCCCCGCCGCCCTTGCCGCCGAACGCCGCCTTGGCCGCCAGCGCGGCTTCGTCCACGGTCAACAGTGCTCCGCGAATCGCGCGCTGCCAGGCGATCACGCGGGCCGAGACCTGTGCTCCGGTGCGTGCAGCCGCTCCCAGGCCCGCGACTCCGAACAGCAGGTCGATGTACAGGCCCAGCCACAAGGCCGCCAGTACCAGCAGGATGTCGAGCCGGATGTGCCAGAGGGTGCGACCGAGACGCAGATCGTTCGGGCCGGTTCGGCCCATGGCCCAGTATTCGAGCACGCCGTGCGCGGCCACTACCGCAACCAGCCAGAACATGGAAATGGCCATCGACAGGATCAGCGCCAGGCTGATGTAGAGAACGGTGAAGCTTGGCCGGTAATCGTGCTCGAGCAACCAGCGCCGGATGCGCACCAGCCGGCGTCGGCCCGGGCTCATGCCAGGTCTCCGAAGTGGCTCTGGAGGACGGCCAGGACTGCCGGGCCGGCCGTTTCGGTGCGCAGAATGCGCGGGCCGAGTTTCAGGCCGCGCCAGCCGTTCCTCTCCAGGCGCCCGGTTTCGGCTTCGGTCAGGCCCCCTTCGGGTCCGACGATCACCGCGCAGCGGGGCGGGACGGGCGTCGTCATCGAGCGGACCGTGAGTGCCGCCGCCGGATCGAGGTAAAAGCCCGGCGACAGCGGGGTCGGCACATCCTCCAGGGACACCGGCTGATCGATCTCAGGAACCCGAACGCGGCCACTTTGTTCGGCGGCCGAAACCGCGACTTGCTGCCAGTGTTCGCGCCGTTTTCGAGCGCGCTGGTGATCGAGTCGGACTTCGGTTCGGTGCGTGAATACCGGCTGGATCCGGGCCACGCCCAGTTCCGTGGCCTTTTGTACACACCAGTCCATCCGGTCGCCGCGCCCGATCGCCTGGATGAGGCTGACCTCAAGGCTCGATTCCACCGCGGGTGCGCGCGCGGCTTCAAGGCGCACCCGGCAACCGGCGCGCGCGTCGGCGGCGATGATTTCGCCGGGATACTCCAGCCCGTTGCCGTCGAACAGGACCACCTTCGCGCCGGCCCGGAGGCGCAGGACGCGCAGCAGGTAATGGGACTGGCCTTGCGCAAGCTCGATGCTGGCCTGGCCTTGCAGGGTCTGGTCGATGTGGACGCGCGCGGTTGGCATCGGCGGACTTACCCCGTCGGGAACTTGTGCAGGCGGCGATTGCCAGAAGGGCTCATGCGCGTATGATGTCGAGATCGAAAGTTTCGGCGCGACTGTGGAGTGTAAGTCAATGCAGCTGTCATCCGCACCCCGGCATCCGGCCCCGCCGCGCGGCTTCTCGCTCATCGAAATCCTGGTCGTGGTCGTGATCATCGGGATCCTGGCCGCCATCGTGGTTCCAAGGGTGATGGACGAGCCCGATCGGGCGCGGGTCACCAAGGCACAGCAGGACATCCAGGCGCTGGTCACGGCGCTGAACATGTACCGGCTCGATAACTACGTCTATCCGTCCACCGAGCAGGGTCTGGAAGCGCTGGTTCGCCGGCCGGCCGGCCAGCCGGAGGCCCCGAACTGGCGTCAGGGCGGTTACCTGGACCGGGTTCCGCGCGATCCCTGGGGCCGCGATTACCAGTATCTCTATCCGGGCGTGCACGGCGAATTCGATGTCTGGACGTTCGGGGCCAACGGCATGCCCGGGGGCGAAGGCGTCAATGCGGAGATCGGCAACTGGGGCGACTGATGGGTCGCGCAGCGTCCGGATTCACCCTGATTGAACTGCTGGTCGTGGTCCTGATCGGCGCGATCCTGGCGACGCTGGCCGTGCTCAGCGTCGGCTCCTGGCGATCGGACGACGATCCCGAGCGGCAGCTGGCCCGTTTTGCCGCCTTGCTCGAAGCGCAATGCGAGCAGGCCCTGTTTCAGTCCAGGCCCCGGGGCGTGCGGCTGGATGCCGCCGGCTACGATTTCTGGCAGGCCACGGCCGATGGCTGGGCCAGGGTTCCCGACGACCGGACGGGTCGCCCGCGCAGCTGGCCGGAGACCGCCGCGCCCCTGCTTCTGATCGAGGGCCGGCGGCAGCGGCTCGAAGAAACGGCCGGGGCACCGCAAATCGTCTGTCAACCGCTCGGCGAGATGACCGCTTTCGAGCTGGCCATTGGTCCGGCCGGGGAGCGCGTGCGCCTGGCGGGCAGCGCCGGCGGGCGCCTGGCCATCGAGTCCGATCGATGAGGATCCGTCGCCGTGCCCGCGACGTGCGCGGCGTCCGCCGCAGCCGGGGCTTCACCCTGCTCGAGGTGCTGATCGCCCTGGTGGTCGTTGCGGTTGCGCTGGCGGCCCTGGCCCGTGCCGGTGCCCAGGCGATCGACGCCCAGGCCATGCTCGAAGAACGCACGCTCGCCCTCTGGGTGGCCGACAACGTGATCGCCGAGATGCGCCTGGAAGGCGCGCCCGCGCCCGGCCGTCGGCAGGGGCAGCGGCGCATGGGCGAACGCGACTGGCACTGGCAGGCGCTGATTCAGCCGGCACCGGGTGATGATCTGATGCGCGTGGACGTGGCGGTTCACGCCGGTCCCCGGCAGCCAACGCCCATCCTGACCCACACCGGATTTCTGCCCCGATGATGCGGGGGCCCCAGCGCGGCTATACCCTGGTTGAAGTCCTGATCGCGGTCACGGTGTTTGCGATCCTGGCCGGCACCGTCTACGCCGCCCTGAACACGTTGAGCCAGGCCGCTTTCGTTCATCGCGAGCGCAGCGCCGAACTGGCCGAACTGCAGCGCGCGCTGGTCCGGCTGGAAACGGATCTGCGCCAGCTGACGGTACGACCGGTGCGCGCCTCGGACCGCCAGCTGCTGCCGGCCCTGGCCGGTCAGGCCGGGCAGCTGGAGGCAACCCGCGCCGGCTGGGCCAATCCGCAGCAGCATCGACGCAGTCAGCTGCAGCGCTTCGCGTGGTCGGCAAACGGGGACCGGCTGGTCCGTACGTCCTGGTCGGTCACCGACCGCACACCGGCGACTCCGGCGGTTGCCGAGGAGGTGCTCGCCGGGCTCGAAGGCCTGGAATTCGGCTACTACAGCGCGGACGGGCGCTGGCTGGAGCAATGGCCGGAAGACGGCGCTTCGGCCGGCCTGCCCCGTGCAGTGCGCTATCGGATGGAAACGACCGGCTTCGGCCAGGTCGAGCGAATCGTCGTGCTGCCGTGATGCGACCGGAGCGCACGCAGCGCGGCAGCGCCCTCCTGATCGCCGTGATCGCGGTGGCCCTGGCCACCATTCTTGCGGTCGGGTTGATCGAACGGGCCCAGCGTGATCTGGCCCGTACCGAGGCTTTTCTGGCCGGTGAGCGGGCCTGGCAATATGCCCTGGGAATGGAAATCCTGGTCGAGCGTCTGCTCGCCCGGGCGTTGGCCGAGGGCCTGGATCCGGCCACGCTGTCCGGCAGCTGGACCGAACCGTTCGAGGTGCCTGGGGGCTTCGTGCAGGGGCGATTGCTCGATCAGCAGGGCCGGTTCAACCTCAATGCCCTGGCCAGCCCGGATCGGGTCGTGGCCGCCGGCGCCGAACGCAGCCTGGCGCGCTTGCTCGACCAATTGGCGCTGCCGCGATCGGTGGCCCCTGAGCTGGCCGAATGGCTGGCCGGCCCCGAGGCCGGGTCGGCTCGCCATGGACGGGCCGGGGAGGGCTGGTATGCCGCGCAAACGCCGCCGTATCGCAGCGCCGGCCTGCCGCTGGCGCACGTCAGCGAGCTGCGCTGGTTGCGCAGCGTCGACGCCGAGGTCTACCAGCGCCTGGAGCCGCACGTCACGGCGCTGCCGGAATCGCGGCTGAGCGTGAACGTCAACCACACCACCCCGGAAGTGCTGGGGTCTCTGATCGAGGGTCTGGAAATCGAGCAGGCTCGTCGAGTCCTGGCCGACGGGCCTTTTACCGATACGGCCCAGCTTGCGGCCCATCCGCTCATGGCCGGGCGGCTCACGCCGGAAGAACAGGCGTATCTGGGGGTGACCAGCCGCTGGTTCATGGCCCAGGCCCGGGTGGTTCTCGACGGCATCGAGCGCGACTACCATCGCCTGATCCAGCAGGGTGGCTCGGGGTATGATTTCCGCTACCTGAGTCAGGGTCTGCCCTGATCGCCGTAATCGCAAGGAATGTCCATCAATGGCCCGGTCCAGCCAGCACAAATTGCTCATCCATGCCGTCGGCGAGGACTGGTCGTGGGTCGTCATCGACGCTCGCGGCAAGGTCTCCGAGCGCGGCCGAGCCGACCCGGCAAGCCCGGACTGGCCGGGCCAATTGCCCCGGCTGGTGCTTCAGGATGCCGGACGCTGCACCGGCTTGAGCCTGGAACTGCCGGCGCTTTCGGCTTCGCGTCTGGACCAGGCGCTGCGCTGGGCGGCCGAAGAGCATCTGGCCGGTTCGGCCGAAGAGGAGCACGTGGTCGCCGCCGGCCGCGATTCCGAGGGGCGAGTGGAAACCATCGTCATTGCCAACGAGGAAATGGCCCGGCTGATGGCGGTACTGGAAGATGAGCCGGTAGAACTGGTTTGTCCGGATGCGCTGTGTCTGCCCTGGGAGGAAGGCCAGGTCAGCCTGGGCACGGCCGATGACCGCGTCCTGCTTCGCTGGGGGCGCTGGCAGTTCGGCAGTGTTGGCACGGAACTGATCGACGATGTTCTCGAAGCGGTGGCCGGGCCGGGGATCGAACGGGTCTGGTACGGGGGTGAAGTGCCGCCAGCGATGGAGCGCGCCGGGCTGCGGCCTGCCGGCGCAGACCTGTTGGCCAGCCTGGCCCCGGGTGCGCTCGACGCGCCGATCAATCTCCTCAGCGGCCCCTGGACGCCAAGCTCGGCGCGCACGGCCGGCCGGCACTGGCGCTGGGCCGGTGCCCTGGCGGTGCTTGTCCTGACCCTGGCGCTCGGCATGACCCTGCTGGAACGGCAGCTGCTGCGCGCCGAAGCGACCCACCTGCAGGCGGCCATCGATGAACGTTTCGGCGAGATCTTTCCGGGCGTGACGCCGGCCGGCCGGCACCGCGAGCTGGCCGAGCGCGAGCTGGCCCGGCTGCGTTTCGGAGAGTCGGCCGGTCTGCTGGATCTGATGTATCGGACCGCACCGGTGCTTTCCGGCCAGTCGGGCCTGACGCTGGAGGGGTTGGGCTTTCGCGACGGACAGCTGGACGTGCGCCTGCGCGCTCCGGATGTGGCCGCTCTGGACGAGCTGGAGCAACGGCTGCGGGCGCTTGACCTCGATGCTGCAGTGCAGTCGGCCAGTCTCGACGCCGACGGCGCCAGCGGCCGGATCCGGATTCGGCAGGTCGGTCGATGACCGCGTTCTGGGAACAGCTCAACCTGCGCCAGCGAGCCCTGATCGTGCTCGCGGGGCTGGTTCTGGTCGCGGCCGCGCTGTTCGTTGCCGTCTGGGAGCCGCTGGCGGAGTCCCGCATCGTCGAGCGTGAGCGCGTGGCCCGCCAGCAGGCGCTGCTGGACTGGCTGGATGCGGTCGCGCCGGTGGCGGCGGAACTGCGCCGGCGCGGCGATGGTGGTCGGGACCGAGGGGAACGGTCTCTGCTCGGTCTGGCCGATGAAACAGCGCGCGCCGCGGGTCTGGCCGGGGCCTTGTCGCGGATCGAGCCGGCCGGCGACGATCGGGTGCGGGTGTGGCTGGAGGGGGCCGAGTTTCTCGCCACCATGCGCTGGCTTGAGGAGCTTGCCATCGCCTATCCCGTGGTCGTTGATCAGCTCGACGTCGACCGCGGCCGCAGTTCGGGACAGGTCAACGCCCGGGTCACCCTGGCCAGCGATGGGTAGACTGGCGGGGCTGGCGCTGCTGGCCGTTTTGCTGATTGCCGTTCTGAGCCTGCCGGCTCGGATGCTGGCTCCCTTCCTCGATCTGCCCGACGGGCTGGGGCAGGTTCAGGGTACGGTCTGGAGCGGCAGCGCCCGATGGCGGCAGCCTGGACAGCAGCCTCTGGACGTGCGCTGGGGCTGGAAAGGCGGTCGGGAATGGCGCTGGCAGGCACTGGACGGCGCCACCGATCTGCACGGACGCTGGCGGGCCGGGCGCGGGCTGAACCTGCCGGCCGTGCGCGGATGGTTGTCCCTGGATCGGCTCGATCTCGCGGATTGGCTGCTCGTGGCTCGGCCGGTGGGAATGCTGGAACTGGATCTCGACGAGGTTGAACTGGTGCCGGACCAGGCACCCCAGGCCCTGGGGCGGGCGGTCTGGCGCCAGGCCGGACTGGTCGGGGCGATTCACGAATCGCTGGGGGAAATCGAGCTGTTGGTCGCTCCCGGGACGGATGCGCTGGTCCTGGACATCCGGTCGCTGCAGGCGGCCCCAATCCAGGTGCGCGGCCGGATCGATGTCGGTGCCCAGCGCTATCAGCTCGATCTGTGGCTGCGGGCGGAGCGAGATCGGCCCGATCTCCAGCGCGCCCTGCGCGATCTCGGCGAAATGCAGCCGGATGGACAGGTGCGGTTGCGTCTCAGCGGCCGCAGCGGTCTTTGATCGAGAGATAATGAGCGCTGTGCTTCTGGTTGGATCAACGCGATGACTTCTGGCAACCCGCCGCTGGACCTGGATCGAGCACTGAGCGTGGCACGGGCCGCCGCGGCCGCCGCCGACCGCATCGCCCTGGAACATTTCCGATCCAGCGATCTGGCGGTCGAACAAAAGGCCGACGCCAGTCCGGTGACGGTAGCCGACCGGTTGTGCGAACGCGAGATCCGGCGCGTTCTGCTGGCCGCGTTTCCGGACCACGCCGTCTACGGCGAGGAGTACGGCCAGGACGGTGACGGTCGTTGCCTGTGGCTGGTCGATCCCATCGACGGCACCCGCAGCTTCATTCGCGGTTTGCCGTTCTGGTCGGTACAGATTGCGCTCATGGTCGATGGCGAGCTGCAGCTTGGGGTTTCTTCGGCCCCGGCGTTTTCCGAAACCGCCTGGGCAATTCGCGGCAAGGGGGCCTGGATCAATGATCGTCCGGCCGCGGTCAGCGCCGTCGAGCGCCTGGAACAGGCCGACGTCTCGTTCGGCAACCTCAGGAGTCTGGCCGGTCGGGAGGAATGGAGTGTCGTCGGCCAGCTCGTGGCCCGGGCCGCCCGGTCGCGCGGATACGGCGACTTCTATTCCTACCATCGTCTCGCCGACGGGGCCCAGGATATCGTCATCGAGAGCGATGTGAACATTCTCGACATCGCCGCGCTGGCGGTGATCTGCACGGAAGCCGGGGCGGTCTTCACCGACCTCAACGGCAGGCCGGTCGGGATGGAAACGCGTTCGGTTCTGGCGGCAACGCCCGCTCTGCACGAGCAGTTGATATCCTTGTTTCATGCCTTCTGACCGCAGCCCCCGTCCGCTGCCGATCATTCACGATCGTCGAGAGCGGAAACCGGCCAAGCTGTTCGAGGTAGAACAGCTCGATCTGGAATTTGCCAACGGCGAGCGGCGCACCTACGAGCGCCTGATCAGTCGCGGCCTCGGCGGGGTCGTCATCGTGGCCATGCCGGATCCAGAGCACGTGTTGCTGGTGCGCGAATACGCCTGCGGTTTTCATCGCTACGAACTCTGTCTGCCCAAAGGGCGCCTGGAGGCCGGCGAGTCGGCCGTCCAGGGCGCCAACCGAGAGCTGCAGGAGGAGTGCGGGTATGCCGCCCGCAACCTGCTCGACCTGGGTCCGCTGAGCATGGCGCCCGGCTACATGACCCACGTCACCAACGTGGTCCTCGCGCGCGATCTCTACCCGTCCCGCTTGCCCGGTGACGAGCCCGAGCAACTGGAAGTCGTGCCCTGGTCCCTGGACGAACTGGCCGAACTGGTTCAGCGCGACGACTGCAGCGAGGGCAGAAGCATTGCCGCCCTGTACATGGCGCGCGATCTGCTGGCGCGCGGGCTGGTCTAGTGGGCCATGCGGCTAATCAGGTAAGGCTCAGCAGCGCGGACGCATCGGGTGACCGTTCGATCCCGGCCGTGCGTGCCGGTGGTCAGAAGGGTTTGACCACGACCAGGATCACGATCAGTACCAGAAACAGGGCCGGCACCTCGTTGAACAGACGGTACCAGCGCGACGTGCGCTGATTGTCGCCACGAGCGAATACCCCGACCAGTTTCCAGCACCAGAGGTGGTACGCGACCAGCCCGGCGACCAGGGCGAGCTTGACGTGCATCCAGCCGCCAGACGTCAGGTGCCACGGTTCGCTGATCAGCAGGGCCAGCCCGAGCAGGACCGCGAGGGCGCCGCCGATATGGGTAATCGCCAGCAGTCGCCGCTGCATGACGGCAAGCAGGTCGAAGCGGGGACCCGCGGGGTTTTCGGCCGCGTACACGAACAGCCGGGGCAGATAGAACAGCCCGGCAAACCAGGTGACGACAAAAATGATGTGAAAGGCTTCAAGCCATGGCATGGAAAGGTCTCCGGTTGCTTCTGGGTTGGCCGGCGGCGGCCTGGCCAGCCGGTGCGGCTTGACGCTGATCGCCGCGGCAATGTATAAAGCTTGTGCGCATTACAAAAAATTCATGAAAATAAAACATTATATTTCACTGATATAACAAGTGCGTCTTGCTATCCGGTTTGGGGCAAAAGTGAGCGGCCATTGTCAGGCCGCTTTTTTTTCCTGCACTTCAGCAATGCTATATTGTCACCCTATCGTTCAGGTATCCCGTACATCGTATTGCCATGACCCAGACTGCAGATCCGATCATTTTCACCCAGGCGGCCGCGACGAAGGTCCGTGAGTTGATTCTCGAAGAGGCCAACCCGGCGCTGAAGCTGCGCGTCTACATCACCGGCGGTGGTTGTTCGGGGTTCCAGTATGGCTTCACCTTCGACGAACAGATCGAGGAAGGTGACGTGGCGGTGAGTCGCGATGATGTCACCCTGGTCATCGATCCGCTCAGTTTCCAGTATCTGGAAGGGGCCGAGGTCGACTACAGCGAGAGCCTGCAGGGTGCGCGTTTCGTGATTCGCAATCCCAACGCCGCCACGACCTGCGGCTGCGGATCCTCGTTCGGAATCGCCTGAGTCCCGATCGCGACCGATCGCGACCGATCGCGACTATCGATCGCGAGTCCAGCAGGCTGGAGGCTGGATCTGACTGAGCACGCACCGATGATGCGCCGGCGCGCAGCGAGCCGGAAGCCTGCCGAACGATGACCGTTCTGATCGTTCTGCTCGGCCTGCTGATCAGCCACCTGGTCTTTCCGCGGGTTCGCTGGCGCCAGTTCGACTGGCTGCTCCGGCCGATCCACCAGGTCCGGATTCGAAGCCAGCAGCGCCCCTGGATGGTCGCGGCCGCGGTATTGCTCGCAGCCTTGCTCGCCGCGCTGGCCCTGACCTGGTTGGCGACGGCCCTGCTCGGGCGCTTTGGATGGTTCATCGCCGCGCTGGCCGTTTTTGTCTATACCCTGGGCCCGCGGGATCTGGATCGTGACGTCCAGGCGCTGAAGGAGGGGGGCAGCGGTACGCGTTTCCTGAAGGCGCGCAGAAACATGCGGATCCGCACCGATGCGGGCCCGGTCGAATCCGCAGCCGCCGTTTTCCATGCCGCCCAGGCGCGCTGGTTCGGCATTCTGTTCTGGTTCGTTCTGCTCGGTATCCCGGGCGCGTTACTGTATCGCCTGACCCGGATTGCGCTGCACGAGCCGGGGATGAGTCCGGCCCAGGCAGACTGGCTGATGCGTCTGCGCGACGTGCTGGACTGGCCGGTGCTGGTGTTGATGCTGCTGAGTGCGGCAATGGGCGGCGACTACGATCGGGTGCGCGCCGCCTGGCAAGCGGATCGAACCGAACGCCGAGGCGGGATGCTCCGCGGCGCCGTTCTGGACGCGGTCGCCGCAGCGATCACCGATCCGGATGCCCGGTTCGAAGACGGGGTGATTCTCGGCCACCGCATGGTCTGGCGCATGCTGCTGATCTGGCTGGTGGTGTTGAGCCTGTTGCTGATGGCCGGCTGGCTCGCCTGACCGCGAGGTTTTCAGTCGCCCCCAGTCCATCAGCCCTCGCCGTAGCCGGACAGTTCGAGGTAGCCGCGACCGACCGTGCGGTCGCGGGTCGCGTCGATCACCTCGATCATGCCTTCCCAGTAGTCCACGGAACCCTGCCAGTGCTGGTCGTCGAAGGCGGCGCGCGTGATCAGCGAAAGATCGGCCAGCGGAACCTCGATGCGCCAGTCCAGCGGCCAGCGCGCGCCGTTGCGATCCGTCCACCAGCGCAGCACTTCCAGCGAGAATTCTCCATTTTCAAGGTAGCGTGCGCTGCCGTCGGGCTGAACCAGCTGCCCGTAAGACCATTCCGCTGTCGAACCGTCGAGGTTGCGCAGGCGGGCCAGCATCAGGTCGCGACCGTCGTCGAGGTGCAGCGCGAACCAGTCCCAGCCGGCCTGTTGGTCCGATAGCTGGTTCGAACCCCACTCCCGGTCCAGCCAGGACAGACCCGTGACCGCAAGGGTCTGGTCGCCGATCCGGATCTGACCGTGCGTATCCAGGCGGGTGATCGAGTAGTAGCGCGAGGCGTTGCCGGGTTCCGGGCCCTTTCGGCTGTAGCCCTCGTCGCCCTGCAGGATTATCGGCCGTTTCGGCGTCATCGCCAGCTGGAGCGCAAAATCGCCGGCGTCGGCGGCCAGGTGCCAGGTCTGGTCGTCCCGGGCCACCTCCCAGTCGCGCAGCCACCAGCGCGTTTCGTCGGCGCCGGCCAGGCCGAGCGCGCCCCGGGCGAAGCGTTCGGACTGGTAGAACTGGCGTTCCCGCCCGTCGCTCAGGGCAAGATGCGCCATCCAGGTCGTATCGGTGGCCCAGGCCGAATCGAGCCGCTCGGCCGGCCGGTTGCCGAAGCGGAACAAGGTGTACTGAAAGCCCAGGTACCGGCCGTCCTCGGTTTCCAGATTGCCGGTGAAGTACCACCATTCGTTCTGGTAGTCCGGATGCTGCCCGTGAGCTTCGGGAAAGGAAAGCGGCACCGGCTCGGTCACGCGCCGGAAATCACCCTCGCCTCCGGCCATGAGGTTGACCACGCTCAGGCGCTCGATCACGGGCTCGGGCTGGCGGGTCTGCCAGGCCAGCCAGGTGCTGGTCAGCACGACCAGAACGACGATGACGAACAGGTCCAGGCGCATCAGCTGGCCCTCAGCAAGGGGGCGGGGTCGCGGTGGGCGATCTTCCAGGCCGGGTACGCCCCGGCCAGCGCGCCGATCAGCAGCGCCAGCGGAACCAGGACGGCAAGCGGCTGCAGCGGGAAGCTCAGCGCCAGGCTCCAGCCAAAGGCGCGAGGCTGGACTGCGAGCGACAGGGTGGCGTGGATGAGCAGGCTGAACGGGACGGCCAGGATTACCGCGATCGCGGCCAGGCTGGTGGTCTGGGTCAGGACCACCCCCGCCAGCCCGGCCCGACTCAGGCCGAGCGCGCGCAGGGTCGCGTATTCGCGCGCGCGCTCCAGACCAAGCGCCAGCAGGGCGCTGATCAGGGCGATGGCGGCGATCATGCCGACCAGGATGGCCAGGGCCCAGGAAATTCGAAAGGTCCGGTCGAACACCCCCAAGGTCTGTTCGCGAACCGATTCACGGGTCGTCAGACGCCCGGCCGGAAAGGTCTCGGAGACCCGTTCCTCCAGAGCCTCGTGATCGACCCCCGAACCGAGGTACAAGCCGATGCTGTCGCGCTGATCATCGTTCCAGAGTTCGCGAAAGCGTGGCCCGATCATGGCGATCATGCCGCGGTCGGTGCTGTAGTCGCGGTACACCGCGGCCACTTCGAACGCCACGGTCCCGGACGGCGTGGCCAGTTCCAGCGTGTCGCCCGCGCCGAGTTCATCGCGGCGCGCCATCGGCTCGGTGATCAGAACGGCCTGTCCGCTTTCGACCCGCTCGCTTGCCGCCAGGCCGTCGCCGTCGAGCCATTCGAACCCTTCCCAGGCGCGCGGGTTGAGGTCGTAGCCCACCACCATGCTGCCGTCGTCCAGGCGCACCTGGCGCGAGCTCGTCAACATCTCCACCTCGGGCCAGTCCCGAAGGATCGCCATGCTGGAAGAATCCAGCTGTCCCTGGCTGACGGTGAGATAGGTATCGGCATTGATCAGGCGGCCGACCCAGTCGTCGACGGTTGCCCGAAAGCCCAGGACCATCATGCCGACTCCGGCGCTCAAGGCCAGCGCCAGGCTGAGCGCCGACACGGCAGGAGCCAGGCGCTGGCGGGAACTGAGCAGCATCTTGACCGCACGGCCGACCAGTCGGGTGCGGGTCATGGCGGCGATCAGGCGCAGAAGCTGCATGCCGATCATCGGGGCCAGCAGGGCGCAGCCGGACAGCATGATGAACAATCCGACCAGAACCGGCGGCAGGCTGCGCGTGCCGACAATGAGGGCCAGGCCGGCGACAAGCAGCAGGCCGGGCAGCCAGCGCCAGAGCGGCGACGAGCCGCTTCGCTCGTCGTGCACGGTTCGCGCCAGCTGCCCCGGCGGAATTCGCTGGGCTTCGCGCAGTACGCCGAACACGCTGGCCAGGGCCATGACGACGGCGAGAACCCAGACCGATCCGTACAGCAGGGGCGTTGGCTGAATGCCCGCCGATGCGACCATCCGGTACAGCTCGGCGACCGGCTGGCGGACCAGTTCGAGCAGGCCGGACGCCATCAGAGTACCCAGGACCAGACCGGCCAGGGCACCCAGGCCGGCAAGAATCAGCGTCTCGCTGGCCAGCAGGGCCTGGATTCGACCCTCGGTCACGCCGACCGCCCGCAGCATGCCGATGGTGCGGCGGCGCTGAACGAGCAGGAACGCCAGCACGCTGTAGATCACGAACAAGCCCACCGCCAGGCTGAGCAGGCTCATGGCGGTCAGATTGGCGCGCATTCCGGCGGTCAGGCTGGCGGCGGATTCGCGCCGCTGGTCGGCGTCGATCAGGCGCAGCTCGTCCGGCAGACGCTCCGACAACCAGGCGCGCGCGTCTGCCGGTGCCTCGATGAAACTCAGCTCGCCCTGGCGGCCGATCAGGTGTTGAGCCGAAGCCAGATCCATGATGATGCGATCGTCGAGTTCGCGCCCGCCGGCGACCACGTTCACGATTTCCAGGTCCAGCGGTTCCCCGGAGTGACGCACCGAAAGGGTTGCACCGACCTCCAGATCCAGACGATCCAGGGTGCGCTGGCTGGCCAGCGCCGCATTGGCCTGGCCGAACAGAGGGCCACTACCCGAGCCGGTCAGGCGCACCGGGCCGCCCTGCTCGAGCGAAAGCGGATCCAGCGCCAGCAGCTCGAGCATGCGGTTGCCGTGGCGCAAGCGCGAGCTCAGGACGGGCAGCAGGGCGGGCGCGCCCGGAGTCATGGCCAGATCGACGAACAGCCCTTCGTCCATGGGCCCGCGCGGGTCGACGATGCGGATCGACTCCGCCCCGCTCAGCGATTCGGTGGCGCTGTCGAGGGCATCGATCAGGACCTCCCGCATCAGGGCCACGCCGGTCACGACGGCGACCCCGGCCGCGATTCCGACCAGGGCGAGAACCAGCTGGCCCGGATGGCGGTAGAAAAAACGCCGCGATGATTCCAGCAGCAGGCGCATCAGCTCTCGCTCAGGCGGCCGTGGCGCAGGTGCAGAATGCGATCACACAGGGCGGCGGCTTCGTCGTTGTGGGTGACCATCAACAAGGTGACGTTGTGCTGGCGGGTCACCCGGTCGAACAGCCGCAACACGCCTTCGGCCGTGGTCTGGTCGAGGCTTCCGGTCGGCTCGTCGGCGAGCAGCAGGGCAGGGCGGTGAACCAGCGCCCGGGCAATCGCCACGCGCTGTTTCTCGCCGCCGGACAGTTTTTCGGGCAGTCGCTGCAGCAGAGCGGTGATGCCGAGCTCTTCGGCCAGCGACTCGATGCGCGCCGATTCCGCCGTCAGGCCGTTCAGCCACAGCGGCAGCTCGATGTTTTCGCGCACGGTCAGGCTGTCGATCAGGTTGAAATCCTGGAATATGAGTCCGATGTAGCGGGCCCGAAACCGGGTTCGCTCCGGTTCGACCAGGCCCGAGAGCGAACGACCGCCGATGAGTACTTCGCCGGCGTCCGGGGTGTCCATGCCGGCAGCCAGGTGCAGCAAGGTTGTCTTTCCCGACCCGGACGCACCCATCACGGCAACGCGCTCGCCTGCGGCCAGATCCAGGTTGAGGTCGGCCAGGACCTGGACGTCGTGCGCGCTGCCGAAGCGGCGCTGCAGCGCGCGAATGTTCAGCACGGATTCAGTCATGGAGACCCACTCCAACCAGGCCGCCGACCAGCAGCAGGGCGATGGCGGCCAGGCTGACCGACAGGCGCAGCCGTCGATACCAGCCCGGCATGCCGTAGCCCCGCCACGGCTCGTCCAGGGCCAGGTGGGCGGCAAACAGCGCGGCCAGCCACAGCGAGGCCCAGGCGATGGGCAGAAGAATGGCCGGCCAGGCAGCCAGGACGAGCAGGTTGCTGGCAATGAGCAGGCGCGGTCGGGTCCGCTCACCAAGCAGGTGGCGCGCCCACAGGGTTCCGGCCAGAAAGGACAGGATCAGCGCGGCGTAAGCGGTCAGCAGCAGTTCCAGCCAGTGCGGCGCCGCCAGAACCGCGATCAATGCGATGGCAACGAATGGAAGAAGGCCGCTCCAGGTCAGAATTCTCGTCGTATGTACGGTACGCTTGTCCATGAAGTGCCCCAGTGCGAAACCAGACCCGTATTCTATGCGCCCTGACGGCCACCCTCTCGACCACGACCAAGGCGAAAAAAAAGACCCCGACCGGGAGCCGTGGTCGGGGTCTTCGCTTCGCATCCGGAACGGAGGGAGGGAGTCAGGGCCTTGGAGGGACCGCTCCGAACACGGGCAAATAATGCGACGGACTGGGTGAAACCATCGTGAACAAACCCGGCCGGAACTTTCTTCTCGCACCCGTTTCCCAGTAACCAGGGCGGTTTGAATATCTCGCCCAGGCAGCTTGGCTTTGGCAAGGTTGCTGTGGTAACATTGCTACCAACCTTGGCAAAACCGCAACGGTTGGACAAGGGTCGCAGGGCGCGAAGCGAGGTACATCACTCCGACATTATTGCCCCTCCCGGAAACGGGAGGGGTTTTTTTTGGGTCTCCGGCAAGCTGATGGCAAGGGGCGTGCCGGGGGTGCGGCCTTGGTTACAATTGCGCCAGCAGGCAGTCGAAAGGCCCAGCCGGCCACGACGGACGCTGCCTCGACAGGCCAAGATGCGGAACGGGAGCGGGTGATGTCGCAAAAAAACAACACGGTGGATGTGGCGAATCTTTTAGAAACGGATTCCGAGCGCCGCAAACGGTTCTCCACGCTCGACGGCGGATGGCGCCTGGACTACGCCGGCGTTCCGCTGACCCGCGCGGCCCGGGAGGGTCTGCTTGGGCTCACCGATAGCACCGATCTTGCGGAGGCGGTGCGGGCGCTGTTTTCGGCCGCGATCGTCAACCCCAGCGAAAACCAGCCCGCCCTGCACATGTCGCTCCGGGCGGCGACCCCCGATCCGGACCTCATCGACCAGCGCGGGCGATTCCTGGATCTCGCCGACGATCTGCACGCCGGGCGCCAGGGACTGACCGATGTCCTGCACATCGGCATTGGCGGTTCGGACCTGGGCCCGCGTCTCGTGGCCGACGCGCTGGACGCTTTTGACGGTCACGCGCGTGTCCACTGGCTGTCGACCATGGACGGCCGGCGCTTCGAGCAGCTGACCCGCCAGCTCGACCCGTCGCGAACCGGCCTGGTGGTTGCGTCGAAATCCTTCGGTACCGAAGAAACACTGACCCTGGCCCGAGCCGCCAGAGCGTGGATGGGGGACGGGTTTACCGAGCGCAGCTGGGCGAGCACGGCCCGGCGCGATCGTGCCGTCGAGTTCGGAATGGCACCGGAGCGGGTGCTGGAGTTTCCCGGCTGGGTGGGCGGGCGCTTTTCGCTGTGGTCTTCGGTCGGGGTCAGTGCCGCCGCGGTGATCGGACGAGCGCGTTTCGAACAGATGCTGGCCGGAGCCCGGCAGGCGGATCGGCGTTTTCGCGAGCACCCGGATGCCCGCTCGTTGGCGGTCATGCTCGCCCTGCTCATGCACTATCTGCGGCGCGGGCTGGATCTGCCCACGCTTGGCGTGGTCAGCTACGAGCCACGGCTGGCCTTGCTGGGGGACTATCTGCAGCAGCTGATCATGGAAAGTCTTGGCAAGGGTGTGGATCGGAACGACCGGCCCGTGGATCAGCCGACCGCACCCCTGATTTTCGGCGGTCGCGGGACGGATCTCCAGCATTCGATCTTCCAGGCGCTCCACCAGGGTCCGGAAACCCATCCTCTGCTTCTGGTCGGCAGTCTGGCCGACGATCACGCCTATCCCGAATGGCATCGAGCCCAGCTTTCTCATTTGCTCGCCCAGGCTCGGGCCTTGACCCAGGGGCGCTCCGACGGCGCCGCTTTTCAACGGTTGCCGGGAAATCGCCCGGTCGCGCTCCTGCTCACCGAACGCCTGACGCCGGAAGGGCTGGGGTATCTGCTGGCCAGCTTCGAACACGCGGTGTATGCCCTGGCCGTGTTCTGGGGCATCAACGCCTTCGATCAGTGGGGGGTCGAAGAGGGCAAACGCCTCGCCGCACAGATTCGACAGCGCCTGGATCGCGCGCCCGCAAGCCTGGAGAACCTGACCGTCGAGCCCTGATCCGGCCCGCCGGTCGAGGCATTCACGGCACCCAGCCGACCGCCAGCACCCGTTTGCCGTGGCGATGCTGCTCGTACGCGTCGGCCGGCGGGGAGACCAGTGCCACGTCGACGAAACCGACCTTTTGCATGATCCACAGCAGCGTCTCGGCGCTGGGCGCCAGGCAGATGCCTTCCGTGCTGGCCTCGCCGCCGTGCGTTTCCTCGGTTTCGTCGATCACGGTGAAGCAGCCCTGGATGGGACGGACGAACTCGTGGCTACCCCAGTCCAGCATACCGGACAGGTGCGGCCCGACCTGGGTCTCGATCAGGCAGACCCGGCGGCAGTAGGCACGCGCGGTGCGGATGGCCGCGACCGGGTTTTCCAGGTGGTAGATCAGGCCCAGCATCAACACGATATCGGCCGGCTCGATATCGGTGGAGTCGATGTTCTGGATGTCGGACTGGACGAAGCGGACGTTTTGCGCGCCGCTGGCGTTGGCCATGAGCCGGGCATCGTCGACGTGGCTGGCGCGCGGTTCCAGGCCGGTCACCGAGGCACAACCCATGGCGGCGGCCTTCAGGCTGAACCAGCCCTGGTGTGAGGCAAGATCGAGCGCGCTCAGCCCGCCATGGTCGGCGAGCAGCGGGTTGAGGACCCGCTCGACCATCTCCAGGCGCGTTGCGTGAACCTGCTGCGCGGAAGCGGGCAGGTAGGACGGCGTCTGGCTGCCGTCGGGCAGGTCGAAGCGATAAAACCAGTGGCGCTGATGGATTTGTTGCTTGATTTCGGGGTCCACAATATGAGCTCTTGCCGGAAGTCGCTGCGCTTGCATCGACGCGCCACTGCCGTTTAGGCTGTGCCGACGATCGAGCAAGCGATGGGCGCGAAGCATACTGCCGGGAGCAGGCCAAGTCCACTCGATTGAACCGAATCTGCTGCAATCATTGGGGCCGGGTTCCGGTCTGATACAGCAAGCGGGCGTCAACGAGCCCGCCGAATACGCCCCGAGACGGTGAGTCTCGACCACAACCGATACACGACTTTTGGAGATTTGACCATGACCGACAAGAAACTGCTGACGACCGCCATTGGCACTCTATCCGCCCTGTCTTTCTCGCTTGGCGCGATGGCTGCCGACCCCTCTGCCGACAACCTGTTCGAGGCCGAGGCGCTGGATCGCGGCTTCATGTCGCAGCAAGCCGGCTTCGAAGAGGGATCCTGTGGTGAAGGTGCCTGTGGCGAAGGGGCCTGCGGCGAAGGGGCCTGCGGCGAAGAAGACGACGACAAGGACGAAGAAGGTGCATGCGGTGAAGGGGCCTGCGGTGAGGGCGCCTGCGGCGAAGGCACCTGCGGCGAAGCCTGAAAATCGCTGGAGTCTTCATGACCTCGAGATCCACAGCCGTCAACGGTGCCGGACTCGGACTGCGGCGGGCTCTGCTGGGCCCGCTGCAGGAAGCCGATCTCTCCGAGGTCGGTTTCATGGAACTGGCGCCCGAAAACTGGATTGGCGTCGGCGGCAAGTTGCGCCGGCAGCTGGCTTGGTACGGCGAGCGTTTTCCGTTCGTCTGTCACGGCCTGTCGCTGTCGATCGGCGCCCCCGAGCCCCTGGATCGCACCTTTCTGAAGCGTCTCAGGAGCTTCCTCGACGAGCACCAGGTGAGCTGCTTTTCCGAACACTTGAGCTACTGTTCCGAGCACTGTCATCTCTATGACCTGATGCCGCTGCCCTTTCTGCCGGAGACCGTGGACTGGGTCGCCGGTCGGATCGAGCAAGTCCAGGACGCGATCGGTCGCCGCATTGCCGTGGAGAACATTTCCTACTACGCGACCGTGGCGACCGAGATGAGCGAACTGGAATTCATCAACGAAGTGTGCAAGCGCGCCGACTGCCTGCTGCTGCTGGATGTCAACAACGTCCATGTCAACAGCGTCAACCACGGCTACGACCCGGATGAATTTCTTGCCGGTCTGCCGCACGAGCGCGTGGCCTACCTGCACATTGCCGGCCACCACCACGAAGCCGACGACCTGATCGTCGACACCCACGGAGCGGCCGTGGCCGACCCGGTATGGGGCCTGCTGCGGCACGCCTACGAATTTCTTGGCCCGGTACCAACGGTCCTGGAACGGGACTTCAATTTCCCGCCGGTTCCGGAGCTGCTGGCCGAAGTCTCGACCATTGCCCGCATCCAGCATGAACAAGACGCCCGCGCCGGACAAGCCGCCTGAGCGCCAGCTGCGGCTGCAGGCCGAGTTCGCCGCGCACCTGCGCGACCCCGAAAACTGCCCGGCGCCGGCGGGGGTCGAAGATCGGCGGATGGCCGTTTATCGACGCCTGTTCTTCGGCAACCTGCGCAACCTCATGGCGCGCAACTTCCCGGTTCTGCGGCGTCTGCTCGACGATGCCGAATGGGACCGACTGATTCGAGAGCTGATGGTCGAGCATCGCTCGACCACGCCCCTGTTTCCCGAAATCGGCAGCGAGCTGCTGGCTTTCCTGGCCGACCGCGGCGATCGGTGGCTGGCCGACCGGCCCTGGATGGCCGAACTCGTCCACTGGGAGTACCTGGAAACCTGCGCACGACTGCACGAGGCCGACCCGCCGGAGCCTTGCCCGCACGACTCGGAGCGTTCCGCGTACCGTCCGGTACTCAACCCGACCCTGAAGATGGCGCGCTACCAGTGGCCGGTCCACCAGCTGCGGCCCGATTTCGTTCCCGACCAGCCGCTGGAGCAGCCGGTCAATCTGCTGGTCTACCGTCGCCACGATGACCAGGTAGCGTTCGAGCGGGTCAATGACTTCACTCTCCAATTCCTCCTGCGGATGCAATCCAACGCCGACTCGACCGGTCTGGTTCTACTGCAAGCGCTGGCCGAGGAGTTGGACATCAGCCCCCCGGATCGGGTCATCGAAGCCGGATTCGGGATGCTGCAACGCTTAAGCCAAAGGGAAGTGATCTCGCCGATCCTGCCCGCCTGAATTTCTCGCTCTTCAGTCGGCCTTGCACGCAAACCGCATTGACTGACCGAATCCAACGCCTGAACGAGGAGTGAGAATCATGTTCATCAAGTTCTACGACGAATTGACCCAGCGGCTGCGCGGCAGCGGCGACTGGGTTGCCCCGATTGGCCTGCGCCTGCTGCTGGCCTATGAATTCTGGACCGCCGGCTACGGCAAGTTCACCGTCGGCACCGAGGCCCCGCGCTGGTTTGTCAACCAGGACTTCGTTTTTCCCTTCGGCCTGCTGTCGGCCAACATGAACTGGGTGATGGTGACCTGGGGCGAAATGCTCGCGGCGATTGCCCTGATCCTGGGCTTGTTCACCCGATTTTTCGCCTTTTCCCTGGTGGTCATCACCGTCGTCGCCATCGCTGCGGTCCACTGGCCGGCGTCCTGGGACAGCCTGGGCCAGCTCTGGGAGGGCTATTCGGTCTCGCGGGTGGTCGAGGACGGTGAGTTCCGCGGCAACTTCCGGGTTCCGTTCCTGTTCCTTGCCATGACGTTGCCGCTGGTGTTCTGGGGCGGCGGCAAGCTCAGCCTGGATCACCTGCTGATCAAGCTGACCCGTCGCGACGGTCTGCTCCACGAGCGACGCCAGGACCTGTTCGCTTTCGGCCTGGCCGCGCTGGTGTTCGGCCTGATTGCCATTTACCTGATCCCGTCGTGGGGTATCGTGTTGTTGCTGATCAGCGCCGGGCTGCTGGGCTATACCGGCTATGGTCGTTATTCCGAACAGCCGGCCTGAATCATGACCAGGGAAGTGGCCGCCACGACCGCGCAGCGGTCGTGCTTGCCCGGCAGGCACGGCCTGAAACGGGAGGGAATCGAAGTGAAGAGCGAAGCCACGGGGGCCCGGGTCTGGGTCGCCGACGACGATAAGGCGGTGCTTGAGGCCATCGGTTTCATGCTCGACAACCACGATCTGCCGTATCGGCTGTTCGACTCGGCCGAGGCCATGCTTGATGTGCTCAGGCCGTCCGACCGCGGCTGCCTGCTGCTCGACGTGCGCATGCCGGGGATGGACGGACTGGTGCTGCAGGACCGACTCCGCGAGGCCGGCATCCGGATGCCGGTGGTGTTCATTTCCGGCCACGGAGATATCGGTACGGCGGTACGAGCGGTGCAGGCCGGTGCGCTGGATTTCCTGGAAAAGCCGTTCGACGCCGAATTGCTGCTGGAGAAACTGGACAACGCGCTGGAAATGGACCAGGTCGAGCAGGCGGGTACGGCCGCTGTCGCCGACGTCGAGGCGCGCCTGGCCAAACTGACCCCGCGCGAGCGCGAGGTCATGGAGGGCATTCTGGAGGGCAAGCTCAACAAGGTCATTGCCGGCGAACTCGACATCAGCGTTCGAACGGTTGAAATTCATCGCTCCAACGTCCTGGACAAGCTCGAGGCGCGCAATGGATCGGACCTGGTGCGCCTGGTGCTGTCCAGCTACAGCTACCGCGACTGGCTGCTCTGAGCGCGTCCTCGGTGCGTTCGCTCCCGCTTCTACCAGAGACCCGGCCGGCGTGGCCGGGTCGGCGTTTTCTGCTGGCTGAACCGCGCTCTAGTGGGCCATGCGGCTAATTAGGTAACGCTCAGAGTCACTGTGCTGGCGCGAATCAAGGCGCGTTCCGCAGGGAATGGCCAGCCCTTTCCAAGGAACGCAACGCCGAGTCGCGCCAGC
>PWJA01000147.1 GCA_003560975.1 Gammaproteobacteria bacterium
ACGGCGAGCCGCCGGGTTTCCGACGGGCCTGGGAAGCCCCGGGTTCGCGGCCAGTCATTCACGTCAGCGATCGCGGAGCCGATCGGCTCTACCTGGTGTTCGATGAAGTCCAGGTTTCCTCTCTGGCTTTTTACTTCGGCATCGCTCCGCTGACCGGCGTTCTGTTGCTGATCTATGTCCTGACCTGGGTCGGTTACGTCATGTCGCGGCGGGCCGTGTCGACGGTCGTCAAGCTGTCCGATGCGGTGCGCAATTATGATTTCCGGTCCGGACGATTCGAGAAATTCAGCCCGGCGGATTTCGGGGATGCCGGCGATACCGAAACCCTGGCCCTGGTCAACGCGATCAACCAGTTCATCACCCGGCTGGAGTCCTTCATTCAGCGCGAACGAAACTTCACGCGCAACGCCAGCCACGAATTGCGCACGCCCCTGGCCGTGATCAAGGCGAACCTGAATCTGCTGGCCAAGTTCGATGACCCCGACCGGCGCCAGGCGGTGCTCGACCGGATGGCAAGAACCGTGGTCGACATGGAATCCCTGGTCGAAACGCTCTTGCTGCTGGCCCGGGAAAGCGAATCGAAGCTGACGACGTCGTCGCTGGTGCTCAACGACCTGCTGCGCGAACTGCTGGAGCAGACCGCGACCGCGGTGGGCAAGGATTCGGTGGAGTCCCGAATCCACGCGCGCGGCCTGCTCGAAGTCGAGGCGCCGGAACGGGTTCTGGCCATTGTCTTCACCAATCTGCTGCGCAACGCCATGACCTACACCGAAAAGGGACACGTCGACGTGCTCATCGATGCGCGCGGAGTGGTCATCCGCGATACCGGCTGTGGCATGGGGGAAGCGGATCTGGAGCACATGTTCGAGCCGTTTTATCGCGGCCACGATCGCAGCAACGAAGGCTACGGTCTGGGTCTGGCCATCGTGCGCCGCCTGTGCAACCGATTCGGCTGGGACTTGTCGGCCGAAAGCGAGCTTGGCGTGGGCACCGAAATCCGCATCGACTTCCCACGCGCGCGCTTCCGGCCTTTCGCCGAGACGGGCACCCGGTCCCACGGCTGATTTATCATAGTCGGCTGGCCTGCACCCCGTCCCTTCATCCTGTCATGGCGAAAAAGCTCACCGCGCGCGCAGGGGCCAATATCGCGCTGGTCAAGTACTGGGGCAAGCGCGACGCCGCGCTCAATCTGCCGGCTGCCGGCTCGTTGTCGATCACGCTGTCCGGACTGGAAACCGTGACGACGATCGAGCGGGCGCCCGGACTGCAGGTCGACGAGTTCAGGCTGGACGGCACGCCGCAGGACGCCGCGCCGGTCGGCCGGATACTCGACCTGATCGGATCGCAGGATCGCGTCCGCTGCCGGATCGACAGCCGCAACAACTTCCCCACCGGCGCCGGCCTGGCCTCGTCGGCTTCCGGCTACGCGGCGCTGGTCGTGGTCGCCGATGCCCTGTTCGAGCGTGGTCTCGAGCGGCGCGAGCTGTCGCAGATCGCGCGGCGCGGATCCGGTTCGGCCGCGCGTTCGCTCTACGGCGGATTCTGCCGCCTGCACGCCGGCCGGTCCGACCAGGGCGAGGACTGCTATGCCGAGGGACTGTACGATCCGGATCACTGGCCGCTGGAGGTGGTCGTCGCCATTACCGATCGCGGGCCGAAAGCGGTCTCCTCGCGCGACGGAATGAATCGGACCATGAGGACCTCGCCGTACTACCCGGCCTGGGTGGAGACGGTGGACGCGGATCTGGCCGAGGCCGAAGCCGCCGTGGCTCGGCGCGATTTTGACATGCTGGCCGAGGTGGCCGAGTCCAGCGCCCTGAAGATGCATGCCTCGGCCCTGGCGGCACGCCCGGGATTGCTCTACTGGAATCCGGCGACGGTGGCCTGCATCCAGGCCGTCGGCCGTCTGCGCGGGCAGGGCACCGGCGTGTTCTTCACCATGGATGCCGGCCCCCAGGTCAAAGCCGTCTGTCTGCCCGGCCACGCCGAGAAGGTCGCAGCCCATCTGGCCGAGGTGCCCGGCGTCAGCCGCGTCATTCGCACCGGCCTGGGTCCGGCTGCCGGCCTGCTCTGAATGGTCAGCGTCGAAGCATCGGCGCCGGGCAAGGCCGTCCTGATCGGCGAGTACGCCGTGCTTCACGGAACCCCGGCGCTGGTGATGGCCGTGAATCGGCGCGCCCGGGTTCGGCTGCGCAGTTGCCGGCCCGAGGAGAGCGCGCTGGAAGCGCCGCAGCTGGGCATGCCTCCGGTACCGTTCCGGATCTTCGGCGCGGGTCGGGTCGAGTGGCTGAGCAGTGCTGCCGAGCGGCCCGAGTTCGGGCTTTGCCGGCGCCTGCTGGAACAGGAGTTGGCGCGCGGCGTCGATCCTGGGTCCGCTCCCGGCGGGCTGAGCGTTTCGATCGATACCTCCGAGCTTTACGTCGGCAAGGACGATGGGCTGACCAAGCTGGGACTGGGCTCCAGTGCCGCCGTCACGGTCGCCCTCACGGCCGCCTTGCGCGCTTTTCTGACCGGTGGTCGAACGCAGCTGAACCTGGATGAGCTGATCACGACCCACCGCACGGGCCAGGCCGGCAGAGGCAGCGGAATCGACCTGGCGGCCAGCCTGCATGGCGGGGTCCTGGCCTACCGGCTGGCGGCCTCGGGCCCGGAGGTCGAGGCCCTTTCCTGGCCACCGGACTGGCCGCTTGCCTTCGTCTGGTCCGGCGCAGCGGCATCGACGAGCGGCTTTCTGGATTGCTTCAGCCGCTGGCAGGCCGAGCACCCGACCCAGGCCGAGGCGCTGAGGCGCGAAATGGATGAGTGCGCCCGGGCTGCGCTGGCCAGCCTGCGATCAGGCAAGATCGACGCGCTCATGATCTGGGTCAATTGCTATCGCCTTCTGATGGGTAAAATTGGGGACCAGATTCAGGCCGCTGTGGTCGATTCGCGCCACCGGGAGCTCGCCGCGCTGGTTGTCCGGACCGGGGTCGCCTACAAGCCCTGCGGGGCCGGCGGCGGAGACGTTGGCGTGATCCTGTCCGGCAGCGCCGAGCCGCTCGCCCGGGCCAGGGCCCGGGTCGAACGGGCCGGGTACCGGGTGCTGGACCTGGAGCCGGCCGTCACCGGACTTGAACTGAGCATGGCCGATCATTGAGTGTTGACCGGCCCGACCGACCGATTCGTCAAGGTAAAGCAAATATGGAAAGATCGCGGATTCCGCAGTTCTACAAGATGACGGTGCCGGAGCGCGTGCGCACGGTGCGCGACCGCGGCCTGATCGGGATCGAGGACTACCAGAGCCTGCAGTCGGGACGCCACACGCTGTCGGTGCAGCTGGCCGACAAGATGATCGAGAACGTCATCGGGGTCATGGGCCTGCCGGTCGGACTGGGTCTGAATTTCCTGATCAACGAGAAGGAATACGTGGTGCCGCTGGTCGTCGAGGAACCTTCGATCGTCGCGGCCCTGAGTTCGGCGGCCAAGCTGGCCCGGGACGGTGGCGGCTTCGAGGTCGACAGCGACGAACCCCTGCTGATCGGGCAGATCCAGATCGTGGACGTGGCAAATCCGGCCCGGGCAAAGGCCGCGCTGCTTCAGCGCAAGCACGAAATTCTCAATCTGGCCAACAGCCTGCATCCGAAAATGATTGCCCGCGGCGGCGGCGCGCGGGACCTGGAGGTCTTCGTGCATCCGTCGGACGGTCCCGGCGGCGACATGGTGGTGGTGCATTTGCTGATTGACACCTGCGACGCCATGGGCGCCAACCTGGTCAACACCATGTGCGAGGGAGTCGCTTCGCTGATCGAGGCCATCAGCGAGGGTCGGGTGTTCCTGCGCATTCTTTCCAACCTCGCCGATCGGGCGCTGGTTCGGGCGCGGGTCCGGATTCCCGTCGCTTCCCTGACCGGCAAGGGTTTCGACGGCGAACAGGTGCGTGACGGAATCATCGTGGCCAATGATTTTGCCCGCATCGATCCGTACCGGGCGGCAACCCACAACAAGGGCATCATGAACGGCATCGATGCCGTGGCCCTGGCTACCGGCAACGACTGGCGCGCGATCGAGGCCGGCGCCCACGCCTACGCGGCCCGAGGCGGGCGCTACACCGCCCTGACCCAGTGGCACAAGGCCGACAACGGCGACCTGGTGGGCCAACTCGAGATCCCCATCAAGGTCGGCACCGTTGGCGGGCCGCTGCAGACCAACCCCACGGTTGCCCTGAATCTGCGCATGCTCAAGGTCGACAGCGCCCGTGAGCTGGCCGAGGTGATGGGCGCGGTCGGTCTGGCCCAGACCTTTTCGGCCCTGCGCGCTCTGGTCACCGAGGGCATCCAGCAAGGGCACATGACCTTGCATGCCCGCAGTGTGGCGACCGCGGCCGGCACCCCGGCCGAGTTGTTCGATACCGTCGTCGAACGCCTGATCGCGTCGGGTGAAATCAAGATCTGGAAAGCCGAAGAACTGATCCAGACCGTTCGTGCGCAGGTGGCGCCGACGCCGCGGACGTCAGCCAGCGACGTGCTGGAAGGCGAAACCCTGGGCGCGGGTCACGGCAAGGTCATTTTGCTCGGTGAGCACTCGGTGGTCTACGGGCGTCGGGCGATCGCGGCGCCGATTCCGCTGGCCATTCAGGCCCGGATCGAGGACACCGCCGAGGGAATCGACCTCATCATCCCGCGCTGGAGCATCGAGCAGCGCCTGGATTTCAACGCCAAGCGGCCGCCGTCGTTCACCCGGTCGCTGGCCCGGGTTCTGGAGGCCCTGGGCCTGAGCGGCAGGGGGATGCGCATCGAGGTCTTCCCGAGTGTGCCGCGGGCGATGGGCCTGGGCGGGTCGGCTGCCCTGGCCGTGGCGGTTCTGCGCGCGCTGGACGTGCACTTCCGCCTGAACCTGTCGGACGAACGGATCAACGAGCTGGCCTTCGAGTGCGAAAAGGTGGCCCACGGCACGCCCTCGGGGCTGGACAACACCCTGGCCACCTATGGCCAGTTCACGCTTTTCCGTTCCGGTCAGACCCAGCAACGGCAGCGCATCGAGGTCGCTGAACCCTTGCCGATGGTCATCGGAATGAGCGGCGTGGAAAGTCTGACGGCGCGGACCGTGGCCCGCGTGCGCGACGCCTGGCAGCGCAATCCGGAACTCTACGAGCGGATTTTCGATGAAATCGACAGCCTGGTCGGTGCCGGGCTCGATGCCCTGGCCAGGCGGGACTACGAAACCCTGGGTGAAACCATGAACATCAACCAGGGTCTGCTCAACGCCATGCAGGTTTCGAGCTGGGAGCTGGAGGAGTTGATTCAGATCGCTCGCAATCACGGCGCCGTGGGGGCCAAGCTCACCGGCGGCGGTGGCGGCGGTTCCATCATCGCCCTGTGCCCGGACTCGAGCGCCCGGGTTGCCCGGGCCATCCGTGAAGCGGGGTATCACGCCCTGGAGGTCCAGGTCGGTGGTTCCTGAATCCGTGGGGCCGGCTCGGGTGGTTTCGTCGGAGACGGAATCGCTCATCGTCGTGGATGCGCAGGACAATGAGCTGGGCGTATTGAGCAAGGGCGAGTGTCACGACGGGCAGGGGATTCTGCACCGTGCCTTCTCGCTGTTTCTGTTCGACCGCCAGGGCCGCCTTCTTGTTCAGCAGCGCGCCGCGGAAAAGCGGTTGTGGCCGCTGTACTGGGCCAACAGCTGCTGTTCGCACCCGCGCGCCGGAGAGACCATGGCCGAAGCGACCGAGCGGCGCATGATCGAAGAGCTCGGCGTGCGCGCGCCGCTGCACTTCGTCTACAAGTTTCGCTACCAGGAAAGCTACGAGAACCTGGGGGCCGAACACGAACTGTGCTGGGTGTATGTGGGCCGGGCCGAGCCGTTTCAGCTGCAGCCCAATCCCGCCGAGCTGGCCGACTGGCGCTATTTGTCGGCGCCTGAAGTCGATGCGCTCATGGCCGATCCCGCCGCCGCGGTCGCCCCGTGGTTCCGGATGGAGTGGCGTACGCTCAACGAGCGCTACCGAGAGGTCGTGCAAGACGCCCTGGCCTGAACGGCCAGGGTTGCAGTGGTGACGGCCGGATCGGTCAGGCGTCCTCGGGAGCAGCCAGCTTGAACCCCATGCCTTGCACGGTGTGCAGCAGCTTGTTCTTGTAGGGCCGGTCGATGCCCTTGCGCAGGTTGTACATGTGCGAGCGCAGCGTATCGGAGTCGGGCAGCATGTCGCCCCAGAGTTCGTTTTCGAGCTGTTCGCGACTGACCAGGCGCGGCGATTCGCGCATCAGGACCTTCAGAATGCGAATCGAGGTGGGGGACAGGTTGACCCGTTCGCCTTCGCGTTCGACGCGCATCGTGCGCGGATCGAACACCAGATCTCCAACGCGCATGGCGCCATCGGACATTTCCCCCCGCGCTCGGCGAATCAGCGCCCGGATCCGGACTTCCAGCTCTTCCAGCTCGAACGGCTTGACCAGATAATCGTCTGCCCCGGCGTTGAATCCCGCGACCTTGTCGTCGAGCTGATCGCGCGCGGTCAACATGAGAATCGGCGTGCCGTCGCCGCGCTCGCGCAGGCGTTCGCAGACGCGGATGCCGTCGATCTTGGGCAGCATCAGGTCGAGGACGATGAGGTCGTACGGGTTTTCGTCGAGCAGGTTCAGCGCGATGGCGCCGTCGGCGGCGAAGTCCATGGCGAACCCGCTGCTTTCCAGGTAGTCCCCGATGCTGGCGGCCAGATCGTTGTGATCTTCGACCAGCAGGATGGTTGCATTTCCTTCAGCTTCAGTCACTTGGTGCTCCTCCACATTTGTGATGTTGACAATTGTGAAGAAAAGCCGTGAAGCAATGATGAAGGCGCCAGCCGTAGGTCGGCCCTACGCGGCCGACGGGCAGAGCCAAAATCTTCCCGGTGATTTCGACGGCCCCTCAGCGTTTCATGTAGTTGAAGAATTCTTCGTTGGTCTTGGTCACTTTCAGCTTGTCGAGCATGAATTCGATCGCCTGGGCTTCGTCCATGGGCTGGAGGATGCGGCGCAGGATCCAGGTTTTCTGAAGCTGATCGTTGCCGACCATGAGTTCTTCGCGCCGGGTTCCGGAGCGATTGATGTCGATGGCCGGGAAGGTGCGCTTTTCCGAGATGCGACGGCTCAGGTGAATCTCCATGTTGCCCGTACCCTTGAACTCCTCGTAGATCACCTCGTCCATTTTCGAACCGGTATCGACCAGCGCGGTGGCGATGATGGTCAGGCTGGCGCCGCCTTCCAGGTTGCGCGCGGCACCGAAGAAGCGCTTCGGCCGCTGCAGGGCGTTGGCGTCGACGCCGCCGGTCAGCACCTTGCCCGAGGACGGCACGACGGTGTTGTAGGCGCGCGCCAGACGGGTGATGGAGTCGAGCAGGATGATCACGTCCTTTTTGTGTTCGACCAGGCGCTTGGCCCGCTCGATCACCATGTCGGCGACCTGCACGTGGCGGCTGGCCGGCTCGTCGAAGGTCGAGGAAATGACTTCCGCGTCCACGCCGCGCTGCATCTCGGTGACTTCCTCCGGACGCTCGTCGATCAGGAGAATGATCATGTGCGTTTCGGGGTTGTTGGCCCGGATCGCGGTCGCGATGGACTGCAGCATCATGGTCTTGCCGGCCTTGGGCGGGCTGACGACGAGACCGCGCTGACCCTTTCCGATGGGCGCGATCAGATCGATGATGCGGCCGGTGATGTCTTCGGTGGAACCGTTGCCGCGCTCCAGTTTCAGCTGCTCGCGCGGAAATTCCGGGGTCAGGTTCTCGAACAGGATCTTGTTCTTGGCCGCTTCCGGCCGGTCGTAATTGAGTTCCTCGACCTTGAGCAGGGCGAAATACCGCTCGGACTGCTTTGGCGGCCGGATCTTGCCGGAGATGTAGTCGCCGGTTCGAAGGTTGAAGCGGCGAATCTGGGAGGGTGATACGTAGATATCATCCGGCCCGGCCATGTAGGACGCTTCGGCGGCGCGGAGGAAGCCGAAGCCATCCTGGAGGATTTCCAGGACGCCGTCCCCGTAGATCGCCTCTTTCTTTCCGGCCTTGGCCTTGAGGATGGCGAAGATGACGTCCTGCTTGCGCGAACGCCCCATGTTCTCGATGCCGTATTCTTCGGCCATCTCCACGAGTTCTTTCGCGGATTTTCTTTTCAGTTCGGTCAGGTTCATGGGAAATGTCTGGCAGTGATGGATCGGCACGCAATGGACGAACAGGGCCGTTCGTCACCGGTCACGCCCGGATTTGAAAATCAAATAGTCAAGGTTCTGGATAACGGCCTGCCCGCTGCGCAGGCGTTGGGTCAGCCAATCGTTCTTGGGAAACGTCAGGCCGGAAAGCCCTCAGGCGGTAAGGTAGCACCATTGGCGCGACGAGTCCAGAAATTCACTTCCTGCCGATTCGCGCCGCCCGGCCTGGCGACCGACCGGATGGCGGACCGGTCGCGGGGCGGGCCGTTTCAGATGGTTTCGTCGACGAAGGCCTTCAGGGCCGATTTGGTCAATGCACCGACCTTGGTGCCCTGATGTTCACCGTTTTCGAAAATCATCAGGGTGGGGATGCCGCGGATCTTGAAGCGACTGGTCACCTGCTGGTTCTGGTCGATGTTGAGTTTGGCAATCTGCAGTTTGCCGTCGTATTCGTCGGCCAGTTCGTGCAGGATGGGGTCGATCATCTTGCACGGGCCACACCATTCCGCCCAGTAGTCCACCAGAACGGGTCGATCGGCCTTGAGAACGACTTCGTCGAAATCGCTGTCGGATACGTGAATGATATTGTCGCTCACAGTCAATAGCTCCTTAGGGTGCGGAATCTGTATGCTCAGTGGGGTCACTCTGCCCGTGCACCGTTCCGAGGACGACTCGCTGGCCGGCAGCCGGTGACGCAGAGCGCATATACTACCTGATTGGCACCTGCAGTATGTCCCCGGGCCGGACTTTTGGCCGCTTCGGCGATGGCGGGTGCCTTTCCAAACGACAGGAATCTTTAGTGAGCGAAAAGCCCAGCACCGAACAGGTATTGACCGACATCCGCTTCGATACCTTCGAGCTCGACGAACGCATCGCGCGCGGCCTGGCCGACGCCGGGTTCGAGCGATGCACGCCGATTCAGGCAAAAACCCTGCCGCTGGCCCTGAACGGGCGCGACGTGGCCGGCCAGGCGCGCACCGGCACCGGCAAGACCGCCGCCTTTCTGCTGGCCATTTTCCGCCGCCTGCTCAGTGCCGAAAGCCGTGGGCCGGGTCCGAATCCGCGCGCGATCTGCGTTGCACCGACGCGGGAGCTGGCGATTCAGATCCACCGCGACGCCGAGCTGCTCGGCAAGCACACCGGCCTGCGCGCCCTGCTCGCCTATGGCGGCGTGGACTATGCCAAGCAGCGTGACCGCATCGCCGACGGGGTCGACATTCTGATCGGCACGCCCGGTCGCCTGATCGACTACCTCAAGCAGGACATCTACAGCCTCAAGTACATCGAGGTCGCCGTGCTCGACGAAGCCGACCGGATGTTCGACCTGGGGTTCATCACCGACATCCGCTTCCTGTTCCGGCGCATGCCGCCGGTGAATGAGCGTCAGACCCTGATGTTTTCGGCCACGTTCCCGCTGAAGGTCACCGAGCTGGCCTATGAACACATGAACGATGCCGAAACGATTCGCATCGAAGAGGACCAGGTCACCACCGACCGGGTCACCCAGGTCGTCTACTACCCGGCCAATCGGGAAAAACTGCCGTTGCTGGTCAAGCTGCTGCGCGACATGCAAGACGAGCACGTCATGGTCTTCATCAACACCCGGCACGCGGCCGACCGGGTCGCTCGGACCCTCAAGGCCAACGGCTTCAACGCCGCGATGCTGGCCGGAAACGTGCCCCAGGACAAGCGCCAGAAGCTGCTCAAGCGCTTTCACGACGGCGACATCGACGTGATGGTCGCGACCGACGTGGCTGCACGCGGTCTGCACATCCCCGACGTCAGCCACGTCGTCAACTACGACCTGCCACAGGACGCCGCCGATTACGTTCATCGGATCGGCCGGACCGCGCGCCTCGGGGCGACCGGGGATGCGATCAGCTTCGCCTGCGAAGATTATGCCTTCTACCTGCCGGAAATCGAAAAGTTCATCGAAATGGAATTGCCGGTGCTCCCGCACGACCCGGATGAGCTTCCGGCCCTGACCCGGCCGCCACCGCGCAAGAAAAGCGCCGGTGATCGTCCGCGCGGCGGCGGTGGCGGTCGGCGCCGGCGGTAGAACCCGGGGGCGCGCCGGGGCGGATCCCGGACGGTGGTGCGGCCTGTCCATTCCAGCGCCACCGATCGCGCGCGGCGGCATCTTCGGAACCGGCGCGCCTTGTGCTAACCTCCCGGCAGTCGGACCGATCCGCGAGTAACCCAACTTGTATTCCAGCTTGTCCGCCCAATGGCCTGGCCGCCTGGCTCGATGGACCAACGTCGCGCTGGTGCTCGTGCTGGCCTGGCTGGTGGTCCAGCTGCTGTGGCTGATTCTGATCGGACCGGAAACCGAGCCGGCCGCGATGCCCTCGGTTCCCCAGGTCCAGCCGGCCGCGACCGCGCGCGCAGGGTTTCGCTGGGACCTGTTCGGCGAGGCGGCCCCGGCCGCGCCGGTCGTGGCTCGGCCCGTGCCGACCTCTTCGGCCCGCCTGCGCCTGCTCGGACTGATGTCGGGCGGACCGGAGGCGTTTGCCATCATCGCCGACGATCAGGGTCGTGAGCAGGTGTATCGACGCGGTGATGAACTGCCCGACGGCAGCACGCTGGACTCGATCGAGCCGCTGCAGGTCGTGATCGTACGCGACGGTCAGCGCGAAGCCCTGCCGATCCCGCGCGAGCGGGCAGGGCGTTCCGGACGCTCCGAGGCCCGCGCCAGCGCCAGCGCTTCCCGGCAGGCACAGCTCCCCGGCGTGCGCGGTTTCGAGGCCCCGGCCGGCATCAGCGCGGCCTCGCTGCAGGCGCCGGGACAGACGCCGGCCGGCCTGGCCGACCAGGTTTCGGTCATGCCGGTCGCCGGAGGCGGCTTCCGGGTGCGCCCGGGCCGGGATGCTACGCTGTTTGCCGAACTGGGCCTGCAGGTCAACGACATCGTCACCGCCGTCAACGGTCAGCCGCTGACGTCCGAGGAGGACGCCCGAGCCTTGTTTGCCGAGGTCATGCGCCGCGGCGAAGTCTCCATTACCATCACCCGGGAGGGCCGTGAAATGACCCTCAGGCCGGACCTGGAACAGATTCTGTCCAGGCTGTGAGTTTCATCCGCCCGCGGAGCCCGATCATCCCATGCTGCATCGTCTGATCTGTTCACTGTTCGCGCTTTGCCTGGTGCTCCCGGTCGTGGCCGCCGATGAGGGCCAGGACGGTCACGTTCTGAACTTCAATGACGCCGATATCCGCTCGCTGATCACGGCGGTTGCGGAAATGACCGGGCGCAATATCATCATCGACCCTCAGGTTTCCGGACGGGTGACCGTGATTTCGTCCCAGCCGCTGAGCGGCGAGGAGGTCTACGCGGTCTTTCTGTCGATTCTGCGCGTGCACGGCTACACCGCCGTTGCCGACGAGCACGTGGTCCGCATCCTGCCCGACGTCAACGCGCGTCAGGACGGACGGGTTCCGGTTGACGACATGCGCGCCGGCGGCGACGACCCGGTCACCCGGATCATCGCGCTGGAACACGTGCGCGCCGCCGAGGCCTCGCAGCTGCTGCGCTCGCTGCTGCCGCAGTCGGCCTACATGGCCCATCACGACCCGTCCAACGTGCTGATCATCTCCGATCGCTCGGCCAACGTGCGCCGGATCGAAACCATCGTCCGGCGCCTGGATGCGGCCAGCGACCAGGACATCGAGGTCATCGCCCTCAGTCACGCAGACGCAGCCGAGATCGTGCGCCTGCTCAACCGGCTCTACCCGGGCGGCGGCGCGGAAAGCGCGCTGGCCGACGAGCGCACCAACACCATCATCCTGGCCGGTGAGCCCAATCGGCGCCTGCGCCTGCGCACCCTGATCAGTCACCTCGACACCCCGCTCGAAGCCGAAGGCTCGACCCAGGTGATCTACCTGCGCTACGCCACCGCGGAAAGTCTGGTGCCGGTGCTCGAAGGCATGCTCGACCTGGACCGCGACGAAGGCCAGCGGGTGCGCATCCAGGCCCACCAGGACACCAACTCGCTGGTCGTCAGCGCGCCCCCGTCCGTGTTCCGATCGATCCAGTCGGTGGTCAACCAGCTCGACATCCGCCGCGCCCAGGTGCTGGTCGAGGCCATCATCGCCGAAGTCGCGGTCGACACCTCGCGCGAGCTGGGCATCCAGTGGCAGGCCTTTGCCTCGGGCGAGCGCGGGTTGTTCGGGGGCACCAATTTTCAGGCCGGCGGGCGCAACATTCTCAACCTGAGCGCGGCGGCCGGCGAGCTCGGCCAGGAAGGCAACCTGCTGCTGCCGGGGCGCGGTCTGAACGTGGGCTACGTGCGCGGCCGCTCCAGCCTGCTGGGCGTGGAAATCCTCGAAATCGGCGCCCTGGCCCGGGCCCTGAGCCAGGACGCCAACACCAACGTACTCTCCACGCCCTCGATCGTGACCATGGACAACCACGAGGCCAGCATCAACGTCGGCCAGGAAGTCCCGTTCCTGTCGGGCAGTTTCGCGACCCAGGGCTTTACCAGCGGCGACGGCCAGGTCAACCCCTTCCAGACCATCAATCGCGAGGAAATCGGGATCAAGCTCAACGTCACCCCGCTGATCAACGAGGGCGACACGATCCTGCTCCAGATCGCCCAGGAGGTCTCGACCCTGGCCCCGTCCGGCGGCGCGGTCGATCTGATCACCAACAAGCGCACCATTTCGACCCGGGTGATGGTGCCCGACGGCGCCATCCTGGTCCTGGGCGGGCTGACCACGGATGACCTGCAGGAACAGATGGAAAGCGTGCCGGGGCTGGGCCGCATCCCCCTGCTCGGCGAGCTGTTTCGCTATCGCTCGACCAGCAGCGTCAAGCGCAACCTGATGATTTTCATCCGGCCCCAGATCCTGCACGACGAGCAGTTGCTGGATGACATTACCCGGTCCAAGTACTCGCGCATCCGAACCGAGCAACTCAACCAGCGCGATCGCCCGCGCGGTCTGACCCGGCCGGAAGAAATGCCGCTGCTGCCGGAACTGCGCGATTTTCTGCATTCGCCGCCGGATGGAGACTGAATTCCGTCCAGGGTACGGGTTCGCCCGCCGGCGCGGGGTTGCCGTGGCCGGTCGCAACGGCGACAGCATCCGCCTCGCGGTCCGCGAGCCGGTCGACCTGGCCGCGGTTCAGGAAGTGCGCCGGCGGCTGCAAGGGCGCGTCGAGCTGGAAAAACTCTCTGCGGCCGAATTCGATCGCCTGGTCACCAGCCTCTACCAGGCCGGTGACGAGGCCGCCGCCCAGGTCGCCGAGGATCTGGGCGAGGACATGGACCTGGCCCGCCTGGCCGAGGACCTGCCCGAACCGGCCGACCTGCTGGAAAGCGAGGATGACGCGCCCATCATCCGCCTGATCAACGGCATCCTGACCCAGGCCCTGCGCGAGAACGCCTCCGACATCCACCTGGAGCCTTTCGAAGACCGCCTGTCGATTCGCTTTCGCGTCGACGGCGTCCTGCGCGAAGTGATGTCGCCGGCGCGCGCTCTGGCCGGCCTGATCACCTCGCGCATCAAGGTGATGTCGCGCCTCGACATCGCCGAGAAACGAATCCCCCAGGACGGTCGCATCGGCCTGCGCATCGCCGGCCGGCCGGTCGACGTGCGCGTCTCGACGCTGCCTTCCAACCACGGCGAGCGCGTGGTTTTGCGCCTGCTCGACAAGGCCGCCGGCCGGCTCGACCTGGCCGAGCTGGGCATGGACCCCGACAGCGAGCAGCGCGTCGCGAGCATGATCGCCCGACCGCACGGCATCCTGCTGGTGACCGGTCCGACCGGTTCTGGCAAGTCGACCACGCTGTACGCCGCGCTGCTGCGCCTGAACGACCGCAGCCGCAACATCATGACGGTCGAAGATCCGATCGAGTACGACCTCGACGGCATTGGCCAGACCCAGGTCAACCCCAAGGTCGATCTGACCTTCGCCCGCGGTCTGCGCGCGATTCTGCGCCAGGATCCCGACGTGGTCATGGTCGGCGAGATTCGCGACCTGGAAACCGCCCGCATCGCCGTCCAGGCGAGCCTGACCGGTCACCTGGTGATGTCGACCCTGCACACCAACACCGCCGTGGGCGCGATCACGCGCCTGGTCGACATGGGGATCGAGCCGTTCCTGCTCGCGTCCAGCCTGATCGGTACGCTCGCCCAGCGCCTGGTCCGGGTGCTGGATCCGGACACCCGCGAGGCCTTCACGATCAGCGCCGAAGAGCTCGCCCGCCTGGGTCTGGCCGGCCGTCCCGACAGCACCCTGTATCGGCCGCGCGAAGACCTGCCGCCGGGCCGCTCCGGCTATCGCGGACGCACCGGCATCTACGAGCTGGTGCCGGTCAACGATTCAATGCGCGCCCTGATCCACGACGGCGCCGCGGAGGCCCGGCTCGAGCGCCTGGCCCGCGAGCTCAGCCCGTCGATCCTGGACGATGGCTGGCGCAAGGCCACGGCCGGGATCACCTCGCTGGAAGAAGTTCTGCGCGTCACCCGCGCCGCGTAGGGGCATGGGCGCGTTCGAATATCAGGCCCTGCAGGGCAACAAGACCCTCCGCGGCCTGGTCCAGGCCGACACGGCCCGGGCCGCCCGAGCCCAGCTGCGCGAGCGCGGCCTGCTGCCGCTGGAAGTCCGCGCCGTCCGGGCCGAGAAAAGCGCTGGCCTGTCCCTGGGCGGGCAGGGCGGAGAGCGGGCTCTGCTCATGCGCCAGCTGTCGAGCCTGCTGAAGGCCGGGCTGACCCTGGAAGAGGTCCTCAGCGTGCTGGTCGAACAGGCCGATTCGGCCCCGCTGCGGCGTCAGCTCGGGGCGATCCGTGCGCGGGTCATGGAGGGCCAGAGTCTGTCGGCGGCGATGGCCGAACACCCGCGCCTGTTTCCGGTCATGTACACCGCCGCCATCGCCGCCGGCGAGCGCGCCGGTCGGCTGGAGAACGTACTCGGGCGCCTGGCCGATCACGCCGAACAGCGCGACGCCATGAACCGCGGCCTGAGCCTGGCCCTGGTGTATCCGCTGCTGCTGGCGCTGATCGCCCTGGGCGTGGTCTGGGGCCTGGTCGGGTTCGTCGTCCCGCGCGTGGTCGGGGTGTTCGAGCACGCGGCACAGGACCTGCCGCTGCTGACCCGAAGTCTTCTGGCGCTGTCGGACTTCATCGCCGCGTACGGCGTCCTGGTCGTCGGCGCGCTGGTTGCTGGCCTGATCGCGGCCGCGCTTGCCCTGCGTCGACCCGGTCCGCGCCGCTGGGCGGACCAGCGCCTGCTCCGGCTGCCGGTGCTGGGGAGACTGGTCCGGGCGCGCCAGACCGCCTCGTTTACCCGCACCCTGGCCATCCTGGTCTCCAGCGCGGTGCCGCTGGTCGAGGCCTTGAGCGTTTCGGCCGGCGTGGTCGGCAACCGGATCGTGCAGGCCGACATTCAGCGCGCCGCGGCCCAGGTCCGCGAGGGCGTGTCGCTGTCGAAAGCGCTGGATACGTCGTTCTGGCTGCCGCCGGTTGCGCGCCGGCTGATCAGCGGCGGGGAAAAGAGCGGCGAGCTGGCGCCGATGCTCGAGCACGCCGCAGCGATCCAGGAACGCGAGCTGAACTCGGCGACCAGCGTCCTGCTGGCCGTGCTTCAGCCGATCCTGATTCTGCTGGTCGGCCTGATGGTTCTCTACATCGTTTTGGCCATCATGCTGCCGATCCTGAGCATGAGCCAGCTGCTGGCATGATCACCTTCGAGCACGTGGCCAAGCGCTATCCGGGCGGCATCCAGGCCGTCAGCGACGTCAATTTTCACCTCGAGCGCGGCGAGCTGGCCTTTCTGACCGGTCATTCGGGGGCCGGCAAGTCGACGCTGCTCCGGCTCATCGCGCTGCTGGAGCGTCCCAGCCGCGGCCAGGTCCTGTTCGACGGGCGCAACGTAAGCAAGCTGGCCCGGCGCCACATTCCGTACCTGCGACGCCGGATCGGGGTGATCTTCCAGGACCATCGCTTGCTGACCGACAAGCGCGTGTTCGACAACGTGGCCCTGCCGCTGATGATCGCCGGCGTCTCCTTCGGTGAAATCCAGCGCCGGGTGCGCGCCGCCCTGGACAAGGTCGGCCTGCTCGACAAGGAGACGATGTATCCGCCCATGCTCTCGGGCGGTGAGCAGCAGCGCGTCGGCATCGCCCGGGCGATCATCGGGCGGCCGCCGGTGGTGTTGGCCGACGAGCCGACCGGCAATCTCGATCCGGCCCTGTCGGAAGAGTTGATGAACACCTTCGTCCAGCTCAACGAGACCGGGGTGACAGTCCTGATCGCCAGCCATGACCTGGAGCTGGTCCGGCGCCTCGGCCGCCGCGTGCTCGTTCTGTCCAAGGGCGAGATCATCGACGACGTTCGGGCCAGGATTGAGCCCAGGGGTGGTGGTGCCGAAGGTGGCTAGGGTGCGCCGATCAGGGCGCGAGGTCCAGGCCTCGAGCGCGGGCCTGCGGGCCTGGGCGCGGCGCCATGCGTTCAGCCTGTTCTCGTCGCTGGGCAACCTCGCCCGGCATCCGCTGGGCTCGTTGATGACCGTAGGCGTCCTCGCCTTCGCCCTCGCCGTGCCGCTGGCCCTGCAGATTGCGCTGGTCAATCTGGAGCGAATCGGTCAACAGTGGGAGCGCCTGGACACGCTGTCGGTGTTTCTGGATCTCGGTCTGGTCAACGCCGACGTGGACCGGCTGGTTTCGCGAATCAGCAGCTGGCCGGAAGTCTCGACCGTCGACCCGATCAGCCCGGAGCAGGGCATGGACGAACTGTCTCGGCAACTCGGGCTTACCGAGGCTGCCGATCTGATCGCCGAAAACCCGCTGCCCTGGGTGCTGGAGGTTTCGCCCGGAACCACGGCCGGCCGCAACGTCTTGCTCGCGCGGCTGGAGCAGGAGGCGAAGGTTGCCAACGTGATTGTCGATCTGCAGTGGCTGGAACGCCTGGACGCCATGACGGAGCTTTTGGCCCAGTTCGTCTGGCTGCTTGGCCTGCTTCTGGCCCTGGGCGTGGCGGTGATCATCGGCAATACCGTGCGCCTGGACATCCAGAATCGACGCGAGGAAATCGAGGTCATGGCCCTGGTCGGCGCGACGGCCGCGTTCATCCGGCGACCGTTTCTCTATACCGGCCTCTGGTACGGATTGCTCGGCGGGCTTGCGGCCTGGATGATGGTGAAGAGCGGGCTGTGGCTTCTGGCCGAACCGGTCTCCGAGCTGAGCCAGACCTACGCCGAAGAATTCGACCTGCTTGGACCGTCTCCGGAAGTCGTCGCCCTGGTCGGCCTGGGCAGCGGCCTGCTTGGCCTGTTCGCCTCCTGGATCGTGGTCGGCCAGCATCTGCGCCAGATCGACCCGTAACGCTTGCGTTCCGAACCTGCTGACCGCCGCGCCGGCCGGCGCCGGCTTCGACTCATCCTTCCTCTCCCCAGCCGCCGCCGCCCGGCGTACGGATGACCAGCATGGCGTTGCCCTTGATCTCGGCTCGGTCGCAGCCGGCCAGCTTCTGCCGGCGCCCGTCGGCCTGTTCGATCCAGGCCTCGCCGGTCTGACCCGATCCGCCGCCCTCCAGTCCCTGCGGCGCCTGCTCGCGCGAGTTGGTCAGCAGGGCGACGGTCATGGGCTCGAGAAAGCGGATGCGGCGTTCGGCGCCGTGGCCGCCGCGCCAGCGGCCCGAGCCGCCCGAATCGGGGCGCACGCCGAAGCCTTCGAGCAGCACGGGGAAGCGGGTTTCGAGGATCTCCGGGTCGGTGAGACGCGAGTTGGTCATGTGGGTGTGGACGGCATCGGCCCCGTCGAAGCCTTCACCGGCGCCGGCCCCGCCGCACAGAGTTTCGTAGTGCTGGTATTGGGCGTTGCCGAAGGTCAGGTTGTTCATCGTGCCCTGGCTGTTGGCCAGCTTGCCCATGGCCGCGAGCAGGGCGTCGGTGATGACCTGGCTGGTCTCGACGTTGCCGGCAACCACGGCCGCCGGATGCCGGGGATTGAGAATGCTGCCCTCGGGGATGATCAGTTCCACGGGCTCCATGCAGCCGTCGTTCAGGGGGATGTCGTCGGCGACCAGGGTTCTAAGCACATACAGCACGCAGGCCCGGGTGATGGCGGCGGGTGCGTTGAAGTTGTCGGGCTGCTGGGCGCTGGAGCCGCTGAAGTCGATCACGGCACGGCGTTGTTCCCGGTCGACGCGGACCCGCACCTCGATGCGCGCGCCGGAATCCATGGTCTTGACCCAGCGCCCGTCTTCCAGTTCCGCGATGGCGCGCCGGACCTGCTCGGCGGCGTTGTCCTGGACGTGCTGCATGTAGGCCTCGACGGTCGTCAGGCCGAACTGCGCCACCATGTCGTCCAGTTCCTGCAGGCCGCGCGCGTTGGCCGCGATCTGGGCGTGCAGGTCGGCGAAGTTCTGGCGCGGATTGCGCGCCGGGTGCGGGCCGGAGGCCAGCAGCTCGGCAAGCCGATCCTCGTCGAGCTGGCCTGCGCGGACGATGCGGGTCGGCGGGATCAGCACGCCCTCGTCGTCGATATGACGGCTGTGCGGCGGCATGGAGCCGGGCGTGAGCCCGCCGACGTCGGCGTGATGGGCGCGGCTGGCGGTGTAGAACAGCACGGCTCCGCGCTCATCGAAACAGGGGCTGACCACGGTCAGGTCGGGCAGGTGGGTGCCGCCGGCGTAGGGGTCGTTGAGCAGGAACACGTCACCGGGCTGCATGTCCTTGCCAAAGCGCTCGATCACGGCGCGCACGCTCTCGCCCATGGAGCCCAAGTGCACCGGCACGTGCGGCGCGTTGGCGACCAGCTTGCCTTTGCCGTCGAACAGGGCGCAGGAGAAGTCCAGCCGCTCCTTGATGTTGGCCGACCAGGCGGTCTTTTGCAGCACCACGCCCATGTGCTCGGCAATGGCCATGAACAGCTTGTTGAAGACTTCCAGCATGACCGGGTCGACCGACGGGCCCAGCCCCTGCCGCGTGGCGCGGCGCTCGCGTCGGTGCAGCAGCAGGTGGCCACGCTCATTCAGGCCCACCCGCCAGCCCGGCTCCAGCACCGTGGTGGCGTGGTCCTCGACCAGGATGGCCGGACCGTCGATGTGGTGCCCCGGGGCGAGGTCGCAGCGTCGGTACACCGGCGTGTCGGGCCGTCGCTGCCCGGCCATCCAGGTGTCGACCTGGCGAACCGGCTCCGGCGTGGGCGGGCATTCCGGCGACTCGGCGACCGGCTCGGCCAGGGCCTGGCCGGGCGCGAGCGCCTCGACCAGGCCGGATTCGACGACGATGTCGCGATCGGGCAGGGCGAAGCCGAACTGCCTGCGGTGCAGGTCGATGAATTGCTTGCGCATGTCGTCGATGCGGCCTGAGTCGACCAGCAGGGTCGTGTCGGTGCCGGCGTATTTCAGATGCAGCTGGGCGCGCGTGCGAATCCGGTCGGGTTCATGACCTTGCTCTGCGAGTTCGCCCATGGCCAGCTTCGTCGCTTTCTGTTCGGCCTGCTGGAGGCGGGCGAGCAGGTCCGCGTTCAAGGCCTCGCCCAGCGGAAATTCGCGCAGGGCGATCACATCGGCCAGGCCCATCCCGTAGGCCGACAGCACGCCGGCCCTGGGGTGGATCAGCACGGTCTCGATGCCGAGTGCGTCGGCGACCAGGCAGGCGTGCTGGCCACCGGCGCCGCCGAAGCAGTTCAGCGCATACCGGGTCACGTCATGGCCGCGCTGCACGGAGATCTTGCGAATCGCTGCGGCCATGTTGTTGACCGCGATCTGCAGGAAGCCCTCGGCGACTTGTTCGACCGAGCGCTCATCGCCGGTCGCGGCCCGGATCTCGGCGCGCAGCGTTTCGAATTTTTCGAGCACGTCCGCAGCGTCCAGCGGCTGATCGGCCCCGGGCCCGAACACGGCCGGAAAAAAGTCCGGCTGCAGCTTGCCCAGCATCACGTTGCCGTCGGTCACGGTCAGCGGCCCGCCGCGACGGTAGCAGGCCGGGCCCGGGTTGGCCCCGGCCGAGTCCGGCCCGACCCGGTAGCGGCTGCCGTCGAAATGCAGGCAGGAGCCGCCGCCGGCGGCCACGGTGTGGATTTCGAGCATGGGCACGCGCATGCGCACCCCGGCAATCTCGGTCTCGAAGCAGCGCTCCAGCTCGCCGCTGTAGTGCGACACGTCGGTCGAGGTGCCGCCCATGTCGAAGCCGATCACCCGGTCAAAGCCGGCCAGTTCGGCGGTGCGCACGCAGCCGATGATGCCGCCGGCCGGTCCCGACAGGATGGCGTCCTTGCCGGCAAACTGGTCCGCGCCGGTCAGGCCGCCGTCGGACTTCATGAACTGCAGGGCGACGTCCCCGAGCTGTCCGGCCACGCGATTGGCATAGCGGCGCAGGATGGGCGAGAGATAGGCATCGACCACGGTGGTGTCGCCGCGCCCGATCAGGCGGATCAGGGGGCTGGCTACGTGCGACAGGCTGATCTGCTCGAAGCCGAGCTCTTGCGCCAGGCGGCCGACCCGGCGTTCGTGTTCGGGATAGCGGTAGCCGTGGACAAACACCACGGCCAGGGCGCGAATGCCCTGGTCATGCAGGGACTCAAGTGCTTCACGAACGTCCGCCCGGTCGGGTGAGCGCAGCACCTGGCCGTCGGCGCGCACGCGCTCGTCGATCTCGATCACGTTCTCGTACAGCAGCTGCGGCCGACGGACGTTGAGGGCAAAAATATCCGGCCGCGCCTGGTGGCCGATGAACAGCGCATCGCGAAAGCCGCGCGTGATGAGCAGGGCGGTGCGTTCGCCGCGCCGCTCCAGCAGGGCGTTGGTGGCGACCGTGGTGCCCATGCGCACGTGCTCGATGCGTGCGTCGGGGATGGCCTCCTCCGGCCCCAGATCGAGCAGGCGGCGGATGCCTTCCACGGCGGCGTCATCGTACTGCTCGGGGTTTTCCGACAAGAGCTTGGCCGTCAGCAGCTCGCCGTCCGGGCGGCGGGCCACCACGTCGGTAAACGTGCCGCCGCGGTCGATCCAGAAGCGCCAGCGTCCCTGTTCCGTCGAACCCGATCTTGATCGCTGCGTCGGACTATCGACCAATGCTCACGCGTCATGTTCCTGGAATGGCATTCAGGGAAAAAGGGTGCCACAGTCTCAAATAGGTGGCAAGTTCTGGTACGCCGGTGGTGGATGATCCCGGGTCGGCCGATTCGGTGGCGATGCAGCCGCCAATCGAAGGCGTCGTCGGCGTGACCGGCATGCATGATATAACTCCACGATGTCGAGTGCCGCTTCCAGCTCCACCCGCTCCCGTCGGCTGTGGCTGCTGCCGCTGCTGATCGTGATTGGACTGATCATCGGTGCCCTCCAGCCCTGGGGGGTTGAGGATCTGCTGACCTTCGGCCGTGACCTGGCCAGCAATTTCTGGTTCCTGGTCGCCGTGGTGTTGGGCATGATCGTGCTGTTCACCTTCGGCTTGCCGGGCAGTCTCGGGGTGTGGCTGATCGCGCCGTTTCAGCCGCCGCTGATCGCTACTCTGCTGCTGGTCGTCGGCAGCGTCGGCGGTGCCCTGGGCGCCTATCAGTTCAGTGCGCGCCTGCGCGGCGACTGGGAGCCGGAGGGTTTCAGCAGCCGCATCCTCGAACTACTTTCGCGCCACGGCGGCATCCTGACCCAGGCCGCGCTGCGCATTCTGCCCGGGTTTCCGCACTCGGTGGTCAACTTTGCCGGCGGCGTGCTGGGGCTGGGTCTGGCCGGTTTTCTGGCCGCCGCGACCGTGGGCCTGGCGATCAAGTGGGGCGTGTATGCCAGCGCCATCCATGGCCTGGTCGAGGCGGTCGAATCCGAAGAGGTGCTGGATCCGACCACCCTGCTGCCGCTGATCGTGCTCAGCGGATTGTTGCTGGTCGGTGCGCTGGCCAAGCGCTGGGTCGAAGGACACGTTTCGGCTGACCGCAGCGACTGATCGGGCGGCGCACTTCCGCCATTCAGTCGTCCAGATCACCGATCCTGCGCTTGAGTGCATCGACGCGCTCATCGTCCCAGCCCGGTGGTTCGATCAGACCGGCCCAGGCGTCGATGTAGTGCTCGCTGGCGTAGGAGTGACCGTAGCCGATCGGCGCGGTCTCGGCGGCGGCAATGTCGACGGCCAGCTGCAGAAAAGTCACCACGGGGTACCAGCGCAGGAAGGGCGAGACGTCCGGGCCGCGTTCGCCGCGCATCCAGTCCGGCTCGCGGTACAGGGCGGAGGGCTGAAAAAAGCTGATCGGATCGCTGGCGTACTGCAGGTAGGCGATCCGGAACGGTCCCCAGGGTGCGGCGAAATCCTCCAGCCCGCCGTGCTGGTTGGCGAAGCGGATCACCGACCCGTCGCGAAAGCGGGGCCGCCAGGCCGGCGTTTCGGGCCGACGCTGGGCCGTGGCCCACTGCCAGCTTTCGCTGCGGAACGGCGGGCCGCTCCACAAGGCCCCGTCGATCGGGTCGCCGACCAGGTCCCACATGTCGGCCGAACGGTCGGAGTTGAGCGCGCCCAGACTCAAACCGTGCAGGTACAGACGCGGCCGGTTCTCGGGCGGCAGTTCGCGCCAGTGCCGGTAGACCCGGTCGAACAGCGCCCGGGCAGTCTCCTGACCGTACTCGGGCTGAGCCAGCAGCGACAGCCAGCTCGGCAGATAGGAATACTGGACTGCCACGCTGGCAACGCGGCCGCCAACCAGGTATTCCAGGCTTCGAATGCCGCCCGGATCGACCCAGCCGGTGCCGGTGGGGGTGATCACGACCAGGTAGTCGCGCTCGAATCCGCCGATGCGCTGCAGTTCGGCCAGGGCCAGGTCGGCTCGCTCCTCGATGGTCTCGGCGGAGTTCAGGCCGACATAGACGCGAAGCGGTTCCGCCACGGCACCCGGCGCGATCTCGGCCAGATCGTTCGTGGTCGGCACTTCGGCGACGAATCGTCGACCCTGTCGACCCAGCTCCTCCCAGCCGAGCAGCGATGCGGCCGAGCCGGAATGCAGGGGGTTGGTGGGTGCCTCGAGCTCGTCTTCGATCAGCAGGTCGAGCTGCCGGAATGAGGCATCGAAACTGTTGAGCGTCACCCGCGCCAGCACCCCCGAGAACAGGCCCCAGAACAGCGCGACGGTGATCACGACGCTGATGACCAGCGAGATGCGGCCCGGAACGACTCGATTCGCGGTCCGCGATAAGGTGCGCTTGATCAGGCGGAACAAGCGGGCCAGCCCGAGCAGGACGAGAAACACCAGCAGGGCGATCAGTCCCAGCAAGAACGGCCGGGTGGTATCGACCGGGTCCAGATCCATGAGCTCGCGGATGCTGTTTTGCCAGGCCGAGGCCCGAACCAGAAAGCCGATCACGATGGCTGCGCTCAGGACCCAGGCGATGATCTTGCCGATGGTCAGGACGCGTCCACGAAACTTCGGCAACTCCATGAAATGCCAGAGCCAGTGCAGAAAGACGCCGATGGCGTAGCCGATCGAGAAGGCCACGCCCGACAGCAGCGCCTGCATCAGGAACGGGCGCGGCACCAGGCTGGGCGAGAGCGAGGTGGCGAACAGCAGGGTGCCGACCAGCAGCCCGGTCGTCGACAGGGATCGGCGCAGCAGGTGCAGGTGTCTGATTTGCATCACAACAGTGTCTCACGGATGCGGTCGCTTCGGCACCTGCCTCAGCGGAAATCACGCGAGCTCCGGACGTCGGCCGGGTAGGGCCGATCTACTGAGAGATCACACCTACCGCACGAACGACTCCGGTGCCGGGACCCCAAACAGCTTGACGATGGGGAGCGCCTCGATCGCGGTATGCCCCCAGGTGGAGTTGGTGAACTCCGATGGGATGTAGCTGAAAGTGCCGTTATCGCGGTCATCGAACTCGAATACAGCGGTGCCGCCGGGCTGGTGCTGGACGCTGGATGGGTCGAACTCTCCGTACACCATGCCGACCGGCGAGATCAGATCGATGCTCACCCGGTTGCCCTCGGGTGCGCCGTTACCCATCAGGAAAATCGGATTGCCCTGGTCGTCATAGGTGTACCAGTACGCGACGGCCAGCGGGCTGCCGTCGGGCAATTCGCCAAATTCCAGCGCGAAGCCATGACCATCCTGGATCGGCTGATACCAGGAGCCGGAATGTGCGGGTCCGATTGCCGGCGGGCCGACGCTCAGGCCGCTGCCGCTGAGCTCCGTGTGGCCGTTGTCGTAAATGCGGACATAATCGACCCACATCTCGGCCGGCAAGGGTGCGGTGATCTGGGCCTGGTTGGTCATGTTGGGGTAGGTGCCGCCGACGGCCACGTTGAGAATGATGAAATGCGGCCGATGGAATTCCTCGCAGTCGGTGCATCGGCTTGGACTGATGTCCATGGCCCACAGTTGTTTGCCATTGAGGTACGTGGTCACCCGCGTCGGGGTCCAGTCCATGCTGAACAACTGGTATTCGCCGTTCAGGTCGGCGGGCTCGGCCAGCCCGGGGCTGTAGGTGCGAGCGAACAATGCGTGGCGACCCGCACTTTCCCAATGGGCCGCAGAGCTGACCCAGCGGTTGGCGTTGCCGTCGCGGATGGCATCCCGCCAGCCCATCTCCAGGATGTCGAGTTCGCCACAGGCGGGCCAGCCCACCTCGGAGAAGTTGTTGCCCAGGGTCCAGAATGCCGGCCATAGTCCGTTGCTCAGGTTCGGCATCTTGATCCGGGCTTCGATATAGCCGTAACGGAACATCAGCTTGTCCTGGGTGCGCAGTCTGGCCGAAGTGAAGCCGGTGCGGGTCGAGCCGACCCGTTGCTCGCGCACGGTGATGACCAGGTTGCCATCCTCGATCCGCGCGTTGTCGATGCTGTCGGTGTATTCCTGTAGTTCCCAGTTGCCCCAGCCGTTGGAGCCCGTGCCCAGATCGTAGGACCAGATGGCACCGTTGGGCTGGGTGCCGCGATCGAACTCTTCGCTCCATAGCAACTGACCCTGGGCACTGGCGGCCTGGGCAAGGATCAGGGCGAGGCCGGCGAGCAAAGCCTGCACCGTGCGGGGAATGCTTGTTGAGGTGGGTGATGGCATCGACAGCCCTCTGTGCTGAACAAGAATGACAGCGCTTACCATAGCATTCCCGGCCCTGCTCGAAAAGACTGGTAGGGTTCGGTGGTCCCTGTTCCCTGTTCCCTAGTCCCTGGTCCCTCGTCCCTCGTCCCTGGTCCCTCGTCCCTCGTCCCTGGTCCCTGGTCCCTGGTCCCTGGTCCCTGTTCCCTTACGGCACTCAGCAGAAGTCACGCGAGGCGGCCTGCAGTCTGGCCAGGCGATGGTCTTCGCTGTGCAGGCTTCTGGCGATTAGGTGCTGGCTGCCCTGGGCGTTCTGCAGAGTGCCGACC
>PWJA01000161.1 GCA_003560975.1 Gammaproteobacteria bacterium
GCCCCGATGTCGCCGGCATCGACCTGATCATTGTTGAAGTCCTCGCGCTGGAGCAGGCGGTTCTCGTAACCGATCAAACGATACTCGGCGACTACGGCCGGGTTGAATTCCACCTGAATCTTGACGTCGCTGGCGATCGTCATCAGGGTGGCGTGGCGTTCCTCGACCAGCACTTTGCGGGCCTCGGCAAGGGTGTCGATGTAGGCGCTGTTGCCGTTGCCGACCGCGGCCAGTTGATCCATCAGGCGATCGTTGTAGTTGCCGCGCCCCACGCCCAGGGTGGTCAGGGAAACGCCCGACGCGCGCTGTTCGCGAACCAGGTCGAGCAGGGCCTCGAAGCTGGCCGTGCCGACGTTGAAGTCGCCGTCGGTGGCCAGGATGACCCGATTGATGCCGCCTTCGATGTAGCCCTGGCGGGCCAGCGCATAGGCCTGGCGGATGCCGTCGCCGCCGTTGGTCGCGCCGGCCGCGCGCAGGCGGTCCAGGGCGGCGTTGATGCGGGCGGTTTCACTGCCGGGGGTGGATTCGAGCACGATCCCGGTCTGGCCGGCATAGACCACGATGGCAACCCGGTCTTCCGGGCCCAGCTGGGCGGTCAGCAGTTTCAGACCGTTGATCACCAGCGGCAGGCGATCGGGCGGAGCCATGGAGCCCGAAACGTCGATCAGGAAGACCAGGTTGGCCGGCGGCACTTCCTCGGGCGGCGGCTGAAATCCGCGGATGCCGATCTGCAGCAGCCGGCTGCGCTCGTTCCAGGGCGTGACGGCTTGCTCCACGCTGACGCTGAACGGCTCGTCGCCGGCCTCCGGGACGGGATAGTCGTAGCGGAAATAGTTGATCATCTCCTCGACGCGAACGGCATCGCGCGGCGGCAGCCTTCCGCCCTGGAGCATGCGCCGGACGTTGGCGTAGCTGGCCGTGTCGACATCGATGCTGAAGGTCGAGACCGGGTGCTCGGCCGCGCGCCGGATCGAGTGGCTGTCGAACGGCTGGTATTGATCGCGGTCCCGCCGATAGTCCGCAGGTGGCCAGTGGCCGTCCTCCTGCCGACCGGGGCCGATTCCCAGCACGTCGGCCACGGCCCTGGCCGGAGAGACGACGGCCTGTTCGGAAACCACGGCGTGGTCGATCCGGGGCGGCTGGGGCAGGGTCGTGGGTTGGACGGGGGTCGAGGTTTCTTCGGTCCGGGGTTGCGCGTTGTCCGGCGTGGTGCAGGCGACGACGACGAGGCCCAGTACGAGCAAAAGCAGCGAAAAGATGAGGCGATTCATGGGTCGGGCTCCTGGTTGAACGGTTTGCTTTCAGCACAAACAACGCCCGAATCGCGGAAACGGGGTCAACCCGAGTGTTGGCTTTGGATCCGCCCGCTTCTATACTCCGGTCAGTCTTGACGCCGGAAAGTACCCCCATGACATCTGCAAGAATCCTTTTCCCGGCCGTACTGGCCGGCCTGCTGGTCGGCTGCGGCCCGGCCGAGTCGCCGTCTTCGGACGCTTCGGAATCCGAAGTGCCGGCTGAAACGCTGGTCGTGCGCGGCGAGATGTTCTACCTGGAACGGATCGCGTTGCCGCCGGACAGCGTGGCCATCGTCGAGCTGCGCGCCGGCAATGAAGGGGAGGGCAACTTGCTGGGGACGATGCGCGAGGAGCTCGGCACGCGCCAGGTGCCGATCGCCTTTGAGCTGGCGCTGGAAACCGCCGACCTGCCCGACGGCGGCCCGTTCGAGTTCCGCGGCGGTATCCGCTCTGAGCCCGGCCCGCTGCGGGTGACCGAGACGCTTGCGGTCGAGCAGCGCACGGGGGAAGTCGATCTCGGCTCGCTGCGCCTGCGGCCGGTGCCCGAGACCGCCTTTGGGGTGCCCTATCGCTGCGGTGACGACGGGGTGGTCTTCGGCACCCTGGGCGCCGGTCAGCACCTGGTTGTCGGCAGCGAGGTGTTTGATCTTCGGCCCGAGATTTCAGGCTCCGGGGCCCGTTACGTGGCCGTGGACGGCAGCCCAGTCGAGTTCTGGAGCAAGGGCGACGAGGCCATGGTGACCCTGCACGGCGAGGTGTTGGACAACTGCGAGCGCCTGACCGAGCCCGAGCTTCCGTTCACGGCGCGCGGTCAGGAGCCGGGCTGGGACCTGCGCATTGACGAAGAAGCCATGGTCCTGCGCACCCAGTACGGCCAGCAACAGCTGGATTTCCCGCGCGTGCCGCCCCAGATCAGCGCTGCAGGCACCCGCTACGAAGCCGAAATGGAGGACCACCGCCTGACCGTGCTGGTGGATCGTCAGGCCTGCAACGACACCATGGCCGACATCAGCTTCCCCTACCGGGTTCGCTACACCCTGGATGGGGATGCTCAGATGGGCTGCGGCGGTGATCCGCGCGATGTTCTTGGCGGCGGCGAGTGGCTGATCGAGGAGATCGGCGGCGAGCCGGTGATTGCCGGCACGGTCCCGACCATCGAGTTTCTGCACATCGAAGGCGACGACCGCTTCGCCGGCCGGGCCTCGTGCAATCGCTACATGGGCGGGTTTCGCCTGACCGGAGAGGGGCTGAACCTGAGCCCGGCGGCGAGCACGCTCATGGCCTGCCCCGACGAAGCGCAGGCGCTGCAGGAGCGCCGTCTGCTGGAGCTGCTCGGCGAAGTGTACGGTTTCGGAATCGACGACGCAGACCGTCTCGTGCTGCGCACCGGCACCAGCACCATCCTCGCGCGCCGCTGAGGACGGCCTACTCCTCCAGAAGCCCGGACTGCTCCGCGGTCTCGGGCGGGTTGAACAGGCGCACTTTCTTGCCGCCGTGAAAAATCATCTTGAACTCGGCCCGGCTGACCGGGACGTAGCGATCGTTGCCGCCGATTTCCACCTGCGCCCCTTCGGTCATGGCATAGCCGTTCTCATCCACGCGCACCACCATCGTCGCCTTCGAACCGGTATGGCAAATGGTCTTGAGTTCCCGGAGTTCGTCGGCCCAGGCCAGCAGATAGCGGCTGCCCTCGAACAGCTCGCCGCGAAAATCGGTGCGCAGGCCGAAGGCCAGCACCGGAATCTTCAGCTCGTCGACGATTTCGGTCAGCCCGTAGACCTGGTCGCGCGAAAAAAACTGCGACTCGTCGGTCAGGACGCAGTGGATGTTGCCCGCCTCGAGCTCATTGCGGACCAGGGTCAGCGGATTGTCGCCGCGGCCGACGGCCAGCGCCGGGGCCTGGATACCGACGCGGGAGCGGATCATGCCCTGACCGGCGCGATCGTCGATGGCCGGGCTGAGCAGCAGCGCTCGCATGCCGCGCTCGGAGTAGTTGTAGGCCGACTGCAGCAACACCGTGGTCTTGCCGGCGTTCATGGTCGAGTAGTAGAAATACAGCTTGGCCATGCGCCGGCGGGACGTCAGCTGCGCGGTGTGTCGGTGCGCACGTCCAGCCACACGACGCGGCGATCCGGGTTTTCAGCGATCCAGTCGCGCAGCGTCTCGGCAACCTGCTCGCACTCGGCGCAGTTCAGGCGACGATAGAAGACCAGATACACCTCCGCCTCCGGCAATTCAGCCAGGGTGACCGGCTCGCCTTCGGGCGTCTTGAGCCGTTCAAGCAGGCGGTCCAGCCGGATCATGGAGCGGGCACCGCGCCGCCGGTCCACTGTCAGTTCCAGTTCGCGCTCGAAGCCGGAACGGAAGCCATCGCGATGGTAGGCCTCGGAGAAGTCGCGGTGGTAGACGTACAGTTGCGGCACGTTGGTGACCACGCCATCGCGCCGGGCCAATGCCCGCAGGTTGCCGACCAGACCCTGCTGCTGAGCGATCACCTCGTGGCGCTGGAACAGCTCGATGCGCTCGAAGTCCGCCCGCACAGGCAACGGTGCGATCAGGCCGATCAGGATCAGAAATACCGCCAGTCTTGTCATCATGGCCGGGAGTATATCGTTTCGGCCGTGGGGGACTGGTGCGCGATCGGCTACAATCTCGCGCCCTCAACCCGAATTTCCCGCGCTGATTCGATGATCCGGCTCAATCCCCAGCAAAAGGCAGCGGTCACGCACCTCGATTCGCCTTTGCTGGTCCTGGCCGGGGCCGGCTCGGGCAAAACTCGGGTGATCACCGAAAAAATCGCCTGGATGATCGATCAGGGCCATCATGCGCCCGACAAGATCGCCGCCATCACCTTCACCAACAAGGCCGCGCGCGAGATGAAGACGCGGGTGAGCAAGCGCTTGAAGCGCGGCCGGGCCGAGGGCCTGACCATCTGCACCTTTCACTCGCTGGGCTGGCGCATCCTGCGCGAAGAACCCGAAGCCAGCGGCCGGCGCAAGGGCTTGAGCATCCTGGATCAGCACAGCGCCGCCGACCTGGTCCGCGAACTGCTGCCGGCCGGGGCCAGGAACGACCAGGTATATGCCGTCCAGGCCGGCATCGGCCGCTACAAGGACGCCGGCCTGGAACCGCAGGCTGCGCTGGCCGCTGCGACCGACGAGAACGACGCCCGCGCGGCCGCGATCTACCGTGACTATTGCGACCGGCTGGCCGCGCTGAACGCGGTTGATTTCGACGACCTGATCGCGCTGCCGGCCAAGCTGCTGGCCGACCCGGTCATCCGCACGCGCTGGCGGCGGCGCCTGGCCTACCTGCTGGTCGATGAATACCAGGACACCAGCGCGGCTCAGTATCGGCTGCTGCAGCAGCTGGTCGGTGAGGTCGGCGCGTTCACCGCCGTCGGCGACGACGATCAGTCCATTTACGGCTGGCGCGGGGCCCGGCCGGAAAACCTGAGCCTGCTGGCTGCGGATTTCCCCAATCTGCGGGTGGTCAAGCTGGAGCAGAACTACCGCTCCACCGGCAAGATCCTGCAGTCGGCCAACGCGGTCATCGCCGGCAACCCGCACGATCTGGAGAAAAAGCTCTGGAGCGAGCTCGGGCCCGGTGACAACGTCACCGTCATGACCTACGCCGACGAACAGGATGAAGCCGAAGGCATCGCCCGCGATATTCTCGGCGCGCACCACGGCAGCCGTGTCGCCTGGGGCGAGTGCGCCGTGCTGTATCGCTCCAACCATCAGGCCCGGGCGCTCGAGCAGCAGCTGCGCGAGCACGGCATCCCCTACCTGGTCTCGGGCGGCCCGAGCTGGTTCGACGCACGCGAAATTCGCGACGGGCTGTCCTACCTGCGACTGCTGATCAACCCGGAGGACAATCCGGCCTTCATGCGCGTGGCCAACGCGCCGCGCCGCGGCCTGGGCTCGGCCGCCATGGCGCGCCTGGGGACCTACGCCGACGCGACCCGGCAGAGCCTTTTTTCCGCCTCGATCGACCCGATGTTCCAGGCCGAACTCGGCGGCACCGCGGCGCGTGCCTTCCGCGGGTTCACCAATCTGTTGATCGAGTTCAACGATCGCATCGAGCGTGGCCGGATGAACGACATCGGCCCGGCCTTTACCGAGTTGATGGAGCACATCGATTACCTGGAATGGCTGGCCGGGCAGGACGACGATCCGAAGAAAGCCGATCGGCGGCGCCGCAATCTGGCCGATCTGACCGGCTGGATCTCACGGCTTGGCGAGGCCGTGGACTCGGCCGAGGAGTTGCTGGCCCGCGTGTCGCTGGTGGCCGGTCCCGACGACGACCGCAACGAGGGAGCCGATCTGGTCCGGCTGATGACCCTGCACGCGGCCAAGGGCCTGGAGTTTCCGCGCGTGTGGCTGGCCGGGTGCGAGGAGGGCCTGCTGCCGCACCAGCGCAGCATTGATGACGGCCAGATCGAAGAAGAGCGTCGTTTGATGTACGTCGGCATCACCCGTGCCGGGCGCCGCCTGGTCATCAGCCACTGCAGAAGCCGGCGGCGCCAGCGCGAAAGCATGGAGTGCCAGCCCAGCCGCTTCCTCGACGAGCTGCCGCCCGATGTCGTCGACTGGCCCGGTCGGGCCGGGGACGAAAAGCCCACGGCCGACGACGCCAAAGCCAACATTGCCGCCCTGAAGGCCTTGCTTGAAGGCTGATCGTCGTGGCACTCGCCTGGCCCGCCGCATCGCGGTAGTATCGCGGCAATGGACGCGATCTCACGGAAACTACTGATTGCCCTGTGCGCCCTGGCGCTCCTGAGCGCCTGCCGCGCCGGCGAGCCCTGGGTGGAGGTGCACGGCAAGCGCTTTTACGTCGAGATTGCCGCCGATGACCAGAGCCGGGCGATGGGGTTGATGTTTCGCGACACGTTGGCCGACGATCGCGGCATGTTCTTTATTTTTCGCCGCGAAGAGCCGCGCTCGTTCTGGATGATGAACACCCGCATTCCGCTCGACATCATCTATCTCGACCGCGAGTTGCGCGTCGTCAGCATCGCCGAAAACGCCCGCCCCTGCCGGCGCGCACCGTGCCCGAGCTACCCCAGTCGCGGCCCGGCCCAGTTCGTGCTCGAAGTCAACGCCGGGCAGGCCGCCGCGCTCGGCCTGGGCTCCGGAGACCGTCTCAGCGCAGGCAATATCGACCTCGATTCAGCCCGCTGAACCGAATTCTGGTGGGACAGTTCTTGATTTGCCGGCCTTACTGCGGTATAAAGGCGGGCTAGTTTTCACTACTGTCAGGAATTGAAGCGTCATGTCCCGAGTGTGTCAGGTAACCGGCAAGCGGCCGCTGGTCGGAAACAACGTCTCCCATGCGAACAACCGAACCCGGAAGCGCTCGCTGCCGAATCTGCACAGCCACCGTTTCTGGGTGGAGAGCGAGAATCGCTGGGTGAAGCTGCGCGTGTCCACCAAGGGCTTGCGCGTGATCGACAAGAACGGTATTGATCGGGTGCTCGCCGACATGCGCGCCCGCGGCGAAAAGGTCTAAAGGAGAAGCATCATGGCAGGCGGAGCACGGGATAAAATCAAGCTGGTTTCCACGGCCGGCACGGGTCATTACTACACCACCAACAAGAACAAGAAAAATACCCCGCACAAGCTGGAATTCAAGAAATACGATCCGGTGGTGCGCAAGCACGTGGCCTACAAGGAAGCCAAGATCAAGTAAGCGTAGGGTCCGCTTCCTGATCGACCGTCAAAACGCCGGGGCAACCCGGCGTTTTGCGTTTGTGCGCGTCGGCCTCAGCGCCGCCGCCTGAGATTCTCCCGCCAGGTCGGCAGTTCGCCGCCCTTGACCTTGGCCCAGTAGCGGTCCAGCTCGCGCCGCACGGTCGGCAACAGGAAATAGATTCCGAGCAGGTTGGGGAAGGCCATGGCCAGAATCATGGCGTCGGAAAAGCCGATGACCGCGCCCAGCTGCATGCTCGCACCCGCCACCACGAACAGCAGAAACAGGGTCTTGTAGGTGTATTCGGCTCCGCGGCTCTCGCCGAACAGGAAAGTCCAGCACTTCAGCCCGTAGTACGACCAGGCCAGCATGGTCGAGTAGGCGAACAGGATCACCGCCACGGCCAGCACGTACGGGAACCAGCCGATCACGGTCTCGAAGGCCTCGGAGGTCAGCTCCACCCCGCTCATCGACCCGCCGTCCACGTAGACGCCGGAGATGATGATGACCAGGGCGGTGATGGTGCACACGACGATGGTGTCCACGAACGGCTCGTACAAGGCGACCACGCCTTCGCTGACCGGCTCGCTGGTCTGGACGGCGGAATGGGCGATCGCGGCCGAGCCGATCCCGGCCTCGGAAGAAAAGGCGGCGCGCTGAAAGCCGATCGCCAGGACGCCCAGCATGCCGCCGGCGACCGAGCTGACGCCGAAGGCCGAGGAGAACATCAGGGCAAAGGCGGCCGGCACCTGGTCAATGTGGACTCCGATGATGACCAGGCCGGCAAGCACGTAGATCGCCCCCATCAGCGGCACGATTTTCGAGGTGACGCGGGCAATGGAGCGAATGCCGCCGATGATGACCAGGCCGACGAAGAACGCCATGACCAGCCCGAACAGCCAGCCCTTGCCGGCGAACCAGGACTCGGCCCCGCCGGTGACCCCCACCACCTGCTGGAAACTCTGGTTGGACTGAAACATGTTGGCCCCGCCAAACGATCCGCCGACGCAGAAGATGGCGAACACGACCGCGCAGATCTTGCCCAGCGTGGCCAGGGCCGCTCCGCGGTCGGCCAGGCCACGCGACAGGTACCACATCGGCCCGCCGGAAATGCTGCCGTCGGCGTTGATCGAGCGGTATTTCACGCCCAGGGTGCACTCGACGAACTTTGACGACATGCCCAGGAATCCGGCCAGGATCATCCAGACCACCGCACCCGGGCCACCGACGGAAACGGCGATGGCCACCCCGGCGATGTTGCCCAGGCCGACCGTGCCCGACAGGGCCGTCGCCAGAGCCTGGAAGTGGGTTACCTCGCCGGCGGCCTTCGGGTCGTTGTAGTCGCCGCGGATCAGACGGAACCCGTGGGCAAGGCCGCGCAGGTTGATGAAGCGGAAGTAGAAGGTAAAGACCAGTGCGGCTACGATCAGCCAGAGCACCACGAAGGCCATCTGCGCATCGCTGCCCGGAATCGGGGTCGGAAACAGAATGACTCGTTGGATCCAGTCGGTGAGCGGACTGATCAAGCCCTCGATGCGCTCATCCAGGCCAGGCGAGGTTGCCGCTTCGGCTGCGGGAATGGCGCAGAGGACCGGGGCTGGCAGAAGACGGAGCTTGCTTGGCACGGTGTTTCGCATCCAGTAGGAAGGGAATGGACGGCCGCTTCAGGGTACGACCAGAACCGGGCACGGTGAAATCTGGATCAGGGTGCTGGCGGTACCCCCCAGAAAACGCGATTTCAGCGGCGTGTCGCCGAGCACGCCGACGATGATCATGCTGACCTCGTGTTCGCGGGCCAGCTGGGCCAGGGTCTTGGCGGGATGGCCGTGCCGGGCGACGATTTCACAAGCGATGCCGCTTGCCTCGAAGCGTTTTTGCTCCGGCGTCAGCAGCAGTTCGGAGGCGCGGGCGAGCTCGTCTTCGCGTCGCTTGTGGCGCAGCGCGTTTTCTTCGGCGGTGGAAAAAGTGAACGGTGACCAGGGGATGACGTAGCACAAGACCACGCTTGCCCCGCTGATTCTTGCTTGCGTCAGGGCGGCTGAGACGGCGCGTTCGCCGCAGTCGCTGCCGTCCAGACCGACCAGGTATTTTTCGTCCATGGCGATGGTTTTGTCCCCTCGAGCGCAGGCCCGGATAGACGAAACCTAAACAAGCCGAGGCGTTTTTGCAAATCTTGACTTTGGCCTGGCTCCCGCAGGACGCAGAATCAAGCGCAAAATGAGCCGGTTAGCAGAGGTTTTTTCACTAGGAACCCGGCGGCAACTTTGCTAGACTGAAAGTAGCCCAAACTTTTTGGGCTACTTGCGCTCAAACTTGGCAAGAACGTTTACGAGGGAACCATCAGGGAGAGTCCCGACGATCATGAACAGATGCGCACACAGCCTGATCCTGAGCCTGGCCTTGACGGTCGGCGGGGCTGTGCACGCTCAGTCGGACACCTTCCAGATTCTCAGTTTCGACGCCCAGGAGCCCTCCGCGCCGTCGCTGCTGCTGGGAGATCGCGACCTGAGTGGTCTGCCCGGCCTGCGTCCGCGCCTGACCATGGCGATTCCGCTGACCAGTGAACCGGCCGTGGAACGCGCGGATTCCGGCATGTTTTCGTGGTCCCTGGAGGCGTGGCGGCTGAATACCGCCAGTCTGGCGCACATCCACTGCAACCGGGTCACGCCGACCATTGACTCTTACCTGGCCGAGGACTGTCGTTTCGTCGACCAGCCGGTGCCGGAGAGCGCGGTCAACCTGGTCCAGGTGCGCGGGCAGTGGACCGCCGCCCCGGGATTGAGTTTCGGTGTCGGCGCATTTTCGTCCCGACCCGAGCGGGATCCGGCCGCGTCGGCGCGCGCACCGTCCTGGGACGCCTTGACCCCGTTGCGAGTGTCGCAGGATCGGCCGACCGAAGGGGTCGACGCCAACATCAGCTTCGGCATCGCCCACGATCATGTCGGTGAATTCCTGGTCGGCCTGCAGGTTGCGCGGTATCGGCAGCGCATGAGTCTGCTCGACTTCGGCTCCGCCGATCAGGAACTGGCCGGTCTGACCGGTGGCGACGCGCACCTGTATGCCAACAGCGCGCAGCTGGCCGTTGGCTGGCGACGAGGAAGCCTCAGCGGCGATCTGGTCGGCCATTCGCGTGAGGTCCCGTTATACCTGGGGCCGGGCCGCTATGCCCAGAGTGCCTTGAATTCCTTCGATCTGGAACTCTCCTGGCGAGCCATTCGCAATGCCTCGATCAGCATCGGGGTCAGCAACGTTCTTGATGCAGCACCCCGCGGCGCGGAAGACGCCGCACTGGAAGCGGGCATGGACGATCCGCTGGAGCATGTCTTCGGCCGGATTCCCTATGTGCGTTACAAGCACGATCTTTGATGATCACCGCTTTGACCGCCTGACTCACAGACCCAACCACGACTGATGAACTCGAAAATCAAAGGTTTTTCGCTGGCCTGCGCGCTGATTTTGTGCGCCATTCCGGTAGCGGCCAGCTCGTTTTCCACCCTGGAAGAACGGATGACCGGCCGTGAATTTCGCGATGCCGGCCTGCACAAGCTCAGCGATGAAGAGCTGGCGTTCCTCAACCGCTGGATTCAGCTGCGTTCGCTGGCCGAAGGGGAGGTGCCCGACTGGGCCGGCGACCGCCAGCCTGCGCCTCGAACCGGCGAGCGCGAAGCCGATGCGGGCGAGCGCCCGGCCGCGACCGACGACCGCGGGCTACCGGGTGGCGATCGGAGTGAAATCAACTCGCGCCTGATCGGGACCTTCAGCGGCTGGCGCGGCAACGCGGTGTTCGAGCTGGAAAACGGCATGGTCTGGCAGCAGGCCGAGCCGGGCACGTTTTCGGTGCCAACCCTGGAAAACCCCGAGGTTCGAATCCGGCCGGGCATGTTCGGTGCCTGGCATTTGCAGGTCGGCGGATACAACACGCGAGTGCGGGTGCGCCGGGTCGAGTAGCAGATCAGTCTGGCGGCGGGCGGTTGCGCGGCATGCGCAGCCAGAACAGCCAGCCTCGTGCGACCAGATACAGCGCCAGTCCCAACGGCAACAGGATCAGGGCCGCGACCGGCGGCGGAAAGAACCAGCCCTGGGGCGGCGCGCCCCACCACCAGATCGCTCCGACCAGGAGCATGGCCAGCGCAAGGTAGGTGGCGTTGGCGGCGCGGTCTGCCTGCCTTCGCCAGCGGTTGCGGGCCAGTTTCCGGCGGTCATCGGGCGCGAGCTTGCCGACGGGGGTGTCGCAATGGGGACAGGATTTCGCCAGCGAAGACATGCGCCCTCCGCAGGCTGGACAGTGAACAATCGCCATGATCGAAAGGGTACCTCAGCCGGGTTTATCCGTGCATGCGATCAGGTCTTTTCGAACGCTTCCCGATCGGGGAAGAATTGCACGCTGACGACCAGTCCGCCGCCCTTGCGGTTGCGGAACCCGATTTTCCAGCCGTACAACTCGCACAGGCGTTTGACGATCGATAGCCCGAGGCCGGAGCCCTTGGTGCCGGCCGCCTGTCGGCCGCGAAAGTGGCGGTCGAACACGTGCGGCAGATCTTCTTCGGCAATCCCCGGGCCGGTGTCGAGGATGCGGATCTGCCCGCGGTCTACCTCGACCCGAACCTCGCCCTCGGTGGTGTAGCGCACGGCGTTGCCGACAAGGTTGCCGAGGGTGACGGCAATCACCGCTTCCGGCGCAATCACGCTGACCGGTTCGTTGATGACCAGGACCAGGTCCAAGGGGCGCTCGCCGATCAGCGGCCGATAATTTTCCACGACCTGTTCCGCCAGCCGCCCGACGTCCTCTGCGCGCATGCCGCTGCCGGGGTCGCGACTGGCCCGAACCAGGTGGAGCAGGGCGGTCGTGATGTCGCTGGACTGGCGGGCCGCGCGCGCAATGCGAAGCAGGCGTTCGCGGTTGCGCTCGGACAGGTCAGGCTGGGCAAGCATGAGCTCGGTGGCGCCGGAAATGACGGCCAGCGGGGTTCGGAGTTCGTGGGAAACGTCGGCGTTGAACGCCTGATCCCGCTCGACCAGGTCGTGCAGGCGGTCCGCGTAGTCATCCAGGGCGGCGGCGAGCTGGCCGACCTCGTCATCGGGGAAATAGGGCTTCAGCGGCTCCGGCGGCGCGTTCTCGTCCATGGATTCCAGGCGTCCTGCCAGCTGGGTCAGCGGGGCCAGCACCCGTCCCGAAGACCAGATGCCCAGGGCCAGCGACAGCAGGGAGAAAAACAGGACGACGGTCACCAGGGCCCAGATCAGACGCCTGAGCAACTCGCGGTTTTCCGAAACGTCGTAGGTCAGAAAGACCCAGAAGTCGTCCTCCTTGCGCACCGCCGCCTTGTAGTAGGCCTCGTCGGTCCGAACGTCGTGCACGCCGGAGGGGAGGTCGCGGAAGGGGATCGGGACGATTTCGGCGCGCTCGGGCCGGGTCACGTAACCCTGGATGCGGGTGTAAAAGGGTTCGACCAGGGTCGGATCCCGCCGAAGGTCGGTGATGTACTGATCGACTTCGTCGGCCAGGGTGTTGGCGATCAGCGCGTCCTCGAGCCAGTTCTGCAAAAACAGCGCCGCACCGGCGAACAGCACGCTCAGGAACGTGCCGAAAACCAGAAAGGACAGGATCAGTCGGCTTCTAAGCCGGCGCCGAAACTTCATCGGGTGGTGCGAGGCAGTAGCCGATGCCGTGGCGAGTCTGGATCAGCGGCGTGCCGAACGGTTTGTCGATGGCCGCGCGCAGGCTGTGGATGTGAACGCGCAGACTGTCGCTGTCCGGCAATTCCTCCCCCCAGACATGATGCTCGAGCTCGCGACGGGTCACCACGGCCGGTGATGCGCTCATGAGTTTTTCCAGAAGCTTCAGCCCGATCGGATTCAGATCGATCTTCTTCCCGGCCCGCCGGATGGTGAGCGTTTCGAGATTGAATTCAAGATCGGCGACTTTCAGTTCGCGCGGCCGGACCCGCTGTCCACGCCGCGCCAGCACCTCGAGCCGGGCATCGACTTCGCGCAGTTCGAAGGGCTTGACCAGGTAATCGTCGGCGCCGGAGTCGAAGCCGGCCAGCTTGTCTTCGAGCTGGTCGCGCGCGGTCAGCATCAGTACCGGCGTGCCTTTGCGAACTTCCTCGCGCAGCTTTCGGCAGACCTCCAGCCCGTCCATTCCGGGCAGGGCCAGATCGAGCACGATGGCGTCGAACTCGTTGACGATGGCCAGGTGCAGACCGGTCACGCCGTCGTAGGCATAGTCGACTTCGTGGCCCCGATCGGTCAGGAAGTCGCCAAGATTGGCGGCGATGTCTCGGTTGTCCTCGATGATCAGAATGCGCATGGCGAAAAGTCAACGACGAAAAAAAAACGACCCGGGCGGCATGGATATACGCCCGGGCCGACATTGCCCCGTAACCACCGGGAGTGTCAGTGACGGGTACTGCTCACCTTCCCGGCCAGTTCAAGACTACGCCAGACCCGGTTAACTGGCGGTTAAGCTGCCGCGCGGCCCACTCGTCGCGATTTACAGCTTGCGGCCGTCGTCGACGAGGTCGAGTTGTTTCAGGCGAGCACTGAGCTGATCGGAATCCGCGCCTTCGCTGAGCTTGACGGTCAGGCGCAGGTCGTTGGCCGAGTCGGCGTGGCGGAGTGCGTCTTCGTAGGTAATCAGCCCCTGCTGGTACATGCTGAACAGGCTCTGGTCGAAGGTCACCATGCCGTGGTGGCGCGACTCCTTCATGATGTTTTTCAAGTCCTCGATCTTGCCCTTGCGAATCTTTTCCTGAACCAGCGGCGAGTTGATCAGGACTTCCAGGGCGACATGGCGGCGGTCACCGTCGATGGAGGGAATCAATTGCTGGGCGATGATGGCCTTGAGGTTGAAGGAAAGGTCGAGCAGGGTCTGGTTGTGGCGATCTTCGGGAAAGAAATGGAGAATCCGGTCCATGGCCTGGTTGGCGTTGTTGGCGTGCAGGGTGGTCAGGCACAGGTGGCCGGTTTCGGCAAAGGTGATCGCGTGCTGCATGGATTCCCGAGTGCGCACTTCGCCAATCATGATGACATCGGGCGCCTGGCGCAGCGTGTTCCTCAGTGCCATCTCGAACGAGGAGGTGTCGATCCCGACTTCACGCTGAGTGATCAGGCACTTGCGGTGCTTGTGGACGTACTCGATCGGGTCTTCGACGCTGATGATGTGTCCCGGGGCGGCGTTGTTGCGGTGGCCGACCATGGCCGCCAGTGTCGTACTTTTCCCGGTGCCGGTTGCGCCGCAGAGGAAGACGATGCCGCGCTTGGCAAGGGCCAGTTCGGACAGGGATTCGGGCAGGTCGAGCTCGGCGAAGGTGGGAATTTGCGTCTCGATTCGACGGCACACGATGCCGGTGCTGTTGCGCTGGTAGAACGCGCTGACCCGGAAGCGTGCCGTGCCTTCCAGCGAGATGGCGAACTGGCATTCGCGGGTCGTGCGGAATTCCTCGCGCTGGTCTTCGCGCATGATGCCGTGGATGATGCGCGAGACTTCCTCGTGGCTGAGGGCCTGGCGGCCAATGGGCTGAATCTTGCCGTTGACCTTCAGGCAGGGCGGTGCCCCGACGGTCACGAACAGGTCGGACCCCTTGACGTCGTGAAGCTGGCGCAGCCAGTCCCGAATATCGTTCATGATGTGCTCCGTTCCGTTCCGTTCCGTTCCGTTCCGCCCGCTCAGGCGAGCGCCTGCTTGTTCTGGGCCTTGCGGGTCGCCTCCTGCTTGGCGACAACGCCCCGCCGGACCAGCTCGATGAGGTGCTGGTCCAGGGTGGTCATGCCCACGTTCTGACCCGTCTGGATGGCCGAGTACATCTGCGCGACCTTGTCTTCGCGAATCAGGTTGCGAATCGCAGGTGTGGCGACCATGATCTCGTTGGCCATGACGCGGCCCCCGCCGATGCGCTTGAGCAGGGCCTGCGAGACGACCGCGCGCAGCGACTCCGACAGCATCGAGCGCACGATCGGTTTTTCATCGCCGGGGAAGACGTCGATGATGCGGTCGATGGTTTTCGGCGCCGAAGAGGTGTGCAGGGTGGCGAAGACGACATGGCCGGTTTCGGCCGCGGTCAGGGCCAGGCGCACGGTTTCGATGTCGCGCAACTCGCCGACCAGAATGATGTCCGGATCTTCGCGCAAGGCGGAGCGCAAGGCCTGGTTGAAGCCGTGCGTGTCGCGTTTGACTTCGCGCTGGTTGATCAGGCAGCGCTGCGGGGTATGGACGAACTCGATCGGATCCTCGATGGTCAGGATGTGTCCGGGAACCGACTTGTTCAGGTGATCGATCATCGCCGCCAGCGTGGTCGACTTGCCCGAACCGGTCGGGCCGGTGACCAGCACGAGACCCCGCGGAACCTCGATGATGTCCCGAAACACGGCCGGCGCGTTGATGTCTTCCAGCGTCCAGATTTCGTTCGGAATGACGCGGAACGCCGCGCCCATGCCGCGGTGGTGATGATAGGCATTGACCCGGAAGCGAGCCATGCCGGGGACCGAGTAGGAAAAATCGACCTCCAGATTGGCCTCGTAGTCGCGCCGCTGGTGATCGTTCATGGTCGAGTAGATCAGCTCGGCCATGTCCTTGTTTTCGATCGGCGGGGTATTGATGCGGTGAATATCGCCGTCGACGCGGATCATCGGCGGAAGACCGGCCGAGATGTGCAGATCCGATGCTTTGCTCTTGACGGTGAAGGCAAGCAGTTCCGTAATGTCCATCAGTCAAGTCCCCGTAGCCCGATTCTGCATGCGAATCGGTTCAAATTGCCCGGTCAGCGTCTCCGGTGACCTTCAGAATGTGCAAATGAATCAGCACCCAAAGGCATACTATCTCAATTCATTCTGAAAATCACTTGACCCCATGAACCGACTGGAGCAAGTCCAGGCCCGAATTCGGTCGGCGGCTGAAGGTGCCGGCCGCAGCAGCCGCGACGTTGCCTTGCTGGCCGTCAGCAAGAAGCAGCCGTTGGAACGAATCGTCGCACTGATTGCGGCCGGACAGCGTCGCTTCGGCGAAAACTACGTCGATGAGGCCCTGGGCAAGATGGCGCGCCTGGCCGACCATGGGCTGGAGTGGCATTTCATCGGGCCGATTCAGTCGAACAAGACCCGCGCCCTGGCCGAGTCGTTCGACTGGGTACAGAGCGTGGATCGGGCCAAGGTCGTACGTCGCCTGAATGACCAGCGGCCGGCCGGGATGGCGCCGCTCAACGTTCTGATCCAGGTCGACCTGGACGATGAGGCGCAAAAAGCCGGCTGCGCGCCGGCCGAGATCGAAGACCTGGCTGCGACGATCGAGGCGGCCACGAATCTGTCCCTGCGCGGTCTCATGGCCATTCCGGCTCCCCGTGCCGATCCGGCCGAACAGACCGCCGTGTTTGCCCGATTGCACCGGCTGTATCAGGCGCTGGCCGAGCGCTACCCCTCGGTGGATACACTGTCGGCCGGCATGTCGGCGGATCTCGAAGCGGCGGTGGCTGCCGGCAGCACCATGGTCCGCATCGGAACCGACCTGTTCGGGCCGCGACCCGATTGAACACGCACGGCTACTACAATGGAACCTATGAAAAACACTCCAATCGCGTTTGTCGGCGGCGGCAACATGGCCCGCGCCTTGATCGGTGGTCTGCTGCAGGCGGGTACCCCGGCCGAAGCCATCACGGTTGCCGATCCCGGCGAAAAGGCGCGCCAGGGCGCGGCCTCGGATTTCGGCGTGCGGGTGACGGCCAGCAATCCTGGCGCGGTAGAGACCGCATCGGTGGTCGTGCTGGCCGTCAAGCCCCAGATCATGGCCGCTGTGTTGACCGAACTCGCGCCGGTTCTGGCGTCGGAAACTCTGGTCATCAGCGTGGCCGCGGGCGTCACGCTCGACCGGCTGGAGCAGGGCTTTGGAGCCGATCAGCCCATCGTCCGGGCAATGCCCAACACCCCCGCCCTCTACGGCGCGGGCATGACCGGCATGGTTCCCAACGCGGCCGTTGACCGAACGCGGCGAGCGCTGGCCGAAGAAATTCTGGCGACGGCCGGGCAGGTCGTCTGGCTGGAAGACGAATCCCTGATGGACGTGGTCACTGCCGTCTCGGGCTCCGGGCCGGCCTATTTTTTCGCCCTCGCCGAGCAGCTCGCCCTGGCCGGTGAGCGCGCCGGCCTGGCGCCGGCCGTGGCCGCCCAGCTGGCGCGCCAGACCGCCTTCGGGGCCGGATTGATGCTGGTCGAGTCCGGCTTGCCGGCCGGTGAGTTGCGCATGCGCGTGACCTCGCCGGGCGGCACGACCCAGGCCGCTCTGGAAAGCCTGGGCAGGAACAACTTCGACGAAATGGTCAATCGCGCGGTCGAGGCTGCCGTTCGGCGCGGGCGCGAACTGGGAGACAACTGACATGGGTTCGCCGACCAACGCCTTTGCCTTTCTGATTGAAACCGTGTTCCACCTGTACCTGGTGGTCATCCTGCTGCGGGTCCTGCTGGAGGCTTCCCGGGCGGATTTCTACAACCCCGTCGTGCAGGTCCTGGTGCGCCTGACCGATCCGCTGCTTCGGCCGCTCGGCAAGCTGGTGCCCAACGTCGGCCGGATCAACACCGCCGGGGTGATCGCGCTGTACGTGGTGCAGTTGATCAGCCTGTTCATCCTGGTCGGGGTCGCGGGGCAAACGCCCGATCCGATGGTGCTGGCCTTGCTGGCGCTGCTGCGCCTGATGCGCATGCTCCTGGTGCTGTACATGATCCTGATCGTCATCGGCGTGATCCTGTCGTGGGTCGGCCACGGCGTGCGCCATCCGATCGTGCCGCTGATCTTTCAGCTCACCGATCCGGTCCTCGAGCCCATTCGGCGAGTTCTGCCCAATCTCGGCGGGATCGATCTGTCGCCGCTGGTCGCCATCATCGGCATCCAGTTTCTGATCATTCTCATGGGTCTGTAGGGGGGTGGGCCGGATGCAAGATTTCGGCCGAAGCACCGGTCTGCGGTTTCATGATCGACGAGGAATTTCATTGACAACGGGAAGCAGCCCATGAAAAAAACCGACAGTCGGCGGGTTCGGGGATGGTGGTTCGTCTTCCTGATGCTGTGGGCGAGCACGGCCGCGGCGCAGCAGGCCGAAGATCTCGGCTCGCATCTTGTCCACTACAGCGCGATCAACACCAGCCAGCTCACTCCCGAAGTCGCCTCGGCGATCGGGGTTCAGCGTTCGTCTTCGCGCGCCCTGCTCAATCTGGCGGTGCTGCGCAAAAACGAACAGGGCATGGACCGACCGGTCCGGGCCAGCATTCGGGTCGAGGCGGTCAACATTGCCGGCCAGCGGCGCGACGTGGAGCTGCGTGAAGTGACCGAGCAGGACGCGATCTATTACCTCGGCAGCTTCCGCTTCCACAACGAGGAACGAATCACGTTCCGGGTTTCAGTGCATCCCGAAGACCGCCCGGGTCCGGCCCGCGAGTTCAGTTTCCAGCAGCAGTTCTTCGTTCATTGACGAACCCGGGGGCGGGCAACCAGCTCGAAACTGCGCAGGGCCCAGCGGGCCTCCTCGTCCAGTCCGCCGGCATTGAACCAGCGTGCCTGATACCAGAACGAGCCGATGTTGAACTGGCGGGCGCGCAGTTCTTCCGGCCAGGCCGGAAGAAAAGCCGGCGCCGGGACCTCGAACAGCTCGGGTTCTTCCAGCGCTTCCAGGTCTTCCACCTCGAGTGACGCCAGCAGCAGCTCGTAGCGTTCCAGCCAACGCTCGTCGGCGGCCTCGATGCGGTCGGGATGGTGCAGGCGCAAAGCCAGCAGCCGCCAGCCAGCGCCGTCCCAGGCCGCGATGATCTGGATTTCCCAGCCGGATTCGGCGCGGCGATAGACGTCGATGCGCTCCCCCGGATAACCGCCCGCGCCGCTCTCGGCCAGGCTGGCGTCAATCAGGGCGACAAAATCCGCAAAGTCCGGCTCGGCGGCGGCCAGGCTGCAGCTCAATACGATGCCGACAAGCGCGCAGGCCGGGCGCATCCTCATTTTTCCGCGGCCAGGTGCTTCTGGCGGATGAACTCCTCGTGCGGCACGCCGAGCAGATCGGCCAGGCGGCGCAGCAGCTGTTCCTCGTAGCGGTCGAGGTGGCCGTCGGCGAAGGCCACCCGCCAGAGCCAGCCGATCAGTTCGTCGCGGCTGGCGCGGGGCAGGCCGATGCGCAGGCTGCGAGTGTAGTCGTGCAGGGACACCGCCTGACTGCGCAGGGTCTTGGCCTCGGAGATCAGCGCGTCGAGCTCGCGTCCATCGAGCTCGAAGGCCTTGCCCATGGCCTCATGCACAACCTCCAGCTCGGATGCGTCAAACTGGTCGTCGGCGGCGGCCATTTCCAGCAGCACAACGGCGGCCGCGCGCGCCAGGGCGTTTTCGTCGGCGGCCGGCTCGTGGCGGTTGACAATGCTTTTGAGCTGTTCGTACCAGGACGTCACGGAAGACCTGTGCGGTGGGCGCAATCGCTTACGATAGCGTGATGAGGCCGGAACGAAAAGCCCGTATCGAAGCCGTCGCGGCGCGTCGTCAGCCGGACTTGACCGTGTTCATGGAGCGGGTCCACAAGCCGCACAACGTGGCTGCGGTGATTCGCACCTGCGACGCGGTCGGCGTCATGCAGGCCCACGCCGTGCCCGCCAGCGAAGGGTTGCCGAAGCTCAATCACACCTCGCAGGGCGCCCAGCGCTGGGTGGAGTTGATTCGTCATCCCGACACGGGCTCGGGTCTGCAAATGCTCCGCCAGGCCGGTTTTCGTCTGTATGCTGCTCATTTCTCCTCGTCGGCGGTGGATTTCCGGGAGCCGGATTACACCCGACCCACCGCCATCGTACTGGGCACGGAAAAATTCGGCGTCAGCGACGAGGCCCTGGATCGGGTCGACCAGGAAATCGTGATTCCGATGCTGGGGATGAGCCAGTCGCTCAACGTTTCGGTCGCCACCGCCCTGATTCTCTACGAAGCGCAGCGCCAGCGCCAGGCCGCCGGCCTGTACGAACCCCGGCCGCTGGACCGCCCTCCCTGGCGCGAACTGGCCGCGGGCTGGATTCAGCGCGACCTGGATCGCCGCAAACGTCCGCCTCCAACGGACCCGGAGGACCCATCGGGACACGACCCGTAGGTCGGCCTTACACGGCCGACGGCCCCTCCGCGCGACCCGGACCGCCGCAAACGCTCGCCCCCAACGGACCCGGAGGACCCATCGGGCACGAACCGTAGGTCGGCCTTACACGGCCGACGGCCAGTCCCAGAATCCGGCACCGCAACCCCGACCAGGCCCCCACCCGAACCCGCCGCCCGCCCAAGCCCCCACGAGCATCAGGGGTAGAGCAGCGTTTCCTGCCACTGCCCGTCGATGAGCTCGAAGCAGACCCGTTCGTGCAGTCGATAGGGGCGTGCGTACCAGAATTCCACCCGCCGCGGCTGGACGCGGAACCCGGACCAGTGCGGCGGCCGTGGCACGTCCCGGTCCTGGTAGCGGGTCTCGGCTTCGGCGATGCGCTGATCGAAGGTTTCGCGTGCGTCCAGCGGCCGCGACTGCAAAGAGGCCCAGGCCCCGATCTGGCTGCCGCGCGGCCGACTGGCGAAGTAGGCGTCCGCTTCCGCGGCGCTGACCGGCTCGACCCGGCCGTCGACCTTGACCTGTTCGTGGATTTCGCGCCAGAAAAAGACCAGCGAGACGTTCGGATTGCCGGCCAGTTGCCGACCCTTGCGCGACTCGAGGTTGGTGTAGAACACGAAGCCGTCCGCGTCCGCGCCCTTGAGCAGCATGGTCCGGGCGCTGGGCCGGCCCTGTTCGTCGACCGTGGCCAGGGTCATGGCGGTTGGTTCCGGCACGTTGGCAGCGACGGCGCGGTCAAAACCGTCCTGGTAACGGGCGAGCATGGCGGCGGTCATCGGTGTGGTCATGGCAAGAGCTCTCTGTATCCGGTCTGGTAGCTGGGGTATTGAAACTGGAAGCCGCTGTCGATCAGGCGACGGCTGGAAACGCGCTTGCCCTGGCCGCCGGTCTCGAGATCACGGCGCGGTCCGGGAACCTCGAGCTGGTCGGCCAGCCACTGCAGTACCTCGCAACGCGGAGCCGGGTGGGGGTCACTGGCGCAATAAACGGGTTCCGGCGACGCAAGTTCCAGGACATGGGCCAGCACGCCGGCACAGTCCTCGGAGTGAATGCGGTTGGTCCACTGCGGTGGGTCCGGCCGGCAGCGCGCCTGGCCTGAGGAAACCGAGCGGATCAGGTAGTCGCGGCCGGGTCCGTAAATACCCGAAAAGCGAACCGCGATGCCGCCGTGTTTCCGGGCCTCGGCCTCGGCCTCGAGAAGAATCTCGCCGGAAAAACTGCCGGGCTCGGTCGGCGAATGCTCGTCGACCCACTGGCCCTGGTCCTGGCCATAGACCGCGCTGCTGGACACGAAGATCAGGCGGTCGGCGCTGGCCTGTCGCAGCAGGTTGACCAGGCCGTCGACGTAGCTGCGACGATACTCTTCAGCGGTGCGCTGGCCGGGCGTGGCCTGGTAGACGATGGCATCCCAGCGGCGAGCAACGGCTTCGAGACTGGACGGGTCGAGAAGATCGCCGCCGATGGCACGAACCGGTTCTGCGAGCTGGTCTGGCCGTCGGCGCAGGCCGTGCGTCGTCCAGCCTGACCGGTCCAGGCGCCGGGCGAGACGCTGACCCAGGTCGCCGCATCCGGCAATCAGCAGTTGCTTCATGCCCCGCCGAGTGCAGGTTTCGGAGATCCGGATCCGTCGCCCGGGCCGGACCGCGGCGGCAACATGCGCAGCCAGATCAGCCAGACGACCAGGGCATCGAGAATGATCAGGGCCTGCCACAGGTACAGGTGAAACCAGTTGAACCAGGTCATGTTCCACTGGCCGAGGTAGAACAGGCTGATGATGCGGACCAGATTCAGCGACTGGATGGCGACGAAACCGATGGCGAAGCCGATCAGTTTGTGTTTGAGCGAGGCCGGGAACGCGAAGATGGCCGCAAACAGGATGATCAGCGCCTCCACGCCATTGCAGCCCGGCTCGATGCTGACGGCAAAGCCGCTTTCCAGGTCCCGGATGACCTTGCCGTACGACTCCACGCCGCTGTCGAACAGCTCGATGATGAAGACAGAGATGTTGGCCAGCACGGCGGTAAACGGCAGGATCACGTGATCCTGCACCGGCTGCAGCACCTCGATGGTGAACAGGGCCAGCAGCAACACGACGAACAGGATGGAGAAACGCAGCATGGGGCTTGATGCCAGTCGGCATGATTCCAGCGGCTATGGTAGCAAATGCGCCCGCTGGGCAGGCTTGCGACCGTGCTAGCATGACGCCTTTGTTTGCCGGAACCGTGGCCGATGTTGTCGACAGGGCATGAAGGAAGCACGATGTTCTCGCGGTTGAAATCCGTCTGAGCAGCGCGTCGGTTCGGGTCGAGTTTGCGCCGTGCGGAATCTAGTGCTGGTCGGGCCGATGGGCTCCGGCAAGACCACGGTGGGAAGAGCGCTGGCCCCGCGTTTCGGGCTGGAGTTTGTCGACCTCGATCAGCAGATCGAGCGGCGTTGCGGGGTGGAGGTCGGCCTGATTTTCGAAATCGAAGGCGAGGCCGGCTTCCGGGCGCGCGAGAGCGCCATGCTCGACGAACTTCTGCGGCGCGACGGCATTCTGCTGGCCACCGGTGGCGGCAGCGTGCTGGACCCGGGCAACCGCGAGCGGATGCGCGCACGCGGCCTGGTGGTCTGGCTGCAGACCACGGTGGACCAGCAACTCAAGCGCCTGGCGCGTGATCAGCGCAGACCGCTGCTCCAGGCTCCGGATCGGCGCGAGCGCCTCGAGAGGCTGGCCGCCGAGCGCGAGGATCTGTACCGGGACTGTGCCCACCTGGTGATCCGCTCCGCCAACACCAGTCCGGCAAAGATGGCCCTCAGGGCCGAGCAGGAAATTCGCAACCAATTGAACGAGAGCGACAGCACATGAAAGTCATTCCGGTCCGCCACGGCGGTGGTGAATATCCGGTCTACGTGGGCAAGGGACTGCTGGCCATGCAGGGAACCTGGGACCGTCACCTGAGCGGGAGGGTTCTGGTGGTCAGCGACGAGACCGTGGCCGGACACTACCTGGAGCGTCTCGACGCGGCGCTGGGCTCGGTTGCGCACCGCAAGGTTGCGGTGCTGCCGGATGGCGAGGATCAGAAGACGCTGGCGAACTGGCAAAAGCTGATCGAGGCGCTGGTCGCCCTGGCGGCCCAGCGCGACGCCACCGTGGTCGCACTGGGCGGCGGCGTGATCGGTGATATGGCCGGTTTCGCCGCGGCCGCCTACATGCGCGGCATTCGCATCATCCAGGCGCCGACCACCCTGCTTGCCCAGGTCGATGCGGCCGTCGGCGGCAAGACCGGCGTGAATCTGCCGGCCGGAAAGAACCTGGTCGGCGCCTTCCACGCCCCGGCCGCCGTCATCATCGACGTGGATACGCTGGCGACGCTGGACGAGCGGGACTATCGCGCGGGGTTGGCCGAAGTGGTCAAGTACGGCGCGATTCGAGACGAAACCTTCTTCGCCTGGCTCGAGCAGCAGGCCGGAGCGCTGGCGGCGCGGTTGCCGGATGCGCTGATGGAAGCCATCGAACGGTCGGTGCAAAACAAGGCCGAGGTCGTCGCCGCCGACGAGCGCGAAGCCGGTGAGCGGGCCTTGCTCAATTTCGGCCATACCTTCGGCCATGCCCTGGAAACAGCCACCGGCTATCAACGCTACCGCCACGGGGAAGCTGTGGCCATCGGCATGAGCCTGGCAACCCGGATGAGCGAGCTGCTCAGCCTGGCGCCGACGGGAACCGCCGAGCGCATGGATCACTTACTCCAGCGCCTGGGTCTGGACACAACCCTGCCGTCTGATCAGGATCCGGAGCGCTTGCTGGACCTGATGCGGCTGGACAAGAAGAACATGGACGACCAGATTCGCCTGGTCCTTGTGGAAAAGATCGGACGTGCGGTCCTGCGACCGTGCCCGGTCGATGATATTCGAGAGGTCTTTCGAAGCATATGAACGATTGTCAAGACAGCCTGTTCCTGCGAGCCCTGCGGCGCGAGCCCACGGAGCGGACTCCGATCTGGATGATGCGCCAGGCCGGCCGTTATCTGCCCGAGTACCGCGCCACCCGCGCCCGCGCCGGCAGCTTTCTCGATCTGGCCGGGAATCCCGAGCTGGCCTGCGAAGTCACCCTGCAGCCGATCGATCGGTTCGGGTTCGATGCCGCCATCCTGTTTTCCGACATTCTCATCCTGCCGCATGCCATGGGCCTGGGGCTGGGCTTTGCTCCCGGCGAAGGACCCTACTTCGATCGGCCGCTGAAAGGTCCGTCCGACATCGCCGCGCTGCCCATGCCCGATCCGATGGACGATACCGGCTACGTCATGGAGGCGGTGCGCCTGATCCGGTCCGGCCTGCCCAAGGCGACGCCGCTGATCGGTTTTGCCGGCAGCCCGTGGACCGTGGCGACCTACATGATCGAAGGTCGCAGCAGCAAGGATTTCGCCCAGGCAAAGAAGATGCTGCTGGCCGAGCCGGACGCCGCTCATCGGCTCATGAACCACCTGGCCGACGCCACGGCGGCCTATCTGGCCGCCCAGGTCGAAGCGGGCGCGGATGCGCTCATGATCTTCGATTCCTGGGGTGGAGTTTTATCGCCCAGGCTCTACCGCGAGTATTCGCTGGCTTCGCAGCAGCGCATCGTCGACCGGCTCAAGCAGACCTGCCCGGACACGCCGCTGATCCTGTTCGGCAAGGGCTGCGGTCAGCATCTGGAACTGCTTGCCGACAGCGGTTGTCAGGGGCTGGGCGTGGACTGGACCATGGATCTGGCCGAAGCCCGGGCCCGGGTCGGCCACCGGGTTGCGCTGCAGGGCAATCTCGATCCGGCGGTGATGCTGACGAGCCCGGACATCGTGGCAGCGGAGGCGCGTCGCGTTCTGGCCAGCTTCGGCGACGGACCCGGCCACATCTTCAACCTCGGCCACGGCATCACCCCCCAGGTCGACCCCGAAAACGTCGCCGTGCTGGTCGAGACGGTGAGAGGGGGCTGACCCCGGGCGGATTTCCGCTGCCGTGTGCGGGTTATGGCCGTCGGGGATGTAACCCCGATGCGACGTTGTGGAGCCAGA